>JAOPVI010000187.1 GCA_025966225.1 Mycobacterium sp. | reverse complement strand
ACGCCGAACATGCGTCACCTTCCGGTGGACAACTGGGGCATCCCGACCGGTGAGCACGCGGACTGGAATGGCGCGACCGAACCGTTGAAGAACATCGCGTACGACGACGGATTCGACAAGGTAACGGACGGTTCGGTATTCGTGCTCGCCGGTGGCGACCGGCGCGTCGAGGTCAAGTTCGAGAAGGGCTATCCCGCCGCCCAGGTGTTCGCGCCCCGCAGCGACGACGTCGTCTGCTTCGAACCCATGGCGGCGCCGACGGATGCGCTACGCCGTGGCAACTACCGCTTCGCCGTGGCGGGCAAGCCGGAAACGGCGCGCTTCTCGATCAAGGTGACCTAAAGGACCCTTACTCGGCCCGATGTCGCCGCCGAGCGGGTCCGGGCTGCCACACGACCACTGCGGTGCTCTTCGGCGCGCGCATGCGGTCGATCTCGTCGGACAGTTCCGCGAGCCTTGACTGCAACGCACCGACCTGATTGGTGAGCTCGATGATGCGCTTGATTCCCGCAAGGTTGACGCCCTCGTGCTGGGACAGGCGCTGGACCTCGCGAAGCAGGTCGACGTCGTGCTGCGAGTACCGCCTTCCGCCGCCCGAACTGCGCTGCGGGCTGACCAAACCGAGTCGGTCGTAGGTACGCAGCGTCTGGGCATGCATGCCTGCCAACTCGGCGGCCACCGAGATCAGGAACGTCCTGGCTTCCTCGTGACTTCTGCTCATCAGTGCCCTCGCTTCTTCGCGCAAGCGCTCATCAGTGCCCCGACCAGTTGGCCCGCGGGTCGAATCCGCTCGCCCGCTCCGCCTTCGCGTAGGCCTCCAACGCCTCGGCCGCTTCCCCTTCGAGGCCCGGCGGAACCGCGACCTTCACGGTGACCAACAGGTCGCCGTGGCCGCCGGCCCGCTTGGGCACGCCGCGTCCACGCACCCGCAGGATGCGACCGTCGGAGGTGCCCTTGGGCACGCGGACTCCTACCTTGCCTTCCAGCGTTGGTACGGAAAGCGTTGTGCCCAAGGCGAGTTCGTAAAAGCTGACGGGCACGGTGACGGTGAGGTCGTCGCCGTCACGACCGAACACCTTGTCCGGACGCACGTGCACGGTGACGTACAGGTCGCCCGAAGGCGCGCCCCGAAGGCCGGCCTCACCCTGTCCGGCGAGCCGGATGCGCTGATTGTCCTCGACACCCGGTGGGATCCGCACGTTGATGGTGCGGGTCCTGGTCGTCGCGCCCTTGCCACCGCACTCTTCGCACGGCTCATCGATGATGGAGCCGGTGCCGCGGCAGTCGGTGCACGGTTCGGAGAACCCGAACGCACCCTGGTTGCGACTGACGGCGCCCGAGCCGTTGCACGTCGCGCACACCCGTGGGCTGGTGCCGGGCCGCGCGCCACTGCCATGGCAGTTGGTACACGGCGCGGGGCTGGTCAGCCGCAGCGGCATCGCAACGCCCTTGGTGGCCTCCAGGAACGACAGTTCCGTTTCGGTCTCTAGGTCATTGCCCCGACGCGGACGACTGGGCCGTGGCTGTTGCGCGCCACGGCCGAAGAGCCCGCCGAACAGATCGCCGATGTTGGCCCCGCCGGTTTGGGGAGCCGCATCGAACAGGTCACCGAGGTTGAACTCGACGCCGTCGGAGCCGTAGCCACCGAATCCGCCGAAGTTCCCGCCGCCGCCGCTGGGCCGCCGCCCGAACCCGCCATTGGCGAAGAGCCGACGGGTCTCGTCGTACTCCTTGCGCTTGGCGGTGTCCAGCAACACTTCCTTTGCTTCGGTGACGGCCTTGTACCGTTCCTCGGCCTCAGGATTGTTGGGATTCCGGTCGGGATGCAGTTCGCCTGCCAGCTTGCGGTAGGCGCGCTTGATCTCGTCCGCAGTCGAGTCGGAGGAGACGCCAAGCACCTTGTAGAAGTCCTTCTCAACCCATTCGCGCTGGGCCATGCCGCGTCACCTCCTCGTCGCCTGTCATTGACTCTCGTCTATTCGTTTGATTCTGCGTGTTCATCGCCTGCGTCGCCGGGATTCTCAATCGTGTCGGCCACCTCGACGGAGTCGACGACTCCGACCATTGCGTGGCGCAATACCTGGTCGCCGAGCTTGTAGCCCTGGCGCATCACCGTGCCGAGCACGGGATTGGAGCCGTCGCCTTCGTGCTGCACGGCCTCGTGCAACGACGGATCGAAGGGGTCACCCTCGACGCCGAACGCCACGAACCCGATGCCTTCGAGTGCCGCGACGAGCTTGTCGGCCACCGACTTCAACGGGCCGGCCTCCAGGTCACCGTGGCTGCGCGCGCGATCGAGGTCGTCGAGCACGGGCAACAGCTGAACGGCAACGGCAGCCTTGGCGCGACCAGCGGCCGCCTGCTCCTGCCGAACGGCCCGCTTGCGGTAGTTGTCGTACTCCGCCTTGACCCGCTGCAACATTTCCTTGAGCTCGGCCGCCTCGTCGGATTCCGCCGAGGTTTCGGGGCCCTCCGGCGCCGACCCACTTGGGGCCGCGCCGGAGTCCCGAACTTCGCCGGTGATCGGATCGACGCGCCGTTTGTCGGTGATGGTCACCGGCTCGCGCTCATCGCGATCCGTCACTTGCGCTCCTGCTCGTCGTCGTCTTCGACGACCTCCGCGTCGACCACGTTGTCGTCAGCCGCCGAAGCGGACCCGTCACCAGCGGCCTGCTCGGCCTGTGCGGCCTCGTAGATCGCCTGGCCGAGCGCCTGGGACTCGTTGCCGAGCTTCTCCATCGCCGACTTGATGGCCGCGAGCTCGCTGCCCGCCAACGCCGTCTTGGCTTCCGCGATGGCACCGTCGACCTTGGTCAAGGTGTCCTCGGGAACCTTCGATCCGCCCTCGGCTTCACGCTGTTCCTTGACGAACTTCTCCGTCTGGTAGACCAGCGATTCGGCCTGGTTGCGAACGTCGGCCTCTTCACGCCGCTTGCGGTCCTCGTCGGCGTGCACCTCGGCGTCCTTGATCATCCGGTCGATCTCCTCCGGGGAAAGGCCGGAGCCCTCCTGGATCTTGATCGTGTTCTCCTTGCCGGTGCCCTTGTCGCGGGCAGTGACGTGGACGATGCCGTCGGCGTTGATGTCGAAGGTGACCTCGATCTGCGGCACCCCACGCGGGGCTGGCGGAATGTCGGTCAGTTCGAAGTCGCCGAGCAGCTTGTTGTGCGAGGCGATCTCACGCTCACCCTGATAGACCTTGATCTGCACCGACGGCTGGTTGTCGTCGGCCGTGGTGAACGTCTCGGTCTTCTTGATCGGGATGGTCGTGTTGCGTTCGATGAGCTTGGTCATGACCTCGCCCTTGGTTTCGATGCCCAGGCTCAGCGGGGTGACGTCGAGCAGCAGGACGTCCTTGACCTCGCCCTTCAGCACGCCGGCCTGCAGAGCCGCGCCAACGGCCACGACCTCGTCGGGGTTGACGCCCTTGTTGGGCTCCTTGCCGCCGGTGAGTTCCTTGACCAACTCGGTGACCGCGGGCATGCGGGTGGAACCACCCACCAGCACGACGTGGTCGATGTCGCCCACCGAGATGCCTGCGTCGGCGATGACCGACTGGAACGGCTTGCGGGTGCGATCGAGCAGGTCCTGCGTGATCTTCTGGAACTCCGCGCGGGTGAGCTGCTCATCGAGGAACAGCGGGTTCTTGTCCGCGTCCACGGTGATGTAGGGCAGGTTGATCGACGTGGCTTGACTCGAGCTCAGTTCGATCTTCGCCTTTTCAGCGGCCTCGCGGAGGCGCTGCATGGCCATCTTGTCCTTGGTCAGGTCGATGCCCTGGCTCGCCTTGAACTTGTCCACGAGCCACGTCACGACACGCTCGTCCCAGTCGTCGCCACCGAGGTGGTTGTCACCGGAGGTCGCGCGGACCTGGACGATGCCGTGCTCTTCGTCGAGCTCGAGCAGGGACACGTCGAACGTGCCACCGCCGAGGTCGAAGACCAGGATGGTCTGTTCCTTGTCAGCCTTGTCGAGCCCATAGGCCAGGGCGGCCGCGGTGGGCTCGTTGACGATGCGCAGCACGTTGAGTCCTGCGATCTTGCCCGCCTCTTCGGTGGCCTGACGCTGGGCGTTGTTGAAGTACGCCGGCACGGTGATGACCGCGTCGGTGATGTCCTCACCCAGGTAGGCCTCGGCGTCGCGCTTCAGCTTCTGAAGGATGCGGGCGCTGATCTCCTGAGCGGTGTAGCTCTTACCCTCGATGTCGACTGACCAGTCGGTGCCGATGTGACGCTTGACGGACCGAATGGTGCGGTCGACGTTGGTGACCGCCTGGTTCTTGGCGGGCTGTCCGACGAGCACTTCGCCGTTGCGCGCGAATGCGACGACCGACGGCGTGGTGCGCGAGCCCTCCGAATTGGCGACGACCACTGGGTCGCCACCTTCGAGCACGGCGACGACGGAGTTGGTGGTCCCGAGGTCGATACCGACCGCACGAGCCATGTTTACTGCCTCCTGATAGAGATTGATGGTCTGAGTGGACCGGGCTCAAGTCTGCTGTGGCGGACGCTTGAAGTCAACCCAGACTTGAGTCAAGTTCACTCAAGTTGTCGAAGGGGTCAACGAGGGGTGTCCGGGATTTGTTCCCGGGCGCATCCCCCGATCGGTGGACAGGGGATTCATCCGGTGGCTCCGCCGGTCACCCGACAGACGCCCTGCTGGATTCGCGACATAGTTATCTCAACGCCGGAACACACCGGCAGACCAACGAAAATCCAACTCACACATAAGGATTGAAGAAATGAAGAACGTGGAAAGGTTCATGACCCTCTGGCTGCTCACCGCATGCATCATCGGCGGCGCCGCCATTGGCCTGGCCGCAATGGCCAACGCCGCCGCGACCGAACCGACCGGCCCCGGCTACTCCTACAGCCCCGGCACCTACGCCACCCCGGCCCCCACCCAGCTGCCCGGCTGGCACAACCACCACGGCCCCCAGCACATCGCCAACCTGCGCTGACCCCGCAGACGAGAAGGCCCTCCCCGCTCTCCCCGGGGCGAGGGCCTTCTGCTACGTCCCGGTCAGTCGGTGAACCGCGTCCACGCAGAGGTCCCAGGCGGGTGTGCCCACCGTGATGAGCTCGTCGTGACCGCCGTCGAACGTGCGCAGGTCAGCGCTGTCGCCAGCCTGCTGCGCCGCCGCCACGAAGCGCTGCGACTGGTCGATGGGCACCACCGAGTCGGCGGTGCCATGAACGCATATCGAAGGAATTCCGAACGGCAGCAGCGCGATCGGCGAAGCCTGCGCGTACGCCTCGGGGTGTTGGGCCGGACTGCCGCCGAGGAATTCGTCGACGGCCCCGCCCCCAAGCCCCTCGTCCGCCCCCTGCACCAGGTCGAGCAGACCCGCCTGCAACACGGCACCGGACATCGGGACGGGTGCTGAACGACGCGAAGCCAGCCATCCGGCCAGCTGCCCACCTGCCGAATGTCCCAGTGCGACAACGTGGCCGAGGTCTAGTCGGCTGCCTGCCAGGCGCTGGCCGTCAGCGCGCAGCGCGTCAACGGCATTGGCGACGTCATCTCCGGTCTGTGACCATCCACCCCCGTCACCGACCCTGCGGTATTCGACGTTGAGCGCCGCAAACCCCCGGCCCGCCAGGTCGGCGGCCAACGGCCTGCCCAACTCGGCGCCGTAGCCCACCCGCCAGTACCCGCCGTGGATCACCACCACGACCGGCGCGAGTCCGGTTCCGTCGGGCAGCGAGAGCTCGGCATACTGGCTGGGATGCTCGCCGTACGTGTATCTCATCGGCGCACTTTGGTCGGCTCGGGCTTTCGGCGACGAGGCGAACCGGGAGCAACCCGTCACCGCCACCAGTCCGCCCACGAGTTGGAGCACCGCCCGTCGGTTGAGCCGGCGGTCGGGGTTGCAGCGCATGGGCGCAATCGTAGGTCCAGAGCCCGACTCCGTTGATGACGTCGGATCGCGCGATGTTCGAACTGAAACCGATCCCGTTGTGTCATCCTGCGGGGGTGTCCACGCCGGGTGCGCCCACGGGGGTAGTGACGTTCCTGTTCACCGACATGGAAGGTTCGACGCGTCGGTGGGAGGCCGATGCCGCTGCCATGCGGGCGGCTCTGGCAGAGCACGACGACGTGCTGCGCGCGGCCATCGAGGCGCACGGTGGATGGACGTTCAAACACACCGGCGACGGGATGCTCGCCGCCTTCGCCTCGCCACGGTCAGCGGTGGACGCGGCAGTCGCCGCACAGCGCGCGCTCGAGCTACCCGTCCGCATGGGCATCGCGACCGGCGAGGCGGAACTGCGTGGCGAGGACTACTTCGGCCCGGTGCTCAATCGGGCGGCAAGTCCACTTACCGCGATGGGGCTGTCTTGGTTCACCGCGGCGATGGCTTACCTACACGAGGTCCTGGGCAGCGAGGCGTACGATCCGCTCGCCCAGAAAGGCAAATCGATGACCACCGCGGAAATGGCAAGGTACGCCTACGAGCAAATCGACCAGGCCAGAACAGAATTGGAGCACAAGTGAGCACTCTCGCCGAGCAGACCCGATGGATGGATGCTATAGACCAGGCGGCCCTTGTCGCCTCGGGTCAGGTGTCGCCGAGCGAGCTGCTCGAGGCGGCGATCGAGCGCATCGAACGCGTCGACCCGACGCTCAACGCCGTCGTGATCCGCTGGTTCGACCACGCGCGGGAGACGGCGCGCGGCGAACTGCCCGACGGACCGTTCCGCGGCGTGCCCTTCCTGATCAAGGATCTCTACGCCTCGTACGCGGGCCAGCGGATCAGCAACGGCAACGTCGCGTTCAAGAACGCAGGCGTCATCGCCGACGCCGACACCACGCTGGTCAGTCGGCATCGCGCGGCCGGGCTCGTCATCGCCGGGCGCACCAACAGTCCCGAGCTCGGCAGCGTCCCCACCACTGAGCCGCTCGCGTGGGGGCCGACCCACAACCCGTGGGATACGACGCGCACGCCGGGTGGTTCTAGCGGCGGTGCCGCCGCAGCCGTCGCGTCGGGCATGGTTCCGTTCGCCCACGCCAGCGATGGCGGCGGATCGATCCGCATCCCCGCCTCGTGCTGCGGCCTGGTGGGGCTCAAGCCGAGCCAGGGCAGGATCACGCTCGGCCCGGTCCGTGACGAGAACGGGTTGTCCGTCGAGCACTGCGTGAGCAGGACGGTGCGCGACAGCGCCGCGTTGCTCGACGCCACCCGTGGACCCGGAATCGGCGACACCGTCATCGCGCCCGCCCCGACGCGGCCGTACGTCGAGGAGCTCGGCGCCGATCCCGGCCGGCTGCGCATCGGCCTGCTCGACCACCATCCGCTGGGCGGCCCGGTCGACCCGGAGTGCACCACGGCTGCGCGCAACGTCGGGGCGCTGCTCGAGTCGCTCGGCCACAGCGTCGAACCGTCCTGGCCAAAGGCGTTGGAGGACAGCGCATCCAGCGCTGCTTTCGGCGCGCTGTGGAGTACGAACATGGGCGTTTCCCTGCGCAGGTTCGAGAAGCAGATCGGCCGTCCGCTGGCGGACGACGAGTTCGAGCCCATGAACC
Source organism: Mycobacterium sp. (assembly GCA_025966225.1). GTDB lineage: Bacteria > Actinomycetota > Actinomycetes > Mycobacteriales > Mycobacteriaceae > Mycobacterium. The sequence continues at coordinate 21,033 of JAOPVI010000187.1, read as the reverse complement.
GCGTGCAGGCCGACTTCGCCGCACACTTCTCCGCGGTCGACTACGCACTCGCACTGTCGGCCGCGACCCAGTACCGGCGGTCCATGCAGTCGTGGTGGCACGACGGCTGGGACCTGCTGCTGACGCCAACCGTCGCCGAGCTCCCACTCAAGCTCGGCACCCTCGTCAACGATCCCGAGAACCCGATGGCCGTGATGAAGCGCGCGGGCCAATTCGTGCCGTTCACTCCACCGTTCAACATGAGCGGCCAACCGGCCATCAGCCTTCCGCTGGAATGGACCGCCGACGGCCTGCCGGTGGGTGTGCAACTCGTCGCCGCCTACGGCCGGGAGGACGTCCTGCTCCGCGTCGCCAGTCAGCTCGAGCGGGCGAACCCGTGGGCCGGTCGCACCCCAAACGTCTGACCCGCCACCTGGAGTGACGCATTGTGTCATCCTGCGGGAGTGGCCGCGGGGGCGCCTTCGGGTGTTGTGACGTTCCTCTTCACCGACATCGAGGGTTCGACACGTCGGTGGGAGGCCGACGCCGCTGAGATGCGCGCGGCCCTGGCCGCCCACGACGACGTGCTGCGGGTGGCCATCGAGGCCTACGGCGGCTGGCTGTTCAAGCACACCGGCGACGGCGTGTGCGCCGCATTCGCCTCACCGCGGGCCGCCGTCGACGCAGCGGTGGCCGCACAACTGGCGCTGGAGTTGCCGGTGCGGATGGGCATCGCCACCGGTGAGGCAGAGCTCCGTGGGCAGGACTACTTCGGCGTTGCGCTGAACCGTGCCGCCCGCGTCATGGCCGCCGGCCACGGCGGCCAACTCCTGCTCGCCGACTCGACGGCGGTCCTGCTCAACGACGTCGATCTGATCGATCTGGGACCGCGGCGCTTGCGCGACATACCCGCGCCCGTCGGCCTGTTCCAGGTCGGCGCCGAGGGTCTCGCCACCGAATTTCCGCCACTGCGCACCCTCGACACGTCTCCGGGCAACCTCCGGCCGCACGGCACGAGCTTCATCGGACGCGAGTCGGAGGTCGAAAGCGTCCACGCTGCGTTGCGGGACCATCGGCTCGTCACACTGACCGGCGTCGGCGGCGTCGGCAAGACCCGCCTGGCGGTCGAGGTGGCCCGCCGCTCGGCCGACCAATTTCCCGACGGCGCATGGGTACTCGAACTCGCCGCCGTCAGCGATCCGACGGCGGTGCCTGACGCCGTTGCTTCGACTCTCGGCATCACGCAGCAAGCGGGGGCATCGCTGGCCGACAGCGTCGCCGCGGCACAGGACGGCCGCGTCCGGTTGCTGGTGTTTGACAACTGCGAGCACCTGCTCGACGCCGCGGCCGAACTGATCGAGACCATCCTTGGCCATTCGTCGACGGTGAAGATTCTAGCCACCAGCCGCGAAGGACTCGGGACCACAGACGAAAAGCTGTGGACCGTACCGTCGTTGGATGTCTCGGCCGCAGCCGGTTCCGCTGCAGTGGCCCTGTTCGTCGATCGCGCGCGCAATGTCGCGCAACGCTTCTCGATGTCCGAGGGCGACACGGCAACCGAGGTCGTGGAGATCTGCCGGCGCCTCGACGGGATTCCATTGGCCATCGAACTGGCGGCATCGCGCATGGCGTCGATGACCGCGGGGGAGGTGCGAGAGCGTCTGGACCACCGTTTTCGACTGCTGATCGGCTCGCGGCGCGGAATGGAACGGCATCAGACACTGCGCCACGCCGTGCAGTGGTCTTATGACCTTCTCCGCGAGTCCGAGCGGAATCTAGTGGACCGCTGCTCAGTGTTCAGCGGTGGCTTTGACCTCCAAAGTGCCTGTGCGGTAGTCGGAACCGATGAATACACGGTGCTCGACCTCCTTGACGCATTGGTACGCAAGTCGCTGCTGGTTGCCGACCGCGCGTCCGGCCGAACCCGCTACTCAATGCTGGAGACCATCCGCCAGTTCGCCGAAGAGCAGTTGGTGGCCAAGGGCGACGCGGACTCGGCCAGAGCCGCTCACGCGCGCCACTTCGCCGAATGCGAAACCGACCTGCTCGTTATGTGGGACAGCCCCGACCAACGGCAGGCGTACGAATGGTTCACCGTAGAGCTGGCCAACTTGCGGACCGCATTCCGCTGGGCCGCCGACCATGGTCACCTGGACGTAGCAGCCGTCATCGCGACATACGCCCCCTTTCTCGGATATGGGATCGAAGGCTACGAACCGGTCGCATGGGCCGAGGAACTCATCGAGCCCGCCCGCATCGCCGACCATCGTCGACTGGCATCGCTGTATGCGATGGCGGCGCTGTGCTGGATGCCTGGGCGGATCGAGGAGGCCGTGACCTACAGCGAAGCAGGTGAGGTGTTGATCGAGTCCGGCCGCTACGAAGTGCCGTTCGGCGCCGACGGATGGCTAGGCACGGCGTACTTGAACATTGGCCAGCCGCAACGGTGGGTTCGATGGTGTCGTCGCCGGCTCGAACACGGCAGCGACCCTCACACGCTCATCAGGATGTGGCTCGTCCTCGCACTGATGATGGCGGGTCGGCCGGACGACGCGTTGGCCGCCGCGGACGGACTGATCGACGCCGCCGAGGCCACCCGCAATCCATACGCCATCTCGTTCGCCCTCTTCGCCCACGGCTTCGCCCTTCGCGATGCCGATCCCGCGCAGGCGATCGAGGACATGCGCAAAGGCCTCGTGATCGCGCGCAACAGCGGCAACCGATTCAGCCAGTCGAACCTTTCGATCAGTCTCGCCAGCCTCGAAGCTCAACACGGTGATCCGCTCGTCGCACTCGACAACGTCACGCTCGCGATCCGCAGCCTCCACGACTCGGGCAACGTGACCACGATGCGTAGCCCACTGGCGATCCTCGCTGCCTTTCTCGATCGGCTCGGCCGATACGAAGCGGCGGCCACGATCGCCGGCTTCGGCAATAGTCCCCTAACCTCGGCGGGCTACCCCGAGATCACCGTCGCCATCGCCCATCTCCGCACGATTCTTGGCGATGAGAGATGCGAAACCCTTTCTCGCACAGGCGAGGCGATGACGCCAGCCGCGATCGCCGCATACGCCTACGACCAAATCGATCTGGCCCGCGCCGAGGTGTCGGGCCATGCCTAGCCCGCCAACAGGGGTAGTGACCTTTCTCTTCACCGACGTCGAGGGTTCGACCCGTCGGTGGGAGACCGACGCCGCTGAGATGCGCACGGCCCTGGCCGCACACGACGAAGTGCTTCTTGCAGCCATCGAGACGCACGGCGGTTGGATGTTCAAGCACACCGGCGACGGCGTTTGCGCCGCGTTCGCTTCACCGCGCGCCGCCGTCGACGCCGCGGTCGCCGCCCAACGCGCCCTGCAACTGCCGGTCCGGATGGGCATCGCCACCGGTGAGGCGGAACTGCGCGGCCAGGACTACTTCGGCGTCGCTTTAAACCGTGCCGCACGCGTGATGGCCGCAGGCCACGGCGGTCAGCTTCTGCTCGCCGATTCGACGGCCACCCTGCTCAGCGGCGTAGAGCTCATCGAGTTGGGGCTACGTAGGCTCCGAGATCTGCCGACCCCGGTCGGGTTGTTCCAGGTCAGGGCCGAGGGCCTGGTCACCGATTTCCCGCCGCTTCGCACCCTCGATCCGACACGGGGGAATCTGCGCCCGAACGGCACCAGCTTCGTTGGTCGAGCGACTGAGCTTGCCGCAGTGGCAGAGGCCTTGCGGGAACGTCGATTGTTGACGTTGACCGGAGTGGGTGGAGTTGGCAAGACGCGGCTCGCTCTGGAAGTCGCAGAGCGGCTATCCGGTGAATTCCCAGACGGGATATGGGTTTTCGAGTTGGCGGCGGTCGGCGATGCAGCTGCCGTACCGGACGCGGTGGCGGCGGTGCTCGGGGTCGCCCAACAACACGGCGCGACGATGGCCGAAAGTGTCGCCGCCGCGCAGGAGGGACGGGTACGGCTGTTGATCTTCGACAACTGCGAGCACGTGCTCGACGCCGCGGCCGACCTCGTCGACCTGATCCTGGCGCACTCCGCGACCGTGAAAGTCCTTGCGACCAGCCGTGAGGGACTCGGGCTGGCCGAGGGACAGGTGTGGCCGGTCCAAACACTCGACGTCCGCGACGGCGGCGAATCGCACGCGGTGACATTGTTCGTCGAACGCGCACGTACCGTGGCGCCACAGTTCTCGGTGGCCCATCCTGACGAGGCAGCGGCAGTCCTGGAGATCTGCCGACGGCTCGACGGCATCCCGCTGGCAATCGAACTGGCGGCCTCGCGGATGTCATCGATGACGGCGAGCGAGGTTCGCGAACGCCTCGATCAGCGCTTTCGGCTACTCGTGGGGTCCAGGCGCAGCCTCGAGCGGCATCAAACGTTGCGCCACGCGGTGGCCTGGTCCTACGACCACCTCGAAGAGGCAGAGCAGGTGCTGCTCAAGCGTTGCTCGGTGTTCGCGGGCGGATTCGACATCGAAAGCGCTTGCGCAGTAGCGGAATCCGGCGACGACTACGCCGTGCTCGATCTGCTCGACGCGTTGGTGCGCAAGTCGTTGCTCAGCACAGATCGCGCCTCGGGGCGGACTCGCTACTCGATGCTCGAAACCATCCGGCAGTTCGCCGAGGACGAACTCGTCGCCGACGGCACGGCGGCCACCGTGCGGGCAGCGCACGCCGCCTACTTTGCCTCGCGCGAGGCTGACGTGCTCGCGCTCTGGGACAGCCCACGTCAGCGGGAGGCCTTCGACTGGTTCACCGCCGAACTCGCGAATCTACGCAGTGCATTCCGGTGGGCGGCCGACCACGGTGACCTCGACGTCGCCGCCCCCATCGCCGCATACGCATCAGAACTTGGCACCTTGGTCAATCACTTCGAACCCATCGCCTGGGCCGAGGAGCTCATCGAAGCTGCTCGCGCCGCCGACCATCCACGACTCGCCGCCCTCTACGTGATGGCCGCCCGATGCGTCCTGCCCGGACGGACCGAGGAAGCGCTCCGCTACTGCGAGGCCGGACAAACGGTGATCGCCAACGGCGGCGACGAGTCGCCGTACGCTGCCGACGGCTGGCTCGGAGCCGCCTACCAATACATCGGGCAGCCCGACCGGCTCAACGAGTGGTGCCGCATCCAGCTCGCACGCGACCCCGACCGCCGCGCGCTCGCCAGGGCGAGCCTGGTCTTCGCCCTCGCAATGACCGGTTCCTTCGCCGAGGCGAGGGCAGCGGCGGCTGGAATGGTCGAGACCGCAGAAGCCAGCCAGAACCCCTACGCCCTCACCTTCGCGATCCACGCCTACGGGTTTACCTTCGCCGACGCCGAGCCACTTCGCGCGCTGCAGGTACTTCGACGCGGCCTGATGATTGCGCGGGAGACCGGCAACCGATTCACCGAATCGCAGTTGGCGCACAGTGTGTTTCGGGCGGAGGCCCAGTACGGAGACCCGGCGAGCGCACTTGACATCGCCCCGGTCGCAGTTCGACTGTTCCACGATGCGGGCGCGATCACCACGATGGGGACCACTCTTGCAGTGCTGGCCGGCTTCCTCGATCGACGTGGGCGTTACGAGGAGGCGGCCAGGCTTGCCGGCTATGCGGCCAGCCCCATGACCGACACCAGCGTGCCCGAGATCCGTGCCACGGTCGCCCACCTCCGGGAGGTGCTGGGCGACGAGGGTTACGAAACGCTCGCCCGTACCGGCGCGGCGATGAGCACCGCGGAGATGGTGAACTTCGCCTACGAACAGATCGACCATGCCCGGGCCAGCCTCACGGCTCCACCTTGAGCAACACGACGTCACGAACCCGACAGCATCGCGAAGCGCTGATTTCCACCGGCGCTGACGGAACTGGCGCACTATGGTGCGCATGGCGAGTTTGGACACGCGGATCGACGAGATCGGCGACGGTATCTTTCGGCTGTCCACGTGGGTTCCCGACATCAGCGCGGACGGTTTCACGTTCAACCAGTTCCTCCTGACCGGCGAACAGCCGTTCCTGTTCCATACCGGCATGCGGCAACTGTTCCCCCTGGTTTCGGCTGCCACTGCCCGCATCATCCCGCTGGAGAAGCTTCGCTGGATTTCGTTCGGGCACTTGGAAGCCGATGAATTCGGGGCAATGAACGGCTTCCTCGAAGCGGCGCCGCACGCCGAAGTGATCCATGGTCCGCTCGCGTGCATGTTGTCGCTGAACGACATGTGCGATCGGCCGCCAGTCGTCGCCACCGACGCGCCGCACGACATCGGGGGGCACCGATTGCGGTTCATCCCGACCCCCCATGTGCCCCACAACTGGGAAGCCGGGTTGTGGTTCGACGAAACGACGTCCACGTTGTTTGCAGGCGACCTGTTCACCCGGGTGGGTGACGGCCCCGCGCTCACGGAGCTAGACCTCGTCGAACCGGCGATGGAAGCCGAGGCGATGTTTCAGGCCACCGGACTCAACACGAACCTGATGCCGACGCTCGAACGCCTTGCCAACCTGAACCCGACGATGCTGGCGATCATGCACGGCTCGTCGTATGCGGGCGACGGTGCGGCGCAATTGCGCAGGTTGTCCGACGCATATTCGGCGATGATGACTGCGTAGGGTTGACCATCGTGGGGGCGCGAAGCTTGGTGTTGAGCCTGCTGTGCGCCGGTGCGCTGCTCGCGGGTTGCCAATCGACCGTGCCCGGTACGCCGACCACCCGGGCAGGATCCCCGACCGAGCCCAGCTTTTCGACGCCACGGCCATCTCGGACGCCGCCCTCGGCGCCATCGTCGCAGCCACCTTCCGCCCCGGCCCCGACTCCAACCGGCCCCTTACCCGGCGTGCAGGTGCTGCCAACCGAGAGTGGCGGTTACTCGTTCATCGAGACGAAGTCTGGCCAGGCCCGCTGTCAGATCGACGCCACCGCGGTGGGTTGTGAAGCGCAGTTCACGAACGCCCCGAAAATCGACGGTGAGCAAGCCAACGGTGTCGAGACAGCAGCGGACGGCAAGAACCGTTGGCTCGTCGGCAATCTCGGTGACCCACCCGTCGTGAAACTCGAGTACCGGACGTACTCAGCGCAGGGTTGGACCGTCGTCGCCACGGAAGCGGGTACCCGCTTCACCAACGACCGCACGTATCACGGCATGTTCGTCAGCCTCGAGAAAGTGGAGTTCTACTGAAATGACCGTCGCTCAGCAGGAACGTGCCGCGCTCGTCACCACCATGCGGGGCGTCGGCCCCGACCACCCCACGTTGTGCGGCGACTGGAGCACCCGCGACCTGGCGGCGCACCTGGTGGTGCGCGAGCGCCGCATCGACGCGGCACCCGGCATCATGATCCCCGCGCTCGCGGGTTATACCGCCAGGGTTCAGGAGCAGGTCGCCGCCGCGGACGACTGGAATGTGTTGCTCGACAAGATCGCATCCGGTCCGCCCCTGCTGTCCCCGTTCAAACTGCTCGACCCAGTCGTGAATGTCGCGGAGATGTACATCCACCACGAGGACGTCCGACGCGCCGCGAGTGGCTGGGAGCCGCGTGAACTCGATCAGGACGCGGTGACGGCGCTCACCCGTCAGGTGTCGATGATGGCGCGCATGGCGCTCGCCAAGGCTCCGGCACGCGTGACGTTGCGCACTCCTGAAGGTAAGGACCTCGCGACGGCCGGACGCGGCGAATCCGTGGTGGTCACCGGCGCTCCGCTCGAACTGCTGATGTTCAGCTCCGGTCGGGACGAGGCGCGGGTCGAGTTCACCGGCGCCGAAGCCGCCATTGCCGCTGTGAAGGCGGGCAGAAAGGGCCTCTAGGGTGGCAGTCATGGACTTCCGCGTATTCGTCGAACCTCAGCAGGGCGCCACCTACGGCGACCAACTCGCCGTCGCACGGGCCGCCGAGGAACTGGGTTACTCCGCGTTCTTCCGGTCCGACCACTACGTCGCCATGAGCGGCGACGGGCTGCCAGGGCCGACGGACTCCTGGGTGACCCTCGGCGGAATCGCCCGCGAGACGTCGACGATCCGACTGGGCACCATGGTCACCTCGGCCACGTTCCGCTACCCGGGACCGCTGGCGATCTCTGTTGCCCAGGTCGACGAGATGAGCGGCGGCCGGGTGGAATTGGGCCTCGGCGCCGGCTGGTTCGAAGCCGAACACAAGGCGTACGCCATTCCGTTCCCCCCGCTGGGCGAGCGCTTCGACCGACTCTCCGAACAACTCGACATCCTCACCGGCCTGTGGACCACGCCGACGGGTGAGAAGTTCGACTACGAGGGCAAGCACTACACCGTGGTCGATTCGCCCGCGCTGCCCAAACCGGTGCAGGCGCCGCATCCGCCCATCGTCATTGGCGGAAGCGGTGCAAAGCGCACCCCGGCGCTGACCGCGAAGTTCGCGGCCGAGTTCAACATTCCGTTCGCTCCGCTCGACACGGTGAAGACCCAGTACGAGCGCGTCGCCGCCGCCGTTGCCGATGCGGGCCGCGGTGCCGATTCACTGAAGTACTCAGCGGCCTTCGTGGCGTGCGCCGGGCGCGACGACGCCGACGTCACCCGGCGGGCCGAGGCGATCGGCCGGGACGTCGACGAGCTGCGCAGCAACTCTCCGCTGGCCGGGACGGCCGCGGAAATCGTCGACCACCTTGGCCCGTTCGCCGAAGCGGGAGTGCAGCGCGTGTATTTGCAGCTGCTCGACATGCGCGACCTCGATCACCTCGCGTTTTTCGCCAGCGAGGTCATCCCCCAACTGCGGTGACGCGGCGTGTGGATTCGCCCCGCGGCTACTATCGGCGCGTGGCCAGCGTGCGCGATGCCGACGACGGCGGTGACACCTTGACCGAGCCGGCCTGGCACGAGCGCACGTCCACGGTGGTCGGCGCCAGCGTCGCGGCACTCCTCGCCCTCGCCGTCCTGTACTTCCTGATCTCGACCGTGGCCCGCCAGTTCAACCAGCCCGACCAGGCTCCCGGGTACTACGTCGACCCGGGTAGCTCGAGTTCAAACAGCCCATCCGCGACGACCACCACGACCGAGACCATCACCAGCACCGTTCCGCCCGTCACGACCGAGATCAACCCGGGCGATACGTCGTCGTCGTCGACGACCACCACCACCACCACGAGCTCCGGCATCCCGGCGAACACGAATCTGCCGACCACTCACCGGAGCACACCCAGCAGCGGCGACGAAACGAGCTTCAGCCGCCGCCCCCGGTTCAACGAGACGCGGACGCTTTACCCTCCGCCGGGATAGGACCGTCCGCCTGCGGACTCGAGGCAGGCGCTGGATTCGACGGTTCGACCGGCGGCGGAGGCGGCGCGCTCGAGGATGACGACGTGGGCGTGCTGGTCGACGTGGGAGTCGAGGTCGGCGTGCTGGTCGACGTGGGAGTCGACGTCGAGGTCGGCGTGCTGGTCGACGTGGGAGTCGACGTCGAGGTAGTGGTCGGTGTCGTCGTCACGGGACTCTCGGGAGCTGGGAGCGGAGCCTCCGGAGCTGGCAGCGGAGCCTGCGGAGCGGGCGCGGGAGCGTTCGGGGCGGGCTCCTGCGGGGCAGGCGCCGCCTGCGTATAGGTGACGACGTTGGGCGCGCCGTTCTCGACGACCGTCTGGGTGACGACCGTCGGCGGGCCTGCCGCAACCGCGCCTGGCATCTGGGGCTGGGACGTCGCAGGTGCCGCACCGACGATCGGCGCGGAGGCCGAGGCGCTCGCCGCATCGGTGTTGGTGGTGACGACCAGTCCCACGGACGCGAGCACGACGGCGCACGCCGCTCCCGCAAACAGCAACGCGGGGCGCTGGTACCACGGCAGTGCAGGCACTGTGGCGTCGTCGGACTCGTCGGGTTCGTACACGAGCTCCGGCCTGGCCCACTCGGGATCCGCCCAGTCGGAATCCAGCACCGGATCGTCGACGACGGACTCCTGAGACCACGCGAGCGCTGCGCCCGCAGGCACCGCTGGGGCGAGCAGTGTCCCGGTCCGTGAGGCCATGACGGCGCGCGTTGCCGACTCGGGTTCCCGGCATGCCAGCAGCGCAGCCCCGATTGCCGCGACGGTCTGCGCGTCCGGCGTGGTGGTCACGGCGATCCGCAGGTCCTGCGAAAGTCGCTGTGTGACAAGCGGAATGCGGGCTCCACCGCCGACCGTCGCGACGGCGGCGAGCGCGGAAGGAAGGACTCCGGCCCTGCGCAGCGTGTCGTCGATCGCGGCGAGCAGGCCGTCGAGCGGCTCTTGTAGGAGGGCGTCGAGTTCGGTGCGGGTGAGCCGCACCGTCGAGCCGGGCATCGGGCCGGGCAGCCCCGTCGCGGTCTGGTGCGACAACCGTTCCTTCGCCCCACGGCAGTGCTCGCGGAAGCCGGCCAACGACGCCACGGCCGACGTATTCGCTGGGTCGACGTCGACACCGTCGAGCAGGTGAGTGAGCACCGACCGGTCGATCAGGTCACCGGAGAAGTCGTCGTACCTCGTGGTCGGCCCGATCGGCTGGAAGCCCCTTTCGGAGTCGGCGAGCGTGATGTTGGTGCCCGAGGCCCCGAAGTCGCACAGCATCACGATGCCGCGCGCGGGAAGTCCGGGGTTGGCCCGTAGCGCCGTCAGCGCCGCGGTGGCGTCGGTCACCACCGGGACGTCGGGCCGCATGGCGCGGAGCCGAGCGACGACGTGCTCGCGCCAGTGCGCGGGAACGGCCATCGACATGGCTTCCCGAGGTCCACCGGCGGCGCTGATGAGGTCGGACAGGGCATGCGCGATCAGGCGTTCAGCGGAATGGGCGGAACCGTCGGCCGCCACGATCGGAACGGGGTCCCCGATGCGGTCGACGAAACCGTTCAGCACGTCGCCGCGCCAGGTCACGGCTGCGGGGCGCACGGTTGCGCTGCCGTCGGAGCGGGCGGCGACGAGATTCGTCGCACCCACTGACAACCCGAGACAGTCACGCATGCTCTGTATGTCGCCGCGGACGGGCAAATCGTTAACAGGGCTAGCGATCTATCTCCTGGGCGGCTCGGCCCCCATCGTCCGCCGGCTGGAGTACTCGGCCACCAGCGCTTCCGCACTGCGCACCGCCGCTCGGCATGCACGCGTGGTGAAGGGATCGTTCAGGGGGTGGTCGGACCGTCTGCGCCACCGTTGCGCCGCCGCGAACGCTGCGCGCGGACCGTCGTACGGCTCATCGGGTTGCAGCCCGAGCCTGCTGGCGGCGTCGGTACCCGACCCGCCGATGACGCGCCGCAGCGAGGCCATCTCGTCCTCGTTCAACGTGGTTTGCCGCGAACGCAATTGGCTCAGCAAGCGCAATTCCTCGAACGCGTGGGTGTCCGCCAGCAGCGGATCGATGTCGGCGACGATGTTCGGCGTCGCAAAGATCGGGTTGAGCTCGACGAAGCGGCGCAACGACAGCAGCGCGGTGTGCGCCTTGAGCAGATCGGAGCGCTGCGCGAACTGCTGGTCGATGACGTCGCGCAGGGCGATCAGCCCACTGCGGTCCAGCAGTTCATCGGCCAGCGCCACCGAATCGCCGATCCCGGCCCGCAGCACCGCGATGGAGATCCTGATCCCGAACATCCCGAAGCGTTCGAGCAGCGCGGCCCTGGTAGCGGCGTCGACCGGCAACGTGCTGTCCTCGCGCACGAACCTGTCGACGGACAGCATCGCCTTGCTCAGTTCGGCGACGTCGACGGCCGCGAGTTTCTCCAGCGCGACGAACTCGCTCTGCCGAAGGGTTCTGGCCGTCAGCGCCAACAGCCCGGACACCGGGACCACCGCCTGGCAGATGCCGGTCTTGTACATCTCGGTGGTGAAGCGGCTCGCCACGTCCTTGGCCGACATCATCGCGTCGATGCGGCCTGCCCCGATCTCGTCGGCCCGCGACGCGACGCCGATGACGCCCAGCGCGCCAGCCGATCCGCCGACGAGTTCACCAATCTGCTTGAGCAGTGCGATGTCCGAGGCGTTGAGGGTGCGCAGCAGGAACACCACGGCGTCGACCCGCGGCACCCCGTCTTCGGGCACCAGCAGGCGCAGCGTGCGCTCGGATACGTCGCGGGACAGCGACGACGTCCCCGGCGTGTCGATGATCGTCGTGTTGATGAGTTCCGACGCGGGCCATTCGACGTCGAGGTCGACCACCTCCACCGGATCCAGGCCGGCGAAGTCGAAGCTCAATGCCCGGTCGGTGGCACCACGCGTCATCGGCACGTTGGAGCGTCGCCCGCCCCGGTGGTTGGCGGTCACCTTGGGCGTTGGCCCATTGCGGAACCACGTCACGATCCGGGTGGCCTCGGTGGCATCGGTGGGCGCAATGTCCTCGCCGACAAGGGCATTCACCAATGTGGACTTGCCTGCCTTCAAGGTGCCCGCGAGCGCGATGCGGATCGGCTGGTTCAGCCGCTGCCCGATTCGTTCCAGTTCGTTGTGCACGTCGGGGCGCTGCGCATACGTCGGGTCGGCCCGGTAGGCCTGGATGGTGCCGCCAAGGATTGCGCGCACGTGATCGCTCGTGCTCATGTCTGCGCTGCCGAGGCGGGCACCAGCTTGATCGCGTTGTCCACCACCTGGTTGAGAATGTTGAGCTGGCGCGAGAGCTCCTGGACACGGGTGTTGCGCTCGTTGTCCTCCATCTGGGCGGCCATCAGAGTGGCCTGCAGGGATTCGTTCAACGACCGGGTGGTCTGGTTGGCGACACCGCGGTAATGGTCGCGCAGTTGACGCTGGATGTTCCTGAGCCGATCGCGTGACTCCTTGTTCACCACGAAGGACACGTCGTCGACGAACCGGCGTGTGTTCATCTTGGCCTCGTTGCGCACCCGGGTCATCCGGTTCTCCATGTCCTCCTTGTAGGCCTTGCGCCCGAGCACCAGACCAGCGCCAAGGGACAGCGGGTTGAACATCCCGAGGCCCGCGAACGAGGTCAGCATGCCGAACATCAGCACGCCGCCGTAGGAACCGCGCATGCCTGTGATCACCTTGTGCCCCTTGCCGATCGGCTTGGCCTCCAGCTTCGCCAACGACTTGAGTTCCCCGAACCCGGCCCCCATGTCACGGGCGCTGACGTCGGGCATCTGGACGGCGTCGAGGCCGGCTTCGGTGAAGGTGCGGGCGACTTCGGCGGCCAGCGCCTCGGCGCGTTGGTAGGCCCACACGAAGTTGTCGCCGACGGCGGTCGCCACCGTGTTCTCGAGTTCGGCGCCGAGCTCTGCCCAGTGTTGTGTGGGATCGCAGCCGTCGATAATCTTCTCGGTGTGTTGGGCGATGTGCCGGAAGCGATTTCGCAAATCGTGATCGACGTCGGCAGTGAGGTCGGCGATGCCGTCGTTGAGTACCTGTTGCCACAGTGCGGTCTGTTGGAGGGCGTCCTGGGCCTCCTGCTTTCGCCGTTCCAGCTCCGACGTCAGCCGTTCGCGCGTGTCGGGGTCGTTCAGCGCGGATAACTCGGAATCCGCTGTGAGCTTGAGATGTTCGGCAGCAGAGCGTATTTCAGCGACGACGTCATCGCGTACGCGGTCGTTCTCCCGCGTCAGCACCCGGTCGCCGAGAAACTTCACGATCGCCGGAAAATTGGACTCCTCGTTGAGTTCCTTGTCGTTGGTGGCAATGGCGTGGCTGCGCAGCGTGGAGGACACCGGGGTGATCGGGACATTGAGCCCGGCCCGTTGCAGGTGGGCCGTGTTGGCGGCGACGATTTCCCGCCAGTGCGGGTAGAGGTCGGTCTTGGTGGCGACGATCGTTGCCACGGGGCAGATTTCGAGCGCCTGACGGATGTAGGTCAATTCGGGCTCGGTGAACTCCTGGCTGGTGTCACTCACCATCAGCATGGCGTCGGCCTCGGGCAGCAGGCCCAGTGTCGCGGACAGGTGCGGTTGGCCCAGGCCACCGACGCCGGGTGTGTCTATGAATGCGAGGCCGCCGTTGAGAATCGGGCTCGGTACGTTGACCTCGACGCGCAGCACCTCGCGCCCGCCGGCCTGTGGAGCCTGCCGCAAGTCGTTCTTGAGCTCGGCCATGGGAACCTCGACGCGCTCGGGAACCTGCTCGTCAGGGCCACTCGGGGCCGCCACCACCAGCCGCGCCGACGCGGGGTCGCCGTGAGACACGAAGGTGGCCAACACCGTGCTCTCGTCGTCGCCGACGCGAGCCACCGGCATGTTGAGCAACGAGTTGAGCAGCTGGCTCTTGCCCTGCTTGAGCTGCCCCGCGATGACGACGCGAACCTGCGGATCGTTGATGCGGTCCTTGGCCACCGCCAGGCGTTCGACGAGGTCACCACGGTCGTGGAGCCCGGCGATGTTGCTGGTGTGGTCGATGAGCTCGACGATCACCTTGACCTTGCGGGGGTCACTGGGTGGTTGCGTCACGACTCTCCTCGATTGGATGTCCATGTCACGGTAGGCGTGCGAACTGGCGGGGACCCCCAAAGAGTGGGGCTCCCCGCCAGTTGCGGTCAACCTGCCTGGGTCAGAAGCCGATGTGCGTGTCGGGTTCGACGTGCGTCTCGGTCGTCTGGTGCAGCGAGTTCTCCTGCGAGAACGTGTTGTCGCTGTGGATCGAGTGATCGGTCTGCGAGGAATTGTCGACGTGGGTCGAGGAATCCTCCTGGAAGGTGTTGGTGCTGTGCACGTTCGTGTTGGTGTGCGACGAGGAGTCCACGGCAGAGGTGTTGCCGCTGCCAAGGTCGTGGCCGACCGTGGTCTGGTTACCCGCCACCGCCGTGGTGCTGGTGTTGGAGTGGTTGCCCTGGTCGTTGACGATGATCGAGCCACCGCCGCCGCCCCCACCGGCGTTGGCCTCGTTGCCGCCGTTGCCGATGCCGAGCAGCCCGCCACCGCCGCTGGAGCTTGCGCTGCCGCCGTGCCCGCCGGACATGTCGTTGTCCTTGATGACGGTGCCCTGGTTGCCGTCGATGATGTCACCGCCGGAGTGCTGCGACGTGTCCTTGACCGTGGTCTCGTTGCCCTCGCCGACGATGATCGGTGAGTGGCTGCCACTTTCGATGACGCCGGTGTTGGCGTTGTTGCCGTGGCCGACCACGTTGCCGTCGCCCTGGGTGGTTTGGGTGTGGATGTCGCCCGAGGAGCCGGTGTTCACGACGCCGCCGTTGGTGGCCGTGTTGTTGGTCTTGTCGCCGAGCGTGATGTCACCGAAGCCGAGGTTGAACGCACCGTTCTGGGCGTTCGCGCCTGCCGACTGATCCGGGCTCATGAAGTCGTTGTTGCTGGCGACCTGAGTGGCGTTGTGGCTCGCGAAGTCGGTGTTGGTCTCCGGCGCGAAGGAGGTCTGCGGCGAGAACGGCGAGGCGAAGCTGTGGTAGTCCGAGACCGCGCTCTGGAGGCCCTGGAACCCGCTGCCGCCGCCGAGTGCGACACCGGCCGGAACGGCGGTGGCCGCGACGGCCTGAAGCTGGGCCGCGGTGACGTTGGCGGGAACGCCGGCGTCCCGCATCGTCAGCTCGGGGTCGGTAACGAACCTGGCTGCCGTCTCGGGGCTGCGGAACAGATCCATGATGAAGTCGATCAGAGTGGTCATTGCAGTTCCTTTCTAGTTCTTTCCAAGTCTTTTTCTAGGTCGTCACCGGGGGTTCCGGCGAACTGAAGACCACGTTATTGAGCGTAGGACCGGCGGGGAACGGGGCCGGATCCCCTTGATTGGGATGGGTATGGTGGGTCATTGCGGGGCCGGTGTTTAGGGGATTAGGGGATTGACCTTGGGGGATTCCGCAAAGACCCCGTGACGTGCGCAGCTGCGACGACGGCGCGGCCCGTGTGGGCCGCGCCGTCGCCGTGTTCGCTGATGGGGATCACCATCGCGGCCTAGATCAGGTCCTCGAATCCGGGGTCGTCAGGGGTCAGGTGGTGATCGTCGATCACGTGGTGCAGCCAATCCGAATCCGCTGCCGTGTCGACCACCGGAACGTCGTCGATGACCGGTTCGTGCAGCTGCAGGCCAGGATCGTCCACGCCGGTGATCGTGGGCACGTCCAAGGCTGGAGCCGCCGTGTCGAGCACCGCGTGGGCGGGCGTGCCCAGATCGTTGATCACCCCGCCCGGGTCGTCCACCACCTGTTGGGGCAGGTGATCGCCGAATGCGTCGAAAGCCGCGGTGGCCGCACCGCTGGTCCACACGTTGTGGGCGGAGTCCGCTGCGAACGCGTCGGCGCCCGTCGACGGGACGGCCGAGGACAGCGATTCCGCGACGACCGGGATCAGGTGATTGACGTCCGCGCTGGTCACGTCGGTCAGGTTGGCGTCGGCAATGGCCTGGGTCGGGTCGGCGGCGTAATGTGCAGCGGCATCGGGATCGCGCACCAACGACATCACGAAGTCGAGGAGCGAATTCGCCATGACGCACCCCCTTTCTTCACTGGCACGTTGAGCGCTCTGTAGCGAAAATGTTATCGGCCATCGCGGCTCCCGTGATCGGTGCGAAACCCACCGCCTTCGGCGCCCGGTTAGGGGACGAGCGATTAGGGGTTCGGCGACACTAGGGGGATCCCCACTGTGGGTCGCGGTTTGGCGGCTATGGTGAGGACTGCTCTAGCGGCACACTTCCGACACAGGGGTATCACATGAGCGACGCGCTGGGCTTGTCGATCGGGACGACCAACTTGGTCGCCATCCGCGACGGTAGGCCCCCGGTCAGCAGAAGGTCGATCGTCACGCTGTTCACGGACCGCGCTCCCGAGGTGGGTTCACCCGACGAGAACCCCGAGCTGAACCAGCCCGGACTCGAGTTGACGTCGTTCGTCGAGCGGGTCGGCGACCCGGTTTCCATGGTCGCGTCCGATGGGTCCTCGCATCGCGCCGAGGTCGTCCTCGTCGACGCCCTCGACGCCATGGCCCGCGCGGCCGGCGGCGGGTCGCCCGTCACGATCGCGGTGCCTGCGTACTGGAGTCCGGCGGTCGTCGGTGCCCTCCGGGCTGCCCTTGGCGGCAAGCAGAGCCTGGCCGCCAACGGTGTGCCCGCTTCCATCATCCCGGACTCCGGCGCCGCGCTGGCTGCGCTCCGGGCGGCGCCAGGACTGCCACCCAACGGGATCGTGGTGTTGTGCGACTTCGGTGGCAGCGGGACCAGCATCACCCTCGCCGATGCGAGCGCGGGGCTTGCCATCGCAGGCGATACGGTGCGCTACCAAGACTTTTCGGGCGACCACATCGATGGCGCACTACTCAACCAAGTGGTTGCCGGTATCGCCGATGCCAACGACGCCGACCCCGCGAGCACCGCGGCCGTCGGTTCGCTGACGCAGCTGCGCGCCGAATGCCGGGCCGCCAAGGAGCGGCTATCCGCCGAGACGGTGACGGCGCTGTCGGCCCGACTGCCCGGCTACACCGCTGACGTCAGGGTGACGCGCCCCGAACTCGAACGACTGATCGACGAGTCGCTCGGCGGATTGCTCAATGCGGTCGAAGATACGTTGCAGCGCTACCGAATTCCGCTGTCGGGCATCTCGGCGGTGGCCACCGTCGGCGGCGGCGCCGCGATACCGCTCGTCACCCAGCGGCTGTCGGAACGACTGCGCGCGCCAGTCGTGACGACGCCTGCACCGCAGCTCGTCAACGCCGCAGGCGCTGGCGTGGTGGCAGCTCTCGGACTGGCCCCTGACGCACCGACGGGCCTGGCACCCGTCGTCGATGCGCCGACTGGGTTGGCGCCGACGATGGGTTGGGTCGGCGAAGCACCCCCGACCCAGCAGGCCCCGGTGGAAGATGCCTCGACCGCGTCGACGGGCCGTGCCTTGGCGTGGTCGCAGGACGACGAGAACGAGGCCGACCCGACGCCCTATGCGGGCGCGGACTACGAGTCCGAGTACACCGGCCCGACTGACGCGCGACCGTCCGTCGTGTACGCGCACGAGGAGGAGGACGATCTTCCCGACTCTGAACCGCTGGCTTGGTACAAGCGGCCGCCGATCCTCTTCGGCGCCGCCGCGGCCGCGGCACTGCTGGCGGCCGGGGGGCTGGCCGTCACCCTGACCAGCTCGTCGGAGCCGTCGGGACCGATCACGGTGACGGGGACGAGTTACTCGAACGGGACACCGGTGCCCGTGACGACCGCCGGATCCGAGTCGCAGACGGTGACGGTCACCAACTCCAACGGTGAGACCTCGACGTCGGTCGTGCCTCCAGCCACGACTACCTCCGCGACCACGTCGCCCACCACGACGACCACGTCACCCACCACGACTACGACCACCACGACGACCACCACCACCACGACGACCACCACGCCAACCACGACGACCACCACCACCACGACCGTTCCGCCCATCACGCCGATCACGCCGACCAGGCCCATCATCACGCCCGTAACCCCGCCACCATCGGTTCCCGACGAGGTGCCCGCGCAGCCGTGACCGAGAGCGGTGCGATCGCGGCATTGACGGCGGCACCGACTCAACCCGCCAAGGTGTTGGTGTCCGGTGGCATCGGCACCGGCAAGACCGAGTTGCTCTCGGTCGTGCGATCCGCGCTGCGCAACGCGGGAGTCGCCGTGCTCAGCCGACCGCCGCGCTCCGACGCAGAGCCGGGCTCGGCCGTCGTGATCGACGACGCCCACCTGCTCGACGACGCCGAGTTGCGACGGTTGACCGAGTTGGTCGGCGATCCCCACACCACGGTCGTGATCGCCGGCCAGCCGCTGGCCCATCATGCGGCGTTGACCGAACTGAGCACGGCCATGGCGAGGGAGAGCCCCCCCATCGTGCTCGGCCCGTTGCCGGGCCGGGAGCTGATCCGCGCGACGGCGGAGGTGCTCGGGGTGATGCCGCCTGCCGAGCTGGGGCGTGCGTTGATGGCGTCGACGGCCGGGCTGCCGTTCCTGCTGTACCCGGCCATCGCGGCGGCCCACTCCGCTGACGGGGAAGCGCCTGAAGCGGCGGCGGTGCAAGCGGCGCGGGTCGCGCTGATCGAGCGGCTGGTGCGCGTCGACGAACCCGTGCTCGACACCCTGCTGCTGTGTTCGCTCAGCCCCGAACTCGGACCCGACGACGTGGCGGCGGCGCTGCGACTCGACAGCGCGGCGGCGGCCGCCCTCGTCGACCGTGCGCGCGCAAGCGGACTGCTGGCTCCCTCGCACAATGCGGCCTTTCTGCGGGCGCTGCACCGTAGCCTCGCGCAGCTCGTTGGCAACGCCCGACATCACGACGTGGAGACTTCGTTACTGCGCTCTCAGATCGAAATGTCCACGTTGTCAACGGATCTCGCACTGCGGCTGGCCGAGCACGGCATGCGCGACAGTGCACTGGCCGACGAGCTCGCCAACCGCGCAGCGCACGGACGTGGCGACCCCGGTACAGCCGCACGGCTGTACCGGGGCGCCGCCGAAGCCGGCGCGACCGCACTCACGGCCCGGTTGGCCGATGCCATCGCGATGACCGGCGACTGCGCGACGGCAGGCCACCTGGCCGACGAACTGCTCAGCTCGGAGGATCCGGTCGAACGCGCGACCGCGGTGCGGATCGCAGCGAGCATCGCCATGCACGACGGCCGCGCCACGCAAGCCGCCGACCTGTTCCGTTGGCTGGGCCCGCGACCCGACGCTCACGTGGCCTCCGCCAGCGTGACCGTGTCCGTCGCGACGGGCGATCCGGCGGCGGCCAGGGCCGCCCTCGAACTCGACGCATCCGGACCACCCACGTCGACCGCACGCGCCGCGCGCAGCCTCGCCGAAGGACTGCTGTGCACGCTCGACGAGCCGTACTCGGTGGCCATGGCTCGACTGTCCCAGTCGATCACCACCGATCAGCGAGCCCCCGGCGTCGCGCCCGATTCCGCGGCGGCGCTCGTCACTCTCGTCGCACTCCACGGCGGCGATCCGGTGCGTGCGCGCAGCGTCATCGGGCGAGCCGTGCGGGCGGGAGGCGCCGCCATGCAAGACACAGAAGGCTTCGTCGCTCACCGGCACCGCCTGCTGCGGGGCTGGGTTCGCATGCAGGACGGCCAGCTTCCTGCGGCCGCGTCGGACGTCGCAACGACCGTTGCCGCCGACCTCCACCGGCGGGACGCGCTGTGGGCGGCGGCCCTGCAGACGGCGATCGCCCGGCGCAGCGGCGACAGCGGCGCGGTTCAGAAGCATTGGTACACGGCCATGGAGGTGCTTTCCGAGCACTCCGTTGACCTCTTCTCGCTGTTTCCGCTTGCCGAGTTGTGGGTGGCCGCGGCCCGGGTGCACCAGGTGGACCGCCTGCGACATCCGCTCGCCGATGCCTTCGCGCTGCTGGAGTCGCTGGGGAATCCGCTGCTGTGGTCGGTACCGCTTCATTGGGCGGGCGTGCACGCCGGCATCCTGGCCAATGACCCTGCGGCCGTGGCGCCGCACGGTCAGGCGCTCACCGCGGCGGCCGCCCGCAGCCCCTTCGCCAAGGCCCTCGCGGGGGCAGGCCGTACCTGGCTGCGGGTGCTGGCCAACCACGTCGACGTCGACGAGGTCACTGCCGCGGCGCGGGGCTTGGCGCAGTACGGACTGACCTGGGATGCGACCCGATTGGCCAGCCAGGCCGCACTGCAGACCCCCGATAGCCGAATTTCGGGGGCCATGTTGCAGGTGGCCCGCGATCTGAAACTCAACGTGTCAGCCGACGACGACCCCGTCGACGTGACCGACTCGACCTCGACCGTTCCGCATGCGGGCACGGTCCAGCCGCCGTTCTCGCGGTTGTCGGACCGGGAGCGGGAGGTGGCCGAGCTGCTGCTTCAGGGCATGCAGTACCGGGACATCGGTACCCAGCTGCTGATCTCGGCCAAGACCGTCGAACATCACGTGGCCCGCATCCGCCGCAGACTCGGCGCAGAGTCACGCTCGGAGATGTTGTCGATGCTTCGAGCACTGCTGGCCTGACCGCGTACGCCGCGCCATCAGTGACAACCGCCACAGCAACGTCGAGCACCACCTGGACTCCCGACCACCACTAGCCCCACGAACACCACGTCGCGCCGGAAATACCAGTCAGGCACCCAATCGACATCACTGCGGTTCTGCTGTGAGTTAGGACAGCCTTCGTAGAAACGTTTGCCTACTAGATGCAACTATGAGCAGGCATCTAGCATAAGTAACACGCGAGTAACCCGCATAAGTTACTCATCGGTAGCTTGGATTTGGGAGGCTC
>JAOPVI010000014.1 GCA_025966225.1 Mycobacterium sp. | reverse complement strand
GCATGTGATCTTGATGAACTACCTGCTCCCTGGTGACGTGCCGCGGCTGTGTGTCCGGCATAGGGTCACCGGCCTAACCTGTGTGCCTCCGCTCTGGATCCAGATCGCCGAGCAACGCTGGCCGGAGGAGGCTAGAGCGTCACTGCGGTACTTCGCGAACACCGGCGGGCGGATGCCCAAGCCAATCCTGGAGAAGCTGCGGGAGGTGTTCCCGTCGGCGAAACCTTTTCTCATGTACGGACTTACGGAAGCGTTCCGATCGACCTACCTCGATCCGGCAGAGGTCGGTCGCCGGCCCGACTCCATCGGCAAGGCGATACCAGGCGCCGAGATCTTGGTGGTGCGTCCCGACGGGTCGCCCTGCGATCCGGGTGAAGAAGGCGAGCTCGTGCATCGCGGGCCGCACGTGGCGCTCGGGTACTGGAACGATCCCGTCCGCACGGCGGAGCGCTTCCGGCCTGTTCCCGGTCGCGACGCGCCTTGGCGCACACCAGAACTGGCGGTCTGGTCGGGCGATGCCGTGACCACCGACGAAGAGGGCTTCCTGTATTTCGTCGGACGCAAGGACGAGATGATCAAGACATCCGGCTATCGGGTCAGCCCCACCGAGATCGAAGAGGTCGCGTACTCGACCGGTCTGGTGCGCGATGCGGTCGCGCTCGGGGTCGAGGACGCCACGCTGGGGCAGCGCGTGCTGCTCGCGGTGGCACCGGCGGCGCAGGGGTTCGACGCCGATGCGCTGCTCGAGGAGATGAGGTCCCGGCTGCCGCTGTACATGGTGCCCAGCTCAGTTGTGGTTCGCGATGCGATTCCTCGCTCGCCCAACGGTAAGTTCGACCGGGCACTGTTGCGCGAGGAGTTGGCCACGTGAGCCCGCGACCCATGATCGCCGCGTTCGGCAGCATCGATGGTCAGCTCGCCGTGGGTGGGATGCCGCTGGACCGCCTCACCGAACGCGTCGGGTCCACACCATATTTCGCCTACGATCGCCGACTCTTGAGCGAGCGCGTCGAAATGCTGCGAGCAACATTGCCGCCGACGCTGCACCTCAGTTACGCGGTGAAGGCCAACCCGATGCCCGCGGTCGTACAACACCTGGCCGGCCTCGTCGATGCGCTGGATGTCGCTTCTACGCTCGAGATGCGGACCGCACTCGATACCCCGATGCCCGCTGGCAGGATCAGTTTCGCCGGGCCGGGCAAGACCGCGGCGGAGATTGTGCAGGCCGTCGCGGCGGGCGTGACGATCGAGATGGAATCGGCGACGGAGGCCCAGCGGGTCATCCAAGCCGGCGAGATGCTCGGTGTGCGCCCCCGCGTTGCGGTGCGGGTGAATCCCGACTTCCAGGTGAAGGGGTCGGGTATGCGGCTGGGCGGCGGCCCGCAGCAGTTCGGCGTGGATGCCGAACAGGTGCCTGAGTTTCTGGCCGGCCTTTCCGCGGCGGATCTGGAGTTTGTCGGATTCCATGTGTTCGCAGGCTCCCAGAACCTCAACGCGGAGATTCTGTGTGAGGCACAAGGGAAGACGGCCGAGCTGATCCTCGCACTCGCCGAGAAGGCGCCCGCGCCGGTGCGGTACGTGAACCTCGGCGGCGGCTTCGGCATCCCGTATTTCGACAAGGACGCCCCGCTCGACCTCACCGCGATCGGGGCGAACCTCGCCGAGTTGGTCGACAGCAGGATCGTGCCGAAACTGCCGGAGGCGGAGGTCGTGATCGAACTCGGCCGCTACATCGTCGGCGAGTGCGGCGTGTATGTCACCCGGGTGGTCGACCGCAAGGTGTCCCGCGGCCGGACATACCTCGTAGTCGACGGCGGCATGCACCACCAGTTGGCGGCGTCGGGAAACTTCGGGCAGGCCATCCGCCGGAACTACCCAATCGCTGTCGGCAACCGCCTGGCTGAGCCGGCTGAGTCGGCGGCGACCGTCGTCGGCTGCCTGTGTACCCCGCTCGACCTGTTGGGCGACGACGTCAGGCTTGCCGATGCCCAAATCGGAGATTCCATTGTGTTGTTTCAGGCGGGCGCCTACGGCTTGACCGCAAGCCCCACGGCTTTTTTGGGCCATCCGCCACCCGCTGAAGTGCTCGTATAGGCTTCGTCGCGCATAGGGAGGATATTCGATGAGTTTCAGCCAGGACACTTTCGACCGAGTGAAGGTCGTGATCGTGAAATCCCTTGGGATTCAAGATCGCGCTGACACGCTTGAGGCGTCCACCGAGCTGTTCGGAAGCATGCCCGAACTCGACTCGATGGCCGTCGTCACCCTTGCAGTCAACTTGGAGCGGGAATTCGACTTCGAGATAGACGACGAGGGCTTCACAGGGGATGTCTTCGAGACGATCGGGAGCCTGGCTGAATTTGTCGAGCAGAACAAACGCTGAAAGTGGGCGACCGCAGCCGCCGCGACTCAAAGACCTAAGTTATTCCGTCGCGGTCGTATAGGGGAGGAACCGGATGCGCCGGCGAAATAGAAACCAGCTCTCTTCGCGCTTGAGATAGGGATCGAAGCCACCGAATTCCGCCACTTTCAGCGACGGAACGTTCGCGTCACCGATGAACCCCGACACGTATCGCACACCTTCGTCCTGCACCGCCAACAGGACCTGCCTCAAAACGTCTTTCATCATCCCCAGCCCGCGAAGGCTCTCCCCTGCGTAGGGCCCCTCGAAGAGCGCTTCATCCGGCTGGAGTTCCGGAAGCAGGTCTCCCCACCGTGCCCGGATGGCCGCGTTGTCCTGCGCCCTGAGTAGAAATGTCATGAAGCACACTGCTCCGTCGGTGCCGATGGCGACCCAGGGCGCGGGAAGGTCGCCGGTCATCAGCCAGCGCTGGTCCGCACGAATTTGCGCCGACCGTGGGTCGAGTCCCGGCACGTCATCAAGGAACGAAAGGTCATCGTCGGGCTGAAGCCGACGCACAACCAGGGGAATCTTCGCCGGTGGTACGGCCGCCAGATCGCTCGCTGGATCACCTGCAACATATTCCTTCAAGTCCCGGCGCACCCCGATTGATATGCCGCGCGAGTAGAGCCGCTTGCGCGCGGTCAGCCACAACCAACGGCGTCCGTCGCTGGAGAGGAAGAGCCCCAGGCCTTCCCGAACTCGCTTCATGTCCATTCAGGCACCAGGGGCCAGTTCAGGTTTGCCGATACCTCTACGTCTCTGTGACCGTATCTCTCGGTGACCAAAGCTGAAATCCCCCCGCTCTCAAATCGCGCAACGTCACCCGGATTAGTTGTGATGCATCGCGTATGGCGCCCCACCATTGTCGTTTACGCGCAGTACGCGCGCGACGATATCATGGGCTCGGCGGCAGCAAACCACGAATTGCCGTGGCCTTGACAGTCACCGGCGCACCATCGCCACGATGTAGAGGGGCCGTTGGCGCCGCGTCTGCCCGGCAGGGCAATTCGACGGTGCGGGCGTCCCGGCGAAACGAGGACGGCCGTCGCGAAGGAGCCGATGGTAGTCTGCACCCGTGTCTGTGAGGCGGATCGCTGGTGCGATCGCGCACCGGGGGCAAGCCCTTTTCGAGCGCCTCATCGCCCGCACACCGTCCGGGCGTACCGAGTTCTTCGACTCTGACGAGTTCCCCTGGATCGCGGACATCGAAGCTCGCGCCGGCGAGATCAAGCAGGAACTCGCCGGGCTCCTCGCCCGCGTCGATCAGCTACCCAACTTCCAGGACATCCAGGAGGAGCAGCGCATGCTCACAGAGGACGTTCGCTGGAAGAACTTCGGCTTCTACGCGTACGGGGCCCGCGTCGAAGGCAACTGCCTGCGATGCCCGCGCACC
>JAOPVI010000106.1 GCA_025966225.1 Mycobacterium sp. | reverse complement strand
GCCCGCGAACGTGATCTTCGACGTCGAGGCGAAGACGTACGGGCGGTTGGGGTGGCCGGCCTTGGCGGCCAGTCCGAGCACGTCGATCTGGTACAAATGCGCACCGCGGCAAGTGATTTCCGACTGTTCTGGGACAACGCGTATTTGGTGCACACGCTGACGCACGACTTCGTACGCCAGATCGACGTGCTCGGACTGGCCGCCAAGGCCGGCCACCCCAACCGCCCGTACGTCTTCGCCTCGACGTCGAAGATCACGTTCGCGGGCGCCGGCGTCAGCTTCTTCGGCGGGTCGCTGGGAAACATCGCCTGGTACCTGCAGCATGCGGGCAAGAAGACGATCGGGCCCGACAAGCTCAATCAGCTGCGACACCTGCGGTTCCTCGGTGACGCCGACGGGGTGCGCCTGCACATGCAACGCCACCAGGCGCTGCTGGCCCCGAAGTTCGCGCTGGTCGCCGAGATCCTCGAGGACCGTCTCGGGGACTCCAAGATCGCGTCGTGGACCGACCCTAAGGGCGGCTACTTCGTCAGCCTCGACGTGTGGCCAGGCACTGCGCGGCGCACCGTCGCGTTGGCCAAGGACGCGGGCATCGCCGTCACCGAAGCGGGCGCCTCCTTCCCCTATCGAAAAGACCCGGAGGACAAGAACATCCGGATCGCACCGACGTTCCCTGCGGTGTCCGACCTGCGCGCGGCCATCGACGGGCTTTCGACGTGTGCGCTACTGGCCGCCACCGAGTCGCTGCTTGACCACGACTAGGGCAGCCCGCGTCGGGGCGCCTGGGTAGCGTGGGCGGCGTGGCCCTCTACCGCAAGTACCGACCCGCCTCGTTCGCCGAAGTGGTCGGGCAGGAGCACGTCACCGAGCCGCTGTCCACCGCGCTGACGTCGGGGAGGATCAACCACGCCTACCTGTTCTCGGGCCCACGGGGGTGCGGCAAGACGTCATCGGCTCGCATCATGGCCCGGTCGCTGAACTGCGAGCGGGGCCCTACACCGACGCCGTGCGGCGTGTGCGCCTCCTGCGTGGCGCTGGCACCCAACGGGCCCGGCAACCTCGATGTCACCGAACTGGATGCCGCCAGCCACAACGGCGTCGACGATGCTCGCGAACTCCGCGATCGGGCGTACTACGCGCCTGCCGAGTCGCGATACCGCATCTTCATCGTCGACGAGGCCCACATGGTGACGCCGCAGGCATTCAATGCGCTGCTCAAGATCGTCGAGGAGCCACCCGAACACCTGATCTTCGTGTTCGCCACCACCGAGCCGGAGAAGGTGCTGCCGACCATCCGTTCGCGGACGCATCACTACCCGTTCCGGTTGTTGGCCCCAAAGACCATGCGCGGCCTGTTGGAACGCATCTGCGCGGAGGAGGGGGTCTCCGTCGACGAGACCGTCTACCCGCTGGTCATTCGGGCGGGCGGGGGGTCCCCGCGTGACACCCTGTCGGTGCTCGACCAGCTGCTCGCAGGCTCCGAAGGCGGCCGGGTGGCCTATTCGCGGGCGCTGTCCCTGCTCGGGGCCACCGACCTCGAACTCATCGACGACGCCGTCGACGCGCTGGCAGTGGGGGACGCGGCGGCGATGTTCGGAGCCGTCGAGGCGGTGATCGACGCAGGCCACGATCCGAGGCGGTTCGCGACCGACCTGCTCGAGCGGTTCCGCGACCTCATCGTGCTCCAAGCCGTGCCCGACGCGGCGGCCCGCGGTGTGGTCGACGCACCCGGCGACGTACTCGAGCGGATGCGGGACCAGGCGTCCCGGGTTGGCACTGCCACGCTGACGCGCTACGCCGAGGTCGTACACGCGGGGCTTGGCGAGATGCGCGGAGCCACCGCGCCGCGGCTGCTGCTCGAGGTGGTGTGCGCGCGGCTGCTGCTGCCTTCGGCCAGCGACACGGAATCTGCTCTGCTGCAGCGGGTCGAGCGCATCGAGACGCGACTGTCCATGGGCACCCCGACGGACGTGGCCGATCCGAGTCCTGGCGTGGTGAGCCCCGCCGCGACCCCGGCCAAGCAGTACGTCCGCAAGGCGGCCGCTGCGCAGCATGCGGCCCAACCGACGCCGGTGCCCGAGCCGACGCCGCCCGCGGCGGCCACGCTTCCTCCACCGCCAAAGGTCGTGGAACGGCTCGCGGCCCAAGCAGTTGCGCCGGAGCCAACCCCGGTTCCTGCAGCGGCGGAACCTGAGCCCGAACCGCCTGCGCCGCAGCCCCGCGAACCTGTGGCCCCCGCCCCCGCCCCCGCCCTCGAACCCGAACCCGTGGCCGTCGGCGTTGAGCCCGGCACCGGCAACCCGGACGCCGCGGCGATCCGCAGACAGTGGACCACGGTGATGGACAAGGTGCGTGAACGCAGTCGCACCATGTCCGCGATGCTGGCAGGCGCCATGGTCCGCACCGTCGACGGCACCACGCTGGTGCTCGCCCACGAGTCGGCCAATCTCGCGAAACGTCTTGGCGAGCAACGAAATTTGGACGTCATCCAGGAGGCGCTGCGCGATGCGCTCGGTCTGCAGTGGCGCGTGCGCTACGAAGTGGGGGCGCCCGACGCGCAGCCGCAGGGGGTCGAAGATCCCCAAGCCGAAGAGGAAAGCATGCTTGCCGAAGCGGCCGCCATCACAGACGTCGCACCGCGACGCGACCCCGAGGAAGCGGCGCTCGAGCTACTCCAGAGCGAGCTG
>JAOPVI010000096.1 GCA_025966225.1 Mycobacterium sp. | reverse complement strand
GGTTGATAGCGGTGCCGCGGAGCTGTTCGACGGCTTCTTTCACGTGGGTCATGCCGATGATGTAGGCCTCGGAGAGGTTGCCCCCGTGGGTGTTGACGGGGATCGAGCCGCCCTTGAAGCGGATGTTGCCGTCGGCCACGAACGGGCCGCTTTCCCCCGGCTTGCAGAAGCCGTAGTCCTCGAGCTGCATCAGCACCATCGGGGTGAAGTGGTCATAGAGCAGGGCCACGTCGATGTCAGCGGAACCGACGCCGGCCCGCTCGTAGAGCCGCTTGGCGATGGGCGCGTTACCGGAGGAGGCGAAGTATTCGTCGGGCATCCCCATCCAGGCGAACGCCCTCCCCCAGTCGCGGACGCCGCCGTGTGCGGCGGCGACCACCGGCACGGGCGGCTGCCTCAGATCCTTCGCCCGGTCCATGCTGGTGGTGATGACCGCGACGGCGCCGTCGGTCTCCTGGCAGAAGTCGTAGAGGCACAAGGGTTCTGCGATCATCCGGGCGTTGAAGTAGTCCTCGAGCGTCAGCGGTTCGGGGTGCATGGCCTTCGGTCGATTCGCCGCGTTGGCCCGCGTGGAGAGCGCGATCTCGGCGAACGCTTCGCGGCGGGTGCCGTAGAGATGCATGTGTCGACGGGCCATCACCGACATCAAGTGACCCGGCCCGGAGAGTCCCGATGGCTGCAGGAAGGAGTTGATCGGATCGGGCTCTATTGCCGAGAACACCGAACCAAGCCGCTGCTTGGACTGCTGCAGCGCCATCACCGTGACGACGACGGAGGCGTCGCCCGCCACGATGGCGGCCCGCGCCAGCCCGATCGCTCCCGCCGATCCGCCCCCGCCGGAGGTCAATGCTGCGGTGAAGCGGACCTCCGGAATCCCCAGGGTCTCCATGAAGTCGGCGGTGTCCATCTTCTCCGTGTAACCGGCGCTTGCGCCCGAGTAGTAGGCGAACCCGTCGATGTCGGTGACCGGCAGGCCCGCATCTTCGCAGGCCGACAGGATCGCCTCGCCTGCGAGTTCGGTGATCGACTTGGGCAGCGACCCGCCGCGCTTGTAGTAAGGCGTAGCGCCGATGCCGACGATGGCGACGTCGCGTAAACCCGTTGAATTCGACACGCGCTCAGAACTTTTCGGCCGGGATGGGCGGAACGTCGGGGAACAGTTCGTAGAAGGTGCCCTGGGTGATGCGCAGCCGGGTCGCCTCACTCACGCCGTCGAACAGTCCCTTCAAGGTGTCCTGGGTATGCCCGAACGTGCCTTCCATGTGTGGGTAGTCGCTGCCGAACATCACGTTGTTGTAACCCATGTGTTCGTAGGCCGCGACCGCGCTCTCGTCGTGCTGGAAGGAGGCATACACCTGGCTGAACAGGATCTCCTTGGGATTGCGGCTCAGCTTCGGCCGCACGGCCATGTGGTGCTGGCGGTAGCCCTCCAGCAGGCGGTCGCCCAGGAACGGCACCCACGTCGCACCACCTTCGGATATCAACACCTTCAGATTCGGATGACGATCGAGCGCGCCGGACGCGACCATCTTCATCGCCGCGCGCTGACCGGAGAACGTGGTCTCGGTGTAGTTCATGATGGCGCCGCCGGGCCCGCGGTACACCTGCCCGGCACCGCCGGACGCGCCGCCGACGGTCATGTCGACCGGGTCGGTGCCGATGTGGAAGGCGATCACCATGCCGGCGTCTTCAGCGGCTGCCCAGAAGGGCTCCCACTCCTTGCGGTGCCAGTCCGGGGCACTGGGATGCGGTGTGGTCGGCAGGAACACCGCCTTGAACCCCTGTTCCGCCGCCCAGTGCAATTCCTCGATCGCGTCCTCGACGACCAGCGTCGATACCTGCGCGGTCACGACGTAGCGCGGCGACACCGCGCAGATCTCCTCGAGCGCCCACTCGTTGCTGGCGCGCATGCACGCCTTTAGCAGTTCGGGCGTGCGGAAGGTCGATCCCCACATGCCCAACGACGGGAAGATGACCTCGCCCCAGACGCCCTCCTTGTCCAGGTCGCCGAGCCGGGCTTTCGCGTCGCGGATGCCCTGCGGCTTCATCGACTCCTCGATGAAGGCGGTCATCGCCGACGACGGCAGCTTGCGTCGGAAGATCTGTCCGTCCACAGACACCGTCTCGTACTCGCCGTCGGGATCCTTCTCCGCGCGCGGAGTCAGGTCAGCGAGCGCCTT
This sequence comes from Mycobacterium sp., assembly GCA_025966225.1. Lineage (GTDB taxonomy): Bacteria > Actinomycetota > Actinomycetes > Mycobacteriales > Mycobacteriaceae > Mycobacterium. The sequence continues at coordinate 11,354 of JAOPVI010000096.1, read as the reverse complement.
CGGCAACCGGGACTGCCAGAGGTCGTCGGGCTCCAGGAAGTGGGAGTCGCCCGAGTTCGTCCAGATCATGCTCATTGGTCCTCCAAGGGTCCGAATTGCTCCGTCGAATGATGCCAGCAGATCCGACGAAAGTCTACTATTTCTAATACATCGGCATTATTATTTTCCGAGGCAACGCACGGCCAGGTAAGACTGAGCCGGACGGGAGGACATCCATGACGGAGTTGGGCACCGAATCGGCCGCGGGTGCCCGTCGGCGCAATGCCTCGGGTGAGTCGACCCGCGTGATGCTGATAGAGGTCGCAGAGCGACTGTTCGCCACCCGCGGCATCGAGGCGGTGACCTTGCGGGAGATCCAGCAGGCGGCCGAGCAGTCGAATACGTCGGTGATCCGCTACCACTTCGGCTCTCGCGACGGCCTGATCCGTGCGCTGATCTCTTACCGCCAGGCGTCACTCGGGACCGATCGAAAGGAGATGCTCGCGACGATGCGTGCTGAGGGGAAGGAGGCGGATCCGCGCGCCGTGGTGTGGCTGCTGGTGCGCCCGCTGGCCAACAGCATCGCGAACGGAGAGATGTTCGCGCCCTTCCTGGCCCGGCTCGCCGAGGATCCGCGAGCCCGCAGCGACTACTGGCCGGAACACGTCGACGACGACTTCACACAGGAGCAGCTGGAGGATGTGGTCGACGCCGCGCTGCAGGACCTGCCCGAGCGGATTCGACGCGGCCGGACGTTTCAGCTGTACATCAGCCTGGTCAACGTGCTGGCCGCCGCCGCTCGGTCCGGGCATGGACTCAGCGAGGCACAGCTGCACAACTACGTGGACACCTGGGTCGGGATGCTGACAGCGCCGGTGTCGTACGAGACCCGGGCGCTGATGGCCGCCGACGAGACTTGACCCCGCGCGCAAGGAAACTACGCGCCGCCGACGATCTCCTTGGCTCGCAGGTCGGCAATCACGTCGTCGTCCAGTCCCAGCTCGCGGAGCACCGCGCGGGTGTGTTGACCGATCGTGCAGCCCGCGTCGGCCTTGGTGCGCGAGCGCGAGAACCGGCACAGCGGCGCGAGCCGACGGTGCTCCTCGAAGATCGGACTGACCGCCTCCACGGCGTAACCGGCTTCGAAGAACGGATCTGTCTGCAACACGAGTTCGGAGTTCGCCTCCGCGACCTCGACGCAGCCGACGTCCTGGGCCGACAGTTCGTGCTCCCACTCCAGTTTGGTCTTCGTGGCGAACACCGGCGTGAGTGCCGCGATCAGGTCGGCGTCATGCGCGGTGCGGGAGTCGGCGTCGGCGAAGCGCTCGTCGGCATGAAGGTCGACGTAGGGCGACAAGGCCTTCGCCAACGCGGGCCACTCACGAGAAAGCGGCGCGGCCAGGAAGACGTAGCCGTCGGCCGCGGGGTACATCCGGTAGAGCGCGTTCATGCCGAAGAACTGGTCGTCGGCGGCCCGGTCCGCCGGGCGCGTCGCATAGCTCACGTTGTAGGGGATCATCGCCTGCTGCACCGTGCCGAGCATGGTGGTGACCACGTTCGACAGAGTCCTTCCGCGATGCTTGGCGTACAGCGCAACGAGCAGTGCCGAGCCGACGCCGTGCGCCGCGATGCCGTCGGACTGCACGGCGGGGACGGCCCCACCCGCGTGGAGTTGGACCGCTCTGCGGTGGAGGTCATCCAGGTCGGCGGGGGCGTCGCCTGAATCGTGGCTGTCGATGACCGCCAGGCCGGATGCCGCGCCGACCGACGGCGCGTAGGCCGCGCGGTGTGCAAACGGGCCGTCGACTCCATAACCCGAGGTCGTCACGAACGCCAGGTCCGGGTTGACTGCCTTGAGTGAGGCCTCGTCGATCCTCGAACGCTCGGCCGCCTTCCCCCGGAAGCACTGCAGCACGATGTCGGACCGCTTGGCCAGTTCGTAGACCAGTTCGAGGCCCTCGGGCTTGGTGAAGTCGATTGCGACGCTTTCCTTGCCCTGCAACACCTTTGCGCCGCCGGCTTCGGGGAACGCGACGAGGTTGCGGATGTTGTCGCCCTCGAGCGGTTCGACCTTGATCACGCGGGCGCCAAGGTCGGCCAGCAACGTCGCGCCGTACGGGCCCGCGTACATGCTGCCGAACTCGAGCACCGTCACGCCCTCGAGCGGCGGAGCACTCGCCGCGGAGCCTTGGGCAGCGGCCATTGGCTCGACCGCGACGGACAACGCATCGTTGTGCTCACCGAGGCGGGGGGCGGGGCGCAGCACTACCATCGGCTGGCCATCAACGTGAATGAGTGTCGACGGCTGTCGCACCGGCCCGAGTTCAGGATCGATCACGGTGGCCGCACGGCCTTCGTGTGCGGTCTGAGGATGATCCAGCGAATCCTCCGGCGTTCGGAACAGTTCGCCGCTGAGATCGAGGTTCTCCGTCATGGCCTGTTGCCACTCGGCGAGCGTGCGGGCGCCCACACGCTCGATCATCATGTCCCACCACTCGGTGCGGAGTTCGGCGGTCGGCAGCATGGGGAAGCCCTGCCACTTGGGGTTGGCAAGCTCTCCCAGCAGGTCCAATTCGGTGAGCCAGGCCCCGATCAGCTTGGGTGACACCTGCGCGAACTGCAGCCAGCGGCCGTCCTTCGTCGGGCACACCAGAAGCGCGTAGATGAGGTAGGCCTGCGGTCGGCCCTGATCGTCGTAAGCGGCATCCATCGGCTCGAAAGCGCCCGGATACCGCTCGAGCACCATTTCGTAAAACCAGTTGTACGGATCCATCGAGCCCATGCCGGTCACGAGATTGGTCTCCACGACCTGGCCGCATCCGCTCGTGTCCCGTTCGAGCAATGCGGCCAGCACGCCATGAACCGCGGCGTGGGCCGCCCCCCAGGACGCATAGGCGAAGGTCGTGTACGCCGGCCCCGGTCGCACCGCGAGCCCACGCTTCTCGTGCATGACGCCGGTCTTGGCCATCACCAAGGCTTCCCAGCCCTTGTAGTCGCGGAACGGACCCGTCGAGCCCCAGCCGGTGATCGTCGCGACCACCAGTCGGGGGTAGGCCTTCGACAATGCGTCGTGGGTCAGGCCAATGCGCTCTGCGGTAGTCGGACGCATGGTGTTCACCATGACGTCGGCGCGTCGAAGCAGCCCCCGCAGCCGCTCGAGGTCGGCGTCGTCGTGCAGGTCCAGGACCACGCTGCGCTTGCCCCGGAGCAGGGCCGGCCAGCTGGCAAGCTCGCGCAAGGGACTTCCGTCGGGCGGCTCGACCATGATCACCTCTGCACCGCAGTCGGCGAGGAATTGCGTCGCCTGTGCCCCTGGCAACGTCGTCGACAGGTCGACCACCACGAGGCCGGCCAGTGGACCATCCGACGCCACTTCCGGCATGTTTCGCTCCCTACGCGTATGGCTCAGCGGTTCACACGGGCTTGTGACGCACGCCACGCCAGCATCGCAGCGGCTGAGATTAATGTCAATGCATTAGTCTTTGGAAATGATCGAGTGGATTGTGCTGTGACCGACGAGTCGACGGCACGGGGCGGATTCCCGCAGATGCGAACCTGGCAGGAGCCGACGGTACGCAGCCCCGGTGGGGGCACCGAGTACGGCGACATGATCCACGCGTTGAGGGACTTCCTCGACGACGTGGCCGCCGCGGCCCCGGACACGGCGACGACGGTAGCCCTGACGAAGGATCTGAGGGACTGGGCCGAGCGACTGGTCCAGGTCGCGGTTCCGGAGCGAAAGCAAATCTTCGCCAGACGGCTCGACCTACCCGGACGCGGACAGACCATGTCGCCCAACTTCATTCCCGTCGCGGGCAACCGCGAGAGCGTGACGGGCACGGTCACGTTCGGCCGATACTTCCTCGGCGGGGGCGGCGCCGTACACGGCGGAGCCATCCCATTGTTGTTCGACGAGGTCCTTGGCAGGCTGGCAAGCAGCGGGGACCGGGCGCCGGCGCGAACCGCGTACTTGCACACGGACTTCAGGTCCATCACACCCGTGGGCGAGGAACTTGCGGTGCGGGCGTGGTTCGTCAGCGAGCAAGGCCGGAAGCGGCTCCTGCGCGCAGAGCTCAAACACGGCGACACCCTGTGCGCCGAGGCCGAGGGTCTGTTCATCGAGTTGCGGCCCGACCAACCCTGAACCGGCTGCGCTGTCCCGCGAGCGTGCGTGTTGGCACGCTACACGCCGGCGTTTTGCGTACCAACACGCACGCTCGCCCGGGGGTCAATTCGATCGTCCCGTCGGTTGTCGACGTTGGATGTCCTTGTCGTGCTGAGTGATTAGCTCGCGCAAGGCGATGCGATCCGGTTTGAGCATCGCCGTGAGGGGCAGCTCGTCGACGACGAGCAGTTCGTCGGGCGCCTTGTAGTCGGCCAGTTCGCCGGCCACATGAGTGCGCAGCTCGGCCAGTGTCGGTGGGGCCGCGGCGTCCGCCGGTACCACGCATGCGACACCGAGCTCTCCGATGACCGGCGCGGACCGGCCCACTACGGCAACCTGTTTCACGCCGGGGTGCGCCGTGAGCGCGCGTTCCACCTCACCGGGATGGACGTTGTAGCCGCCGCGGATGTACATGTCGCCGCTGCGTCCGATGAGGGTCAGGTTGCCGTCGGCGCCAAGCACGCCCACGTCACCGGTGCGCAACCAGCCGTCGCGCAGCACTTCAGCTGTGAGCTCCGGGTTGCGCCAATAGCCGCGCATCACGCACGGTCCGTTCACCTCGACGGTGCCATCGGGAGCGACGCGAACTTCCATTCCCGTGGCAGGGCGGCCGACGGTGCGGAACTGCACTTCGGCCGCATCAGTGGGTTCCGTGCCGCAGATGGTCGGACACTCAGTCATCGCATACCGCACCACCAGCGGCACCCCGATCTGCTGAGCGACCCGGCGGACCAACTCGGGCGGCGCGGGTGCGGTGGCCGCGATCCCGATCCGCAGGTGCGGCAACGCCTGAGGGCTTACCCCGTCGACCTTGAGTAGCTTGGCCCACTGGGTCGGCACCCCACCCGCCACGGTGACCCGTTCGTCGCGCAGCACGTCGAACATGCCCTGCGCCGACCACGGCGTCGGCGGTACCACCAGCGTGGTGCCCCACACCAACTGGTCCCACAGCTTGAACATGTAACCGGCGTGCGCGAACGGCGTCGACGTCAGCCGCCGGTCATACGGCGCACTCATGACGCCCGCCGCAGCGGCCCCCGCCGCCAGCCGGTCGGCGTCGTACACCGCGCCCTTCGGCGTGCCCGTCGTGCCGCTGGTGAAGATCAGTGCGACCGGATCCCGCCGGGTCAACTCCACCGGGGGTGGTGCCGATGCCCACATGTCATTGCACAGAGCCGCTCGCGGCAGGATGCGGGCGGCCGTGGGCGGTACCTCACCAAGTCGGGAGTCGGCGACGATCAACTCGGGAGTGGCTTGTTGCAGAATCGATTCGACTTCGCGACGGCCGAGCCGCGGGTTGAGCCCAGTCGTGACGGCGCCGATCATCGCGGCGGCCGCGTAGCACGTCGCGTAGTCGATACCCGACGGCAGCCAGAGGGCGACGACGTCGCCCTTGCCAACCCCGAAGTCGACGAATTGGGCAGCTACGCAACGAGCCCGGCCGATCCACTCCGCGAACGTGATTCGCGCTCCCGGCTCGACGTAGGCCTCGATGTCTCCGTGAACGGCGGCCGCCGCCGCCAGCATCGATCTGGTGTCGGCGACGTCGGTGCTCAGCGGGGCGCGGGCCACCTACGGCTCCTCGGCACCGAGAATCACGGTGCCGCTCGAGCAGAACCAGCCGCCGGTGCCGCTGACGCAGGCGATCCGCGCGTCGGGCACCTGTCGCGGACCGCATTCACCGCGCAATTGGCGGGCCGCCTCGACCAAGAGGAACAAGCCACGCTGGCCGGGGTGGCACGCCGACAGTCCGCCGCCGTCGGTGTTGGTCGGCAGTTCGCCGCCCAACCGCAGGGCCCCGTTCTCGACGAATGCACCGCCCTCCCCCTTCGGGCAGAAGCCGAGATCCTCGATGGTGAGCAGCAGCATGTAGGTGAAGGCGTCGTAGATTTCGGCGACGTCGACGTCGGACGGCGACACCCCGGCACGCGCGAAGGCCAGCGGCCCGCTGACCGCAGCCGGGCCGACGGTGAGGTCGTCCCACTGGGACGTGAGCATGTGCGATGTCGTCTCGCCCGAGCCGAGCACCCAAACGGGCTTGCTGCGCAGATCCTTCGCACGCTCCGCGCTGACGAGCACGGCGGCCGCCCCACCGTCACTGCGAATGCAGCAGTGCAACTTGGTGAATGGGTCGGCGATCATCGGGCCGGCCAGCACGTCGTCGACGGTGATCGGGTCGCGGTAGTAGGCCTCGGGGTTGTCCGCCGCGTTGAACCGTGCCGACACCGCCACCTCGGCGAGCTGTTCGATGGTGGTGCCGTAGGCGTGCATGTGGCGCCGCGCGGCCATGGCGTACTTGGAGACGAGCGTATGGCCGTAGGGCGCCTCCCACTGCAGCGGTCCGCGGGCGCCCCAGTTGATGTTCGCGCCCCGCAAACCCTTTCGCAGATCCGAGCGGGCAGTCGAACCGTAGGTCAGCAGCACCACGTCGGCGTGTCCTGCGGCGATCGCGTCCGCGGCGTGTGCGGCCATCACCTCCCACGACGCGCCGCCCACCGACGTGGAGTCGATCCAGCGCGGCCTCAGCCCGAGGTACTCTCCGACGTCGACCGGGGGCAGCGTGCCCTGGCCGGTGGAGGCCAGCCCGTCGACGTCCGCGGGGGTGAGTCCGGCGTCGGCGAGGGCGCGCCTGCTGGCCTGAGCGATCAGCTCGTAGGGCCCCTTGTCGTCGACGCGGCCGACGTCGGACAGCGCGACCCCCGCAATGGCGACGGCGCCGCTCACTGGGCGCGGTCCTGGGCCAGCAGTTCGGCGAGCACGTCGGTCGGTTCACCGAACAGATGTCGAAATACGTGGGCGCGCTTGAGGTAGAGATGCACGTCATTCTCGAACGTGTAGCCCATCCCGCCGAACACCTGGATCCCCGCGGCCGGGTTGTCGACGGCCGCAGACCCTGCCACCGTCGCGGCCGACAGCACCTGCAGTAGCGCATCGGCACGCCCACTCGCCAGCGCGATCGCGGCAAAGAACGTCTGGGCCTGGGCTGCCGACGCGGCGATCTCCATGTTCACGCAGGCGTGTTTGATGGCCTGGTGCACGCCGATCGGCTTGCCGAACTGCTCGCGGGTCTTGGCATGCTCAGTGGCCAGTGCCGCCGCGGCCGCCGCCATGCCGGTGAGATACGCCGACGCGAGCACCGTGGCACGCGCCCAGATCCACTCGTCCTCGGCGGCCAGCCAGTGCAGCGGCTCGGCGGATTCGACGGTGGCGGAGCACATTCGGATGCCAGGGTCTGACGCCTCCACTGGGGTCAGTAGGCCGAAGGATGCGATGTCGACCAGCGCGGCGCCCTCACGGGCCACCACGAGTACGTGCGAGGCGCCAGCCGGTTCGAACAGATCGAAGGTGCCCTTCACCGGCCTTACGCCGCCGTCGCCACGAAGCACCGCGAGCGCCACCGTGGCCGCTCCGGACCCGATGCGCTCGGCCAGCGCCACGTCACCGCTGCGGGCGGCCACCCGCGCGCCAAGTGTGCACGCCAGAAACGGGCCTGGCGCGAGCCGCTTGCCGAGTTCGACGAACAGCAGCACCTCGTCGTCGAACGGCCGGCCCGAACCACCGGACTCCTCGTCGAGGCCCAGCGTGAGCAGGCCCAGCTCGGCGCATTCCCGCCAGAGCGCCTCGGGCACCGGCGCTTCCGCGTGCCGATTGGCGCGGATCCGCTCAATGGGCAGCCGCTCGGCGAGGAATTCGCCAGCCGCCGCAACGATTTCGAGTTGTTCAGGTCCGGGTAGCAAGTTCATCGAGGCAATCCCAACACGCGTTCGCCCACGATGTTGCGCTGGATCTCGGACGTGCCGCCACCGATGGCCTGCGAGAAGCTGTAGTAGTAGTAACCGGCCCAGCCGTCGGCGTCCCAACGCGACGAATGCCGGATCGACGCTGGGCCGAGCACGTCCATCGCCAACTTGCCGATTTCCTTGGCCAATTCGGCGTACATCAACTTGACCATCGAACCGCGTGGACCGGGCGTCTCCGTCTTCATGGCCTCGCAGATGTTGGTGTAGGTCAGTGCCCGTAGCGACGCCACCGACGCGCGCGCCCTGGCCAGCCGCCGCGCGATCTCGTCGTCGGCGATCGCGGGCCTATGCCCGTCCGGGCCGACGTGGTCGCGGGCGTAGTCGATGAGATCCTCGATGATCTTCGCCAGCCGCACCTGATTGGCGGTGAACGCGGTGCCGCGCTCGAAGGACAGCGTCGCCATCGCGACCGACCAGCCCGCGCCGACGTCGCCGACCACGTTGGCAAGCGGGATGCGCACGTCGTCGTAGAACACCTCGCAGAACTCCGAACCGCCCTCGATGGTCTCGATCGGGCGCACGTCGATACCCGGCGTGCTCATGTCGCAGATGACCCAGGTGATGCCGTTGTGCTTGCTGCCCGTGTTGTCGGTGCGCACCAGCAGTTCCTGGTAGTCGGCGACCGTGGCGAAACTGGTCCACAGCTTCTGGCCCGACACCACCAGGTGTTCGCCGTCGACGGTCGCCTTCATGCGCAACGCCGCGAGGTCCGATCCTGCGTCGGGCTCGGAGAAGCCCTGACACCAGATCACCTCGCCGCGAAGGATCTTCGGTAGATGGAACGACTTCTGCTCGTCGGTGGCCCTGGTGATCAGCGTCGGTCCGGCGTGCGAGTTTCCGACGAAGCACGCGTCGATGCCGGGGAACCCCCGCGCCGCGTACTCCTCGTACCAGATCAGCTGCTGAAGCAGCGTCAGCCCCTTGCCGCCGTACTCTTCTGGCCACGCGATGCCTGCCCAGCCGCCGTCCCATTGCGTGCGCTGCCACGCGAGGTCGTAATCGCGGATGCCTGCGTCGTCGCGAGGGCGCGGTTCGCTCGGCTGGTGCTCGTCGAGCCACGTACGGACCTGGTCGCGGAACTCGAGCTGGTCAGGCGTGAAATCGAGGTCCATGATCCACGATTCTAGGTGACACAATCGTCAGAAACAATGTGTTGGTCATGGTTCGCGGTACCTCGTTGCGAGCTCCTCGACGCCGCGCGCCAGCAACGCCACGTCGGCTCCGACGAGCACGAAGGAAGCTCCCGCCCGTAGATAGCGACGCGCCACCGACTCGTTGAAGGCGTTGACCCCGGCACACGTTCCACGTGCCACGATGGTTGCCAGTGCAGTCTCTATGGTGCTTACGACATCTGGATGTTCCGGTTGGCCGAGCTTGCCCATCGATGCGGCAAGGTCGGCGGGCCCGATGAAGACCGCGTCCACCCCGTCGACGTCGGCGACGCCGGCAACCTGCGCCAGACCGGCCACCGTCTCCACCTGGACCGTCAACGACACGGATGCGTCGGCGGTGACGAGATAGTCAGAAATGCGGTTCCAACGGGATGCGCGGGCCAACGCGCTACCGACGCCGCGGATGCCCTCGGGCGGGTAGCGGGTGGCGGCTACGGCGGCGGCCGCCGCGGCCGGATCGTCGATCATCGGCACCATGATGTTCTGCGCGCCGATGTCGAGCAGTTGCTTGATGAGCACGGGGTCCGCGACCGGCGGGCGCACGAGCACGTCGACGTCGGGATAGCCGGCGAGCACCTGCAGTTGCTCGAGCGTGGAGCGCAGGTCATTGGGCGCGTGCTCCTGATCCAGCAACACCCAGTCCATTCCGGCGCCTGCGCAGATCTCGGTGACGTAGCTGCTGCCCGAGGCCAGCCACATGCCGAACCTCGGCTGTCCGGACCCGATGCGCTGCGTCCACCGGTTCGTCACGACGCCTCCGATTCGAAGGACACCGAAACCGTGCCGAGCGGCCCATAGTCGGCGACGAAGCTGTCCCCCGGCTCGGCGAATACCGGTTTGGTGAACGACCCGGACAGGATCACCTCGCCGCGCTCCAGCGAAACCCCATGTGGAGCAAGCCGATTCGCCAGCCACGCGACACCGTTGCCAGGATGGTTGAGCACGGCGGCGGCCACCCCGGACTCCTCGATCACACCGTTGCGCAGCAGCAGCGCCGCTACCCAGCGCAAGTCGACGTCCAACGGGCGGAACACCCGACCTCCGAGCACCAGGCCGGCGTCTGCGGCGTTGTCGGCGATCGTGTCGACGATGGTGCGTAGGTGACCGGTCTCGGGATCCGACATCTGCACCCTGGCGTCGAGGATCTCCAACGCGGGAGTGACGAACTCGGTGGCCCGCAACACGTCGAACAGCGTGACACCCGGACCCTGAAGCGGCTCTCCCAAGACGAACGCCAACTCCACCTCGACCCGCGGCCGAATGAAGCGACCGAGCGCGACCCGGCCGCCGTCCTCGACGAACATGTCGTCGAACAGCGCGCCGTAGTCGGGCTCGTCGATCGATACCGCGCGCTGCATCACCTTGGAGGTCAGTCCGATCTTGCGGCCCTTGACCTTCCGGCCGTCGGCGACCTTCAGCGCGACGAGCGCGCGTTGGACCGCGTAGGCATCCTCGATGGTCATGTCGGGGTAGTCCAGGGATAGCTGCCGGATCGGCGTGCGCGTCTGCTCGGCCCCGTACAGCCGACGGGCGATGTCGGCAAGCTCGTCACCGGCAGGCCTGCTCATCGCGAGAGGAACTCCACGGCAGCGGCATTGAACGCCTCGGGATCCTCGAAATGCGGCCAGTGCCGCACCGACGCCATCTCGAACACCTCGGAGTTCGGGATCAGGTCGGCGATCGTGCGTGCAGTGTCCTGGTACACGCCATGGTCCTTACCCGAGGCCACGATCATCACGGGCGCGGTGATGCCACGCCAGTCGTCGTCGGGAATCAGGTTGCGGTTGCGCACCTTCTCGTCCTGCAGAATCAGCAGCCGGTCGATGGTGTTGCGGGTGTCCTCGCGCCGGTAGACCGCCTGGCGCAGCCCGATCAGATCGGGCAGCCGGTTGGCCTCGTCGGCGATCAGGTGGGCGAACACGGCGTGTAGCGACTCCCACGTCGGCTCGTTGACCGCCTTGGTTCGCTCCGCCCGGATACGCGCCATGTTCGAGGCCGACGCCTCACGGCCGGCCGGCGACATCAGGATCACCTTGTCCACCCGCTCGGGATGACCGACGGCCATCGCGGAGGCGACGAACGCGCCGAGCGACATGGCGACGAAGTTGGCCGACGTCATGCCGAAGTGGTCCATGACCCCCAGCACGTGTTCGACGTAGATCGCGATCTCGTAGTCGTAGTCCGGCTTGTCCGAGAATCCGTTGCCGACCATGTCGATGGCCACGCAGTGGAAGTGCT
>JAOPVI010000084.1 GCA_025966225.1 Mycobacterium sp. | reverse complement strand
CGGCGAGGGCGTCATCGTGCTGCTGCGCACCGGCTGGGACGAGCACTACGGGTCCGAGGCCTACTTCGCGAACCCGTTCCTGGACGCCGAGGCGACCGGGGAGCTCGAGGTCGCGTTGAAGGCGCTCGGAGCCAAGGGCGGCGCTGAGCAGACCACCCGGGTGGTCGTTCCGTCGTTGGCCGTGGCCAGCGTGCTGGCGGTCGGCCTCGGCAAGGTCCGCGACGAATGGCCTGCCGACGTGATCCGGCGGGCTGCGGGCGCGGCCGCGCGTGCACTGTCCGGTACGGAGGCCGTCGCGACCACGTTGACCGAGCTCGACATGGAGGCCGCAATCGAGGGCCTGATCCTCGGGTCATACCGGTTCATCGACTTCCGTAGCGCCAAGACCGCGCCCAAGGAGTCGGGTCTGACCAAGCTGACGGCGCTGTCGACTGCGAAGGGCGCCAAGTCCACCGCAGCCCGCGCGGCCGACATCGCCACCGCGGTGGCCACCGCCCGCGATTTCGTGAACACCCCGCCTAGCCATCTCTTCCCGGCCGAATTCGCCAAGCGGGCAAAGGCTTTGGGCGAGGCCGCGGGCCTCGTCGTGGAGGTGCTCGACGAGAAGGCGCTCGACAAGGCCGGTTACGGCGGGATCGTCGGTGTCGGCAAGGGCTCGTCACGCCAACCGCGGTTGGTGCGGCTGACCCACAAGGGTGGCACCTCGAAGAAGTCGAAGAAGGTGGCGCTCGTCGGCAAGGGCATCACGTTCGATACCGGCGGCATCTCCATCAAGCCCGCCGCGAGCATGCATCACATGACGTCGGACATGGGTGGCGCGGCGGCCGTCATCGCAACGGTGGTGCTGGCCGCGAAGCAGCAGCTGCCGATCGACGTCATCGCAACGGTACCGATGGCCGAGAACATGCCGTCGTCCACGGCGCAGCGGCCCGGCGACGTGCTGACCCAGTACGGCGGAATCACGGTCGAGGTGCTCAACACCGATGCCGAGGGCAGGTTGGTGCTGGCCGACGCCATCGTTCGGGCGTGCGAGGACGACCCCGACTACCTGATCGAGACGTCCACGCTGACGGGTGCACAGACGGTTGCGCTCGGCGCACGCACGCCAGGGGTGATGGGCAGCGACGACTTCCGCGATCGGGTGGCCGCGCTGTCCCAGGGGGTCGGCGAGAACGGGTGGCCCATGCCGTTGCCCGACGAGCTCAAGGACGACCTGAAGTCGACGGTGGCCGACCTGGCCAACGTCAGCGGCTCGCGATACGCCGGGATGCTCGTCGCAGGGGTCTACTTGCGCGAGTTCGTCGCCGACGGAGTTCAGTGGGCGCACCTGGACATCGCGGGTCCCGCCTACAACACGGGTGGTCCGTGGGGTTACACCGGCAAGGGCGGTACCGGGGTGCCGACGCGGACCATGTTCGCGGTCCTGGAAGACATAGCCGTGAACGGCTGATTCGGCCTTGGCGGCGAACGGCTGACCTCACCCGCACGACGTCGGCTACATCACCTTTCCGCGGGCCGCGCTGCGCAACCCCTGCGATGCGACCGGCCGGAGCGGCTTGTTCTCCTTGACGGCCGACTTGCCAGGGCCTACCGACCTGCGCCCGAAGCAATTGCCCACTCGGCGGCCGGCCGTCGAGCTTGAAGTTGGCCGGATAGACCTTCATGCTGTTCACGGCATCGCTGAGCATGTCGGCCGAGTGATGAATCTTGTTGCCGGTGATAATCAGACCTCCACGGCAATTACCGTGACGGAAGTACCTCATACCGTCGGTACCGATTTGTTTCGAGCGTGCCCCGGCAGAACCAGAGGTGTCAAGGTCGCCCGTCCTCGAGTTCACGTCGTACCTCGCGCTCGCGTTCAATGCGACGGCGCGCGTCGTGGTCCCGCATCCGCTGGGGATAGCCGACCTTCTGCACGTCGTAGACGGGAATCTGGAGTTGGTCGCTGAGCCTGCGGGCACCGGCGTCCCCTCCTGTGCGGCGGCGGGTCCATTCGCCGTCTGCGGCGACCAGCACCGCCGTCACCTCGGTGACGGTGGTCTGCGGCTCGACGTAGGCCTCGACACCCTCGTGCTCGGCGACCCACTGCCGCAGATAACCGAGGTCGGCGGCCGGGTCGTTGCCGCCGACTGGGCGCCGCGAGCCACGACCGCGAATCCTGTTCAACAGTCCCAACTGGACCTGACTCCCTTCTGCGCTGCCTCCCGCGATCGACGGGACATCACTTTCGATAGTGCCAGAGCAAAAAATGCACTCGGAGCGTAGAAGCGAAGCGACTGGGGATATCTGCAGAGTCTGCGACGACCCACGGTGACGGACGTGACAGGATGGGGACCGACATTCGACCCGTGCCGAGCGACCGTCCGAGGAGTCAACACACATGGCCATCTCCGTCCAGATGCCCGCACTCGGTGAGAGCGTCACCGAGGGCACCGTCACGCGATGGCTGAAGCAAGAGGGCGACACGGTCGAAGTCGACGAGCCACTGCTCGAGGTCTCGACCGACAAGGTCGACACCGAGATCCCCTCGCCGGTCGCAGGAGTGCTGACCAAGATCATCGCGCACGAAGACGACACCGTGGAGATCGGCGGCGACCTCGGACTCATCGGCGAGGCAGGCGAGGGCGGCGGCGACGCACCCGCCGAGAAGGAACCGGAGCCCGAACCCGAGCCCGAGGCAGCCGAACCCGAGGCAGCCGAACCCGAGGCGCAACCCGAGCCCGAGGCGCAACCCGAGCCCGAGCCAGAATCCGAGCAGCCCGCACAGCCTGCGGCCTCCAGTGGCGAGTCGACGTCGGTCGTGATGCCCGAACTCGGAGAGTCGGTCACCGAGGGCACCGTCACCCGCTGGCTCAAGAAGGTCGGCGACTCGGTCGCGGTGGACGACCCACTGGTCGAGGTGTCCACCGACAAGGTCGACACCGAGATCCCCGCTCCGGTGGCAGGCACGCTGCTGGCGATCACTGCCGAGGAGGACGACGTCGTCGCCGTCGGCGGTGAACTGGGCAAGATCGGCGCGGAGGGCGCCGCGCCCGCAGCCGAGCCGGCACCCGAACCCACGCCTGAGCCGAAGCCAGAACCCAAACCCAAACCCAAACCCGAACCAGAGCCCAAACCAGAACCCAAGGAAGAGCCCAAACCCGAACCCAAGCCAGAGCCCGAGCCCGAGCCGGCCACTGCGGCGTCGGAGCCCGCTGGCGACGGCAGCCCCTACGTCACTCCACTGGTGCGGAAGTTGGCCGGCGAGCACGACGTCGACCTGGCCGCGGTGAAGGGCACCGGCATCGGCGGCCGAGTCCGCAAACAGGAC
>JAOPVI010000069.1 GCA_025966225.1 Mycobacterium sp. | reverse complement strand
CGACGTCGAGGTCGACGGCGATCCGGACTGCCAGCAGGCGGTGCGCTTCGGCCTGTTCCACGTGCGGCTGGCAAGCGCGCGCGCCGAACGGCGGGCCATCCCCGGTCAGGGCCTCACCGGAACCGGCTACGACGGCCACGCCTTCTGGGACACCGAAGGCTACGTGCTACCGGTGCTGACCTACACACATCCCGACGCCGCGGCCGATGCCCTGCGCTGGCGGGCGTCGACGCTCGACCTGGCCCGCCAACGGGCGCAGGAGCTCGACCTCAACGGAGCGGCCTTCCCGTGGCGCACCATCCGCGGACAGGAGTGCTCGGCGTACTGGCCTGCCGGCACCGCTGCCTGGCACGTCAACGCCGTCATCGCCGCGGCGTTCGAGCGCTACCGCATCGTCACCGGCGACCACTCGCTCGAAGCCGAATGCGGGCTTGCCGTCCTCGTCGAGACGGCTCGGCTGTGGCGGTCCCTCGGCCACCACGACCGGCATGGGATATGGCATCTCGACGGGGTGACCGGGCCCGACGAGTACACCGCAATCGCGCGCGACAACACCTTCACCAACCTGATGGCCGCAAGCAACCTGCGCATTGCGGCGGACGCCTGCCGCCGCCAACCCGACGGCGCCCGCACCCTGAACGTCACCACCGAGGAGATGGCGGCGTGGGAGGACGCGGCCGACGCGGCCCACATCCCGTTCGACGAGGGACTCGGCGTGCATCAGCAGTGCGACGGCTTCACCACCATGCGCGAGTGGAACTACACCGACGACACGGATTATCCCCTGCTGATGCACGAGCCCTACGTCCGGCTGTACCCGGCGCAGGTGATCAAGCAGGCCGACCTGGTACTGGCGATGCACTGGCAGGGCCATGCCTTCAGCCCGGAGCAGAAGGCGCGCAACGTCGACTACTACGAGCCGAGGATGGTGCGCGACTCCTCGCTGTCGGCGTGCACCCAAGCGGTGTTGTGCGCCGAGGTCGGCCACCTGGAGTTGGCGCACGACTACGCCTACGAGGCGGCCCTGATCGATCTGCGCGACCTACACCACAATTCCCGCGACGGCCTACACATGGCGTCGCTCGCGGGCGCCTGGACGGCGCTGGTGGCCGGCTTCGGGGGACTTCGGGACGACGAAGGCTTCCTCGTGCTCGATCCGCAACTACCCGAAGGAATCGCCCGCCTGCGATTTCGACTGCGCTGGAGAGGCTTTCGCGTCACGGTAGACGCCGACCACGATGAGGTGACCTACACGCTGCGCGACGGTCCCGATGGCCGCCTGACCATCCACCACGCTGGCGAGCGCCTCGAGCTCACCACGCACGAACCGTCGACGAAGCGGATGGTGGCCCGCAAGCCCACGATGCCCACGCCCGTGCAGCCACCGGGTCGCGCGCCATTGCGAAGGTTGGGTTGAGCCCGCGGGTAGCTGCCGCCGATTGGGGTATCAGAGCAGCAGTTCGTAAAAAATGAAGAGCGTCAGTTGCACATCCAGCCCGTAGGGATGGGAGTCGCCCACCGGCGCCTCGACGGGCACGTCCGACATCACCCTGTGTGAGCGCCCGGCGCGTGTCGAATAAGCGCGAAGGGGTATCACCGTCCCCGTGGTTGAAACCGCTCTGGTCGTGGTCGACATGCTGAACCCCTACCAACACGAGGACGCCGACGAGTTGGCGGACAGCGTGGCGGAGATCGTCGAAACACTGGCCGGACTCATCGACCGCGTGCGCGACGGCGACGACGTGGACGTGATCTACGTCAACGACAACTACGGCGACTTCACCGCCAGCCGCGACGACATCGTGCGCAAGGCCCTTGACGGTGCGCGCCCGGATCTGATCGAACCGATCGTGCCGGACGCGCACTGGCCGTTCCTGGAGAAGGTCCGCCACAGCGCCTTCTATGCCACCTCGCTGGAATACCTGCTCGAACGGTTGGAAACCAAGAGGATCATCTTGACCGGCCAGGTGACCGAGCAATGCATCCTCTACACCGCGCTGGATGCCTATATCCGCCATTTCGACCTGACCGTGCCCTCGGATGCGGTCGCGCACATCGACGTCGACCTCGGCAAGGCGGCGTTGCGCATGATGCAGAGCAATATGCGCGCGACGGTGGTGCCCGCGGCTGACTGTCTGGGATGAGTGCAACGACGTGGCGGCGCAAGTCCGCTTGGCGTCGCAGGCATCAGGGTCCGGCCACCACCTTGATGGTGTCCAGCGCAGGATCGGCGGCGTCCGGGAGGTTCATGCCTGCTGCGAGACCAGAGCGCAGATAGTCGAGGACGGCACGGTTGAGTCGTTCCCCAGGTACGACCGCTGGGATGCCCGGTGGATAGGGCGTAATTTGCTCGGCCGCGATCCGGCCGGTGGCGTTCTCGATCGGTACCGATTCGGTACGTCCGAAGAAGGCGTCGCGTGGCAGCAACACGCTGTCCAATTCCAGCTGGACCGGACTGGCCAGGTGAAGAGGTGTGGGCGCGGGCATGGAGTGGGCGGCGGCGCGCCAGTCGCGCAGGCCATCCACGAGCCTTCGGGTCGTCGATTCGTCGTCGGCGAACGACAGCGTGGCAAGGATGCGCCTGTGGTCGCTCATGCCGACGTCCAGCCCCCGATGCTGGCGCAGCCAGTCCGCCGCTTGATAGCCCGAGTGGTCCGTCGCAGACACGTCGATGAGCACCTGCATCCGGTCCAGGTCGTGGGAGGCTTCGACGCCGAGCAGTTCTTCGTCGAGCACCTCGAGCCCGTCGATGGCTTCGATCTCGTCGCGCACGGCGGCCGCCAAGTCCAGCGCGGCGCCGAAGAGTCGCTTACCGTGCTCGACCATCTGCCGGCGCCAGCCGTCCATCGCCGAGTACACCAAGACGTTGGGACTGGTGGTCATGAGCAGGTCGGCGCAGGCGGAGAGTCGGTCGCGGTCGACGAGGTCGCCCTGCAGGTGGAACACCGACCCCTGCTCGAAGCCTGCGCCCATCTTGTGCACGCTCACCACACACACGTCGGCCCCGGCGTCCATGGCCCACGTCGGCAGTTGGTCGTGGAATGGTAGATGGGCGCCCCACGCCTCGTCGACGATCAACGGTTTGCCGCGGTCGTGGCACACCCGGGCGATGCCACTGAGGTCGGCGCAGGTGCCGTACGGACTCGGGCTGACGATCAGCGCTCCGGACGCGTCCGGATGGCGCCGCCAGGCCTCGTCGACCTGTGCAGGCGACGGCGGATGAGAGAAGTGCCTCGCGGCGTCCCAGCGGGGCGTGACCCACCGCGGTTGCACACCGGAGAAGATGAGCCCGGCCACGATGGACTTGTGACTGTCGCGCCCGACGAGCAGGCTGCCCTGGCCCCCTGCGACGGCCATCATCGCCGCCTTGACCGACAGCGAGCTGCCGCAGGTGGAGAACCAGGCGAGCTCGGCTCCGACGGCCTGCGCCATCAGATCCTCTGCGCGGCGCAGATAGGCGTTGGTCGTCCGACGGTCGTCCAGACCGCCGCTGGCGAGTACGTCGTCGAGGAACGGTTCGCGTCCCAACACGTCGAGCACGCGGTCATCGGTGCCGCGGCCCTGACGATGCCCCGGCGGTGTAAATCCGTACCGATCGTTGCGGTGATAGTCGACGAGGGCGTCGAGTAGCGGGGCTTCGCTCTGGTCCATGGCGCGTCGAATACCCGCTCGGCGCGGTGGCGAAGCCGGGCCGCGGGGTTGCGCAGTCACCGAGCCGTGATTAGCCGCGCGTAACCCGGGTATCTGCATGTCGTGAACGTCGACAGGTTCTGGAAAGCGCTCGAATCGGCACGAGGTCTGGATCGGACCGGCGACGCCGTAAAGCGGCTGCTTCACCGCGTCATCGGGCGGGGCCCGGCCCGGGACGTGCTCGGCGGCAAGTGGCTGGGTCATCCCGTCCATCCGGCGTTGGTCATGATTCCGATCGGCACGTGGTCGAGCGCGGTCGCACTCGATCTAGCCGGACATCAGCCCGTCGCCGCTCGCCGCCTGGTCGCACTGGGCACCGTCGCTGCTCCTGCCGCGATCGCGACGGGATGGAGCGACTGGTCGACCCTGGACACCGTACAGCGAAGGGTGGGGCTCATACACGCGGCGGCCAACGCCACGGCGGTCACCCTCTTCTCGCTGTCGTACTGGCGACGTAGGACGGTGACTGACCAATTCGCTTGTGGCACAGCACTTTTAGGACTCCTAGCGGCAGCAGGCGGTGGAGCGATCGGTGGACATCTGGTGTATCGCCTGCGCGCCAACGTCGTCGCAGGACAGTTCGAACCGGAGACCGCGGCCGAGTACGACCCCGCGCAGCTGCCCGACGCGATGGAACGGGCCAGCGGCCTCGACCGCTAGTCGGGAGGCGCTTTGCGCTCGAGGCGCTCGCGTTGGGGGACGACCGTGTACTTCGGATCCTCGGCGGAGGCGACGCCTGCCGCGAAGACGCCGAAGCGGGTGAGCGCCGAGGCGGCCAGCACGGCAGCGCCGCCGATGGCAGAGGCCGCGCGGGAGCGCCGTCCGATGACCCCGCCGACCGCCACCCCGATCAGCGAGAGCGTCCTGGCCCACGTCAGGTAGCGGGCTGCCGTTCCGGTGCTGAGTGTTTCTGCGCTGAGCCCAATGCGTCGCCGTATCAGTTCCATGTCGGCCAGTTCGGCGGCGTTCCCTGCGATCAGGTCGAGTCGGGCTGGAGCCGCCTCGCCCGGC
>JAOPVI010000049.1 GCA_025966225.1 Mycobacterium sp. | reverse complement strand
TGGATGGCGGTCATCGGCGCGCTCTGCTGCCTGGTCAGCGTGCTCGGGCATGCCACCCTCGTCGTCGCGTACAAGTGGACGGCGATCGTGAGCTGCGTGGTCCTCGTCGTGTTCGTGGTGATGGAGGCGCACAACTTTAAGACCAGCTTCGCCGGGTCGGTCTACCAGTACGGCACGTTCTGGCCCACTTGGCTTTTCGCCCTCTCGGTCGCGATCGTCAATCCCATCTCTTATGGGGTCTCGGTCAACGACTACACCCGGAGGCTCCCCGCTGACACGCCACGGGCCACCGTGTTCACGTCCCTGTTCGCTTCGATCTTCTCCGGGAACGTCCTGGCCTACCTGTTCGGCGCCTTCACCGTGCTCTGCTACGACAGTTACTCGGCGGACTTCCCCACCGCGTGGGCTGGGATCTCGCCAATGTGGTTCTTGGTGCCGATCGTCATCATTGCCGTGGTCGGCAACGCGATCGGCGGCGGCATCAACATCTATAACGCGTCCCTGGATCTGCACACGGTGTTGTGGCGTGTCAGCCGCTTCTCCAACGCGATCATCGTCACCGTCGTGAGCCTCGTCATCACCTATCTCGCGACCGTCGTTTGGAACTTCACGAACTTCCTCTCGACGTTCACGGACATCATCTCGGCAGGGCTCGCCCCCTGGCTCGCCATCATGATCATCGGGCACATCCGGGCGCACGGGCACTATCGCGTGCTCGATCTGCATTCGTACACGACGCCCGATGACCGTGGGATCTACTGGTTCCAGCGCGGATTCGAGCCGCGAGCCCTGGCCAGTTGGGTCGTCGGCGCGGTTGTGGCCGTGCTGTTCTCCAGCAGCGCGGAGCTGGTCGGGCCAATCTCACGGCATCTCGATTCCATCGATCTCAGCTTCCTCTCCGGCTTGATCGTCGGTGGCGCAACCTATCTCGTGCTCGACCGTCGGGCAGACCGGGCATCGGCAGCGGCACCCGCTCCACGCCGACCACGTGCCCCGGCCGGTTCGCACGAGCCGGTACACGCCGAGCTGGAAGCGACGGCGTAGTCACGGCCAATCCGAGCAAGCCGTCGTCAGCCGCCTGACCCCAACCACCTAGCGAGCAGTCGCCCGATCGCCCGCGAACGATAGGAGAACACCGAACCATGGATGTCCGCATACTTGCCGAATCTCAGCAGGGCGCGACCTACGACCAACAACTGACGCTGGCGCAGGCTCTGGAGACCTGGGGATACGACGGCTTCTTCCGAGCTGACCACCTGGTACGCGAAGGGACGGCCATCGGGCTGACTGGCCCGACCGACGTGTGGGTGACCTTGGCGGGCTTGGCCCGGGAGACCGAGCGGATCAGGCTGGGTAGCCTGATGTGCAGCTCGACATTCCGCAACCCCGCCCATCTCGCCATCATCGTGGCCCAGATCGATGCCATGAGCCACGGCCGCATCGAGCTCGGTCTCGGCGCGGGATCCTATCCCCCCGAACACTATTCACTCGATTTCCCGCTGCCGTCGTTCGGTGAACGCTTCGACGCCGTCGAGGAGCAACTCGAACTCATCACTGGGCTCTGGACCGCTCCGCTGGGACAGCTCTATACCTATCAAGGCAAGAAGCACCGCGTTCAGGACTACCCCGCGCTCGTCCGCCCAGTCCAAATCCCCCACCCGCCCATCATCATTGGTGGGCACGGTCTCAAACGCACACCAGCGCTCGCGGCCAGGTTCGCCAACGAATACAACATCGACGGCGTGGAGCCGGAGGCCTGCACCCAGGCCTACGACCGCGTCCGAAAAGCCTGCGAACGCATCGATCGGGACCCCGCCGAGATCACCTTCTCAGCTGCGGTGACGCTGTGTGTCGGTACCAGCAAGGCAGACATCGATCGGCGGACGGCCGTCCTCCACGATCGAGTTGGCGAGGATCCGACGACCATCATCGCGAACGGACTGTGCGGCTCTCCCGCGGAGGTGATCGATCGGCTTGCCATCTTCAAGGACGCGGGCGCGGAGCGGGTGTACCTGCAGCTCTTCGACCTGACCGACCTCGATCAGCTGCAGCTGTTCGCGGACGACGTGCTGCCTCACTTCGCCAATGGCGACGTATGACGGCCGATCGACGAAGCACATCAGGCGCCGACGGGCTCGCCGCCCGTCACCACCGACAGCCCGCAAAACCAACTGAAAGGGGGTGCAGCCATGAGAGTCGTGGTCGGTGCCGAGCAGACCACCGAGGTATCTGACGCGATCGTTCGTCGTGTCGCAGGCCTCGGGCACGACGTTGTCCAGATGAGCGGACTCGGCTGGGCGGATGTCGGGCTCGGTGTCGCCCGCCTCGTGTCCGACGGTGACGCCGTGTACGGCATCGCTCTGTGCGGAAACGGTGTCGGCGTCACGATCGCAGCGAACAAGGTGATCGATGTCCGAGCAGCCTTGTGCCACGACGCGGGGACTGCTGTCGGAGCGCGGAGATATCTCGACGCCAATGTCGCGACGCTCGGCTACGAGATCGTGGATCCCGACGCGGCCGCCCACATCGTCGAGGTGTTCTTGACCACGAGCGCTGACCTGGCCGAGTCCGACCAGATCACCCTGTTGCCGCACAGCCCCGGCTTCGTGAGTGGTCAGTGACGGTGAGTACGCGGCAGTCGGCATCGTCGTTCCCACGTGGCATGGCGCTGCTAGTGGCCGGTGCCTTCTTCATGGAGATGCTCGACGCGACGATCATCGGCCCGGCCATCCCGTGCATCGCGGAGTCATTGCGAGTCGACCCCGTCGATGTGAACGTCGCGATATCCGCCTATCTCGTAACGGTCGCGGTCCTCATCCCTGCGAGCGGCTGGATCGCGGATCGGTTGGGACCCCGACGGGTCTTCCTCACTGCAATCGCGGTGTTCACCGTCGCGTCCGTTGGCTGTGCGGCAAGCACTTCGCTGCCCATGCTCGTGGCGATGCGGGTTCTCCAGGGCGTGGGCGGAGCCATGATGGTCCCGGTCGGCCGGCTGGCCGTGCTGCGGTCCAGTGACAAGAGCGATCTGGTACGCGCCATCGCATTGCTCACCTGGCCAGCCCTCCTCGCCCCCGTCATCGCGCCGGCCATCGGCGGTGCCATCACGACATTCTGGTCGTGGCAGTGGATCTTCGTCGCGAACATCCCCGTCGGCATTGCCGGATTCGTGTTGTCACTCAAGCTATTTCGCGGCGACCCCGGACTTGACTCAACCTCGCTGGACTGGCGGGGGCTTACGGTTCTCGGTGCAGCCATCGCTGCGGCACTGATCGCGCTGGAAGGCATTCGGGTGACCGGCACCGACTGGCCGTACGTCGTCATCGGTGCTGCCGGCGCGACGATTCTGTTCGTGGTCGCCACGATTCACCTGCGTCGCTCCCCCCACCCCCTTGTCGACTTGCGAGTGCTGCGGACACCGACGCTGCGTATCAGTGTCTCCGCAGGCGCGCTCTACCGGCTGGTGATAACGGCCGTGCCCTTCCTGCTGGCACTGCAGTTTCAGCTCGGCTTCGGCTGGACACCACTAACGGCGGGCATGGCAGTTGCGGCACTGTTCGTCGGCAACATCGCC
>JAOPVI010000028.1 GCA_025966225.1 Mycobacterium sp. | reverse complement strand
TGCCGTATTCCGCAGTCTTGTGCATGTCGTTGGTGCGGATCTGCACTTCCAGCGGCTTTCCCTCTGGCCCGACGACTGTCGTGTGCAGCGATTGGTACACGCCGTACCGCGGTTGTGCGATGTAGTCCTTGAACCGACCGGCGATGGGCTGCCACAACGAATGCACCACGCCCACAGCGGCATAGCAGTCGCGGATCTCGTCGCACAGGATGCGCACGCCGACCAGGTCGTGGATGTCGTCGAAATCGCGGCCCTTGACGATCATCTTCTGATAGATCGACCAGTAGTGCTTTGGCCTGCCTTCCACCGATGCGCCGATCTTCATCGCGCTCAGCGACGCGCCGATCTCGGCCCGCACCTTGGCGAGGTAGGTGTCGCGAGATGGTGCCCGGTCGGCCACCAGGCGGACGATCTCGTCGTACTTCTTTGGATGCAGGATCGCAAAGGAGAGATCCTCGAGTTCCCACTTGACGGTCGCCATGCCGAGCCGGTGGGCAAGCGGCGCAATCACTTCCAGCGTCTCGCGAGCCTTGCGGACCTGCTTCTCCGGCGGAAGGAACCGCATGGTGCGCATGTTGTGCAGGCGATCGGCGACCTTGATCACCAGCACGCGGCCGTCACGCGCCATGGCGATGATCATCTTGCGGATGGTCTCGCCCTCGGCAGCGTTGCCGAGTTCGACCCTGTCGAGCTTGGTGACGCCGTCGACGAGATGGCCCACTTCCGTGCCGAATTCGGCCGTCAGCGCTTCAAGCGTGTACCCGGTGTCCTCGACGGTGTCGTGCAGCAGCGCGGCCACCAGAGTGGTGGTGTCCATGCCGAGCTCGGCCAGGATGTTGGCCACCGCCAGCGGATGGGTGATGTAGGGGTCACCGGACCGGCGCATCTGGTCGGCATGCCGGGTCTCGGCGACGTCGTAGGCACGCTGCAGTATCGCCAGATCGGCCTTCGGGTACATCTCTCGGTGCACCGCGACGAGTGGCTCGAGCACAGGGTTCACCATGCTGCGCTGGGACGTCATCCGGCGGGCGAGCCGAGCCCGCACCCGGCGCGATGCGCTCGACGTGGACTTGGACTGTTCCGTCGGTGGGACGTCCGGCGTCAGGATGGGCATGGGCTGCGTCTGCGTCAACGCCTGATCGTCGGCCAACGGTGTCCACCTCCTGCCCAATGTGTACTCAGTCGAGGATATCCCTGCCGCCCCGTCTGTTCTTCGCGCAGGCGCTCATGCAGCACCATCTATTCTTCGCGCAGGCGCTCATGCAGCACCTTCTGTTCTTCGCGCAGGCGCTCATCACACCAAGTAGAGGCTGGTGACCGGCACGGATTGCAGCTGTTCACGCCCGCCGAGCGCAGTGAGTTCGAGCACCACACCTGCCCCCATCACGTTGGCGCCGGCGAGTTCGAGCAGTCGCACCGCCGCGGCCAACGTTCCGCCGGTGGCGAGCACGTCGTCGATCACCACGATGTTCAGTCCTGCGAGGGCGATGCCGTCGGCCGGGATCTCCAGCGTCGCCGTGCCGTACTCGAGCGCGTAGGTCTGGCTGTATACGGGAGGCGGCAGCTTCCCACCCTTGCGGACCGCCAATACGCCTTTGCCGAGCCTGGTCGCGACCGCCGCACCCAGCAGGAAACCCCGGGCGTCGACACCAGCCACCAGGTCAGCACCCGCGGCTACCTCGGCCAGCGCGTCCGTGACGACCGCCAGCCCACGTGCGTCGGCCAGTACCGGGGTGAGGTCCTTGAATTGGATTCCGGGTTCGGGGAAGTCGGGGACCTCCCGCATCAACGACGCGATGGCGGCTGCCGCGGTGCTCGTGTCACTCATTCGTTCAACACCCACCGGTCCATGTTCCACCCCGCACCCCAGCGCGTCGGATTGCTGCTCACCGCGATCATCTTCTTGGAGGTCAGCAAGGTTCGCTGCTGACGATAGAGCGGAAGCGTTGGCATGTCGCCCCAGAGCACTGGGGCGCTCTCCCCAAGCAGCCGGGCCAACTCCTTGGGATCCGTCGTCACCGCCAGCGCGCCGATGACCCCGTCGACGACTTCGTTCGAGTAGCCCGAGAGATTGTTTCCGTTGCCGCTGTGCAGGTCGTAGGCATCGACGGCCGACGAGCCACTGGAACCGCTGCCCGTGGCGCCGCCCGTACTGGCCAGCAAGGCGTCGAACTGGTTGTCCCGCAATGCTTGTGGACCTCCGGCGTCTGACGCCGCGTCTTGCACGGTGATCCCCGCCGGTGCGCACGACTTCGCGATGGCTCCCACCGTGGCGGCCAGCCGCGCGTTGGGCTTCTGGTACCCGATGCGCACGGTGAGCGGCCGCCCACCGATGGCGTCGCTGGCGGCATCGGGATTCGCAACGCTGAACTGCCCCGCCTCGGCCTGACCCTCGGCGGCCGTGATCGAGTCCTCGGCCGCGGGGTTCAACCGGGTGTTGGCGATCGGCACCTCGGCGTTGCGGGCGATGACGTCTCTTGGCGTGCACAACGCCACGGCCCGACGCGCGGCCGGATCGGCGAGTGGGCCCTGCTGGGCGAAGATGAGCTGTTCGATGCCTGCCGACGGAGAGTCCGTGCGGAGGTAGTCGTTCGGCAGGTTCAAGGTGCCCGTGGAACCCGTGGCGACGTCGACGACGTCGTAGGCGCCGGTGTTCACGCGATCCTGGATGTCGGCACCGCGCGGCCACACGGTGATCCGTTCGGTGAGCGGCTTGGGCCCCCACCACTTGTCATTGGCGACGAGCACGACCGCGCCCTTGTCGGTGACCGAGTCGAGCTTGTACGGGCCAGAGGACGGGAATCGCTTGAGGTCCAGGTCGGGCTTCAGACTCCAAATGGTGTTCCAGGCGGCGGCGATGCGGTCGACCGTTGGTTGGTCGCCGTTTTGCAATGCGGTGGCGACTCCGCCGTCGCCGAGACTGAGTTCGTCGGCGATCACGTGGGACGGCATCATCGACGTCGCCGCGAACAACTGGCCATAGTCGACGAATGAACGGTCCTGCGCGAACGAGACGCGGGCCTTCTTCTGCCCCGGGGCGCAGTCGACCGTGGCGACGTCGCCGTACCCGGCCCGGCTGGCGGCGTCGAATCCGGGGAATCGACCCGACTGTGCGGCCCAGGCCAGCACCATGTCGTCGCACGTGATGGGTTTGCCGTCGGAGAAGACCGCGTTGTCGTTGATCTGGTAGTCGAGTATCAGCGGGGCGCGGCCGACGACCAGGACGGTGCCGAAGTCGCGGTCACCGACGACCTGTCCTTCGGGTCCGTGATAGTTGAACCCGGTGAGCACGCGGGCGAACGCCTGCGGACCGCCCGATGCAGCACCCGTCACGGTGTTGGTGTTGTAGGTGACCAGTGATCCGTCGACGGCGTAGTCGATGGCGTCGGCGGGGCTGCCCGAACACCCGGATAGGGCCACGGAGCCGACGAGCGACAGGGTGGCCGCCAGGATCGCGGCTCGCCGGGATCGGGCAGGCATCGAGGCTTACCGCCTGGAGTTCCGCTTACCCGACGGCCGACCAGTCGGACGGGTGGGCTTCGCTCCCGGTACCGGCTTGTCGGGCGCCACGACGGGGGCCTTCTGCGCCGACGCGGTGACCGCATCGCCGTCGGATTCCGGCTGATGGAGCTGGCCGCTCGGCGTCGCCGCTGTTTTGCGGCGGTTGTTCACGCGGCGAGTGTGGGCGCGGACGAGGTCGGTGCGTTCACGCAGGGTCACCAACAGCGGGGTGGCGAAGAAGATCGACGAGTAGGTCCCGACCAGGATGCCGACCAGCTGAACGAGCGCAAGGTCCTTCAGCGTGCCGACACCAAGCAGCCAGACGGCGACGACGATGAGCGCGAGCACCGGCAGGACCGAGATGAGGCTGGTGTTGATCGACCGCATGAACGTCTGGTTGATCGCGAGGTTGGCCTGCTCGGCGAAGGTCCGTCGGGTGGTGTGTTCGAAGCCCTTGGTGTTCTCCTCGACCTTGTCGAACACGATGACCGTGTCGTAGAGCGAGAAGCCGAGGATCGTCAGCAGGCCGATGACGGTGGCAGGGCTGACCTCGAACCCGACCAATGAATACACGCCGGCCGTAGTCGCCAGATCGAACACCAGGGCAGCCAGCGCGGACAGCGCCATGTACAGCTCGTAGCGCCACGTGATGTATCCGGTGATGATGACGAGGAACACCACGAGCGCGATGAGCGCCTTCTGGGTGATCTGGCCGCCCCACGTCTCCGACACCGCCGAGTCGCTGATGGCCTGTTTGCTCGCTTGGCCGTTGTCACCCTTGGGTTGAAATGCGTCGAACAGCGCCGTCCGGAGCTTCTCGGTCTCGGGGTTGGTCAGCGTCTCCGAACGGATCTGAACCGTCGCCGAAGCGCCGTTGCCGACCACCACGACCGACTCGGGAGCCTTGCCGATCGCCTGGGTGAACACCGCTTCGACCCGCTGGGTCGAGGCTTGCCCGCTGGCTCCTGCCACGGGCATCGACACCTTGGTGCCGCCCTCGAAGTCGATGCCGAACGTGAATCCGCGTAGCACGATGCTCACCACCGCGATCGCGACGATGACGCCGCTGATCGCGAACCACATCTTGCGCTTGCCGACGACGTCGAACGCCCCGGTTCCGGTGTACAGCCGGACGAAGAAACCGTGCCGCGGTGCGGCGGGACCTTGAGCCGTCGGTTGCTCACCCGACGCGGTGAGCTCGGAGTAGGTGGCTTCGTCGTCGGTGTCGACGTCGCTCGAGTGCTTGGCCATCTGGCTACTTCCCTCCCGTCAAAGCCGAAGCGGCCCGACGTTCCCGCGCGATCTGCTGCACCGCACCCAGCCCGTTGAAGGCCGGCTTCGTGAGCATTGCCGACTTCGACGACAGGAACACCAGCGGCCAGGTGACCAGGAACACCACCACGACGTCGAGGATGGTCGTGAGCCCCAGCGTGAAGGCAAAGCCCTTCACCTGTCCGATGGCCAGGATGTACAGCACGGCCGCGGCGATGAAGCTGACGGCGTTGCCCGAAAGGATCGTCTTGCGGGCGCGCGCCCAACCACGCGGCACCGCAGAGCGGTAGGTCCGGCCCTCTCGGATTTCGTCCTTGATGCGTTCGAAGAACACCACGAACGAGTCGGCCGTCGTGCCGATGCCGATGATCAGACCGGCGATGCCTGCCAGGTCGAGTGTGTAGCCGATGGCCCTACCCAGCAGGACCAATATCGCGAAGACCATGGCGCCCGACGCGACGAGCGACAGCGCGGTCAACAGGCCGAGTACGCGGTAGTACAGCAGTGAGTACACCAACACGAGCGCCAGGCCGATCGCACCCGCGATCAGGCCGGCTCTCAGCGAAGTCAAACCCAGTGTCGCCGAGACGGTTTCGGCCTCCGATGATTCAAACGACAACGGCAGCGAGCCGTATTTGAGCACGTTGGCGAGTTCGCGCGCCGTGTCGGCGGTGAAGCGCCCGGTGATCTGAGTACGACCTCCGGGGATGGCCTCCTGGATCTCCGGCGCGCTGACCACCTGGGAGTCGAGCACGAAGGCGGTCTGGGTACCGATGTTGGCTGCGGTGAAGTCGGCCCAGACGTTCGCGGCGTCGCTCTTGAACTCCACGTCCACGATGTTCTCGCCACTCTGCTGATTGAGCCCCGATGAGGCGCTCGCGATCTGCTCGCCACTGATGATGGACTTGGACAGCAGATACACCGTCTTGTGATCCTGCGAGCACGTCACTAGTGGCAGGTTGGGGTCGTCGTTGCCCGCAAGCACGTCTTCTTCATTGCAACGGGTGGCCTGGAACTGAAGAGCCAGTACCTGAATGCTCTGGTCGGTGCTCTGGCGGAGCGCCTTTTCCTCGGCGATGCGCTGAGCGAGATCGGCCTTGCCGCCCGGCGGTGCAGGAGCGGGCGAGGGCGCAGGACTCGGCGCGGGCGTCGGTCCTGGTGCGGGCGTTGGCGGTGGCTCTTCGGGATAGGGCCGCGGCTGCGGTGCCGCAGGCGCCGCTGGCGCCGCTGGGGCCGCAGGCGCCGCTGGCGCCGCTGGGGCCGC
>JAOPVI010000408.1 GCA_025966225.1 Mycobacterium sp. | reverse complement strand
ATGCGGTCGGATCATTATGCGGGGCAAGGCACCCCGCGAGGACGCCGCTGCCCAACGAGGTCGACGAGGAGTTTGAGCAGCTACGTGCGCGAAGGCTGCGACCTGCTCCCGAGCCCGCCAAGTGCAGGTGCGGCCGTGCTCGTCGGTGTCGCTAGTGCGTGTCAAATCCGGCGGCATGGGACAACCAGCTTTCACGGTAGGCGGGAGGGATGTCTCGACCCGCCTGTGATGGCGGATGGTACGTTCGGGATTCGTCCAATCGAGGGCGAAGCTAGGACCATCATCCGCTGAGGAGTTCGATCTTGGCTAGCGGCGAGCTGAGCGCGCGCGACGCGGAACACGTTGTGTGGGACGTGATTGTCGTTGGCACCGGCATGGGGGGCGGGATGCTGGGCTATGCGCTGGCCCGCTCAGGCCGCAAAGTGCTGTTCGTCGAGAAAGGGCGCTCGACATTGCCCGGGGTCGCGGGGACGATTCGCTCTGCGATGCCGGAACTGGCCGCGCCGCTGGCGGGCCGTTCTGAGGAGGCTTACTACGACGCACTGGCCAGGTCCGGACGCTCAACCGACGAGATCGAAGACATCAGCGGGCGCTCCTCGCGGCAGTTTGTGCCGGTCCTTGGCAGCGGGACGGGAGGGTCGTCGGCTATTTACGGCATGGTCTGCGAGCGCTTCTTCGTTCGCGATTTCACTCCCCGGCAGGACTTCCGCGATCCCGGCGCTTCCACGGTGCCGGATGCCTGGCCGGTCACCTACGACGAGCTGCGGCCATGGTACGAATTGGCTGAGCAGCTGCTGGGAGTACGCGGCCAGCCCGACCCCCTGCGGCCGGAGGCGGCCGACGTCGATCTGCCTGCGGCGCCACCGTTTTCGGCGGCCAACCAGACCTTGGCCGACTATCTGGCCGGCTCCGGACTGCACCCATACCACCTGCCGATGTCCTGTGATTACAACGACGCTTGTATAACCTGCACGGGCCACCTCTGCTACCAGACGTGCAAGTACGACGCCGCCCGCAGTGCCGTGCTGCCCGCCGTTGCCGAGCACGGTGCCCAACTGCTGACGGAGTGTCGCGCCGTGCGCCTGGAGGCGGACCGCACGCAGGTCCGGCAGGTGATCTGCGAGCATAGCTCCGGCACGCTGGCCCTGAAGGCCAAGGTGGTGGTCCTGGCCGCCGGTGCGTTGGTCACCCCGGTGCTGCTGCTCAATTCCCGTTCGGTGGAATGGCCGCGTGGACTGGCCAACGGCTCGGACTGGGTGGGGCGCAACTTGATGCGTCATCTCATTGACCTGATCGAGGTCTGGCCGGAACACGACTCGAAGATCACGGCCCAGAACAAGGAGCTCGGGCTAAACGATTTCTATTTCTGGGAGGGACAGAAATACGGCACGTTGCAATCGCTCGGCTCGGTGCCGCCGATGGAGTATTTCACCAACCACCCCGGTTCGCTGCTCAAGATGATGCGCCTGATGAGCCCTGCGGCGCGCCCGTTCTACGAGCGGTTCTTCAGGGGCGGACTCGTGCTGGCATCGATGATGGAAGATCTGCCCTACCTGGACAACCGCGTCCTGCCTTCCGATAGGCCAAGTGCGGACGGCCGTCAGCGGCTGAAAATTCAATATCGTCTGCACGCCAATGAGATCGAGCGCCATCCGGTGTTCTTGCGTCAGTTGAGGCAGGTGTTTGCGCCTTTCCGCACAATCTCCATCGGGGCCGCCAAGAGCAATGCAAACCTGGGCCACGTCTGCGGCACATGCCGCTTCGGTACTGATCCCAATACCAGCGTGCTGGACCCGCAAAACCGAGCGCACGAAGTGGACAATCTGTACGTGGTGGACTCCTCGTTCTTTCCTTCCAGCACTGGGTTGAATCCGAGTCTGACCGTCGCCGCCAACGCCTTGCGGGTCGCCGCGCACGTGAACCAGGTGCATTTCGCCGATTGACGACTTGAGCTTGGCCACCCGAAGTACGAACGGCGGAACGGATTATCCATCAGTCGGCTGGCGGAGCGGGAGGCCGGCAGCGCGATAGATCTCGTCGATGACGGTCATGTTCTCAACCGCTTCTTCCGGTGTCGTCTTCACCGGTTCGCCACGCAGCACCGCCGCTGCGAACGCGTCGAGCTGATACGCGTAAGAGGGGCGCCGCGGAAAGCGCTCGACGCGTTTGCCTTCGGCTGATCGGATCGAGAGCCGACTGAACGGTGCCAGCGGATTGAGCACGCGCAGACGCACCTCGCCGCGGTCGCCAACCACCTTGGCGCTCAACTGCAAAAGATTCCTCGACCACATCGAGCAGAGGATCCGTCCTGTGTGCCCGCCTGCAAATCGCAACTCGGCTGTCATCGCCCGGTCCACCTGGGGATCGCGCAGTTTCGCCTGTGCCGAAACGACTTCCGGGGTCGAACCGCCGAACGTGCGCATCATGTCGACGGCGTAGCACCCGACATCCATCGTCGCGCCACCGGCAAGCGAGTAGTCGTAGCGGATGTCGGAGAACTTCGGCAGCGGGAAGCAGAAGGCCGACTCCACCCGCTCCAGCTTGCCCAGCTCCCCCGAAGCAATGATCTGCTCAATTCGTAGCGCCAACGGATGGTAGCGGTAATGGAATGCCTCCATCACAACCCGGTCAGACTTCGCCCCCAGTTCCGCGATCTCGCGGGCCTCGGCGGCATTGGCTGTAAACGGCTTTTCGCACAACACGTGCTTGCCGGCGGCTAGCGCAGCTCGGGTCCACCGGCCGTGTAAGCCGTTCGGCAGCGGGTTGTAAACGGCATCCAACTCTGGATCGGCGATCAGCGCCTCGTAGCTGCCGTGCACCCGGGCAATGTCGTGTTTCGCGGCAAAGGTTTCAGCACGGGATATATCGCGCGCCGCCACCGCGGCCACCTCGACCTCTTCGTTTCCCCGGGCCGGGATGATGAGTGCCAACGGTGCG
>JAOPVI010000376.1 GCA_025966225.1 Mycobacterium sp. | reverse complement strand
AGGATGTGCTCGCCTCCGAAGGGATGGTGTTGCTCATCAGGGAGCGGTTTGTTCCGGCACCGAGATAGATTGCGCAGCCGGTTGCGTCGAGAATGCGACTGATGTCGGCCAGAGCCACCAGCCAGTTCTCTGGACTGGTCGCCGACGCGTAGATCTCACCAACTACACGCGAAAACTCATCGATCGTGACCATTACCGGCCCTTGTCGTCCGCTGCCTCCACCATGACACCCGCCCGCCCCTGTGAGGTTGTTGGGGACTTTAGTCCAATATCAACCGTTCGGTTGATGCTGCGACCCGTCTAGCAGTGGATTTTTGACGGCATGGTTGACGCACTGGCAAACGGCCCCACCGTCGCGGGCAGATCGGCCGCCCGTACTCACGTTCTCGAACAGACTGGACTAGAGAAAGTGGGTGCCTGATGGCGGTCGTTCGAGACGCGATCGAAAGCGTCAGCCCGATGCTCGAAGTAATCGACAAAGGCTCGTGCAGCGAATCTCATCCGGTGCCGCTGCTTTTCGTCCACGGCGCCTGGCACGCCGCATGGTGCTGGGACGAGCACTTCCTGGACTTCTTCGCGGACAAGGGCTACCGCGCGCTGGCGGTGAGCCTGCGCGGTCACGGAAGCAGTCCCACACCGAAGCCGCTTCGCTCCTGCTCGATCGCCGACTACGTCGTCGACGTCGCGTCGGTCGCCGACAGTTTGCCCATGAGACCTGTGGTAATCGGGCACTCCATGGGCGGTGGCGTTGTGCAGAAGTATCTGGAGTCGCACGAAGCACCCGCCGGTGTTCTTCTGGCGTCTGTTCCCCCGCGAGGAATCCGTGGGGCCACGCTGCGATTCGCGAGGCGACACCCCTGGCTCCTCGTGAAATCGGCGTTCACCGGCGATACGATGGCGACCGTCAGTACACCGGCATGTGCCCGTGAATATATGTTCTCGCCGCGAACTCCTGAGTCGCTAGTAATCGATGGTGTGCGGCGCTTTCAGCAAGAGAGCCGACGAGCGATCTACGTGGACATGATGTTTCGGAACCTACCGAGACCCGAAAGCGTCACGGCGCCCGTGCTGGTTATGGGCGCCGAGGGCGACGGTTCGTTCAGCACTGAGGAAGTCCGTGCGACGGCGCACCGATATCACACCGAACCGGAGATCTTCTCCGGCATGGGGCACGACATGATGCTTGAGCCTGGATGGGCGGATGTCGCCGAACGAATCCACAACTGGCTCAACGCCAATCGAGTAGCCATCTACTCGTGTCCGCCCCCCAATGCGAGGACATAATGTCCAAGTCAGCTAGTTCGCGACGAGAGAACAGAGTTTAGATGAGCAGCTACCGTAGGGGCCATTACAAGCCGGGGCGCTCGCACCTGGAACGCTCGCAGGACCAGTTGCAGAAAATGTCTCGGGACGGGTCCAGAAGGCGGGCGCGGAGTCGAGCTGCGGAGGAGCAACGTGCAGTCACACAAGGCTCCGAAGCTGCGTCAAGCCAACAGGGAGAAAAAGCCGACCCCCTGGGGAGGGGTGGTATGCCGATCCTTGGAAACAGGCCGATGCGGTGGTGGGACGGCTTGCAGTGGACCAGCCACACCGGCTCTGGGCCAAAGGCTTGTTGACGTCGGCGACTTGGTGGCTGAGGCCTGTGCGACATGGGCTTTCCCGACGTCGACGGGCCCGTAGACGATTACCGATCCCCGGGCGTCGAGCTAGCGCAGCGCGGAAAGTCGCGCAGCATCGCGAAGGTTGACAGCTGCTGCCCTCGCCCGTAGACATCCTGGAAGCGGGCAGCGCTCTTCGGTCGTCAATCCCTTTGCCGTCAAGGACAATACGATCTCCTCGATCCCCTTCAGCCGGCGTTGGCGCTTGTTGACGATCTGCGGTGCGTTCAGCAGCAAATTGTCGGACGGCAGCAACGTAAGCGTGGAGCAGTCATCGCACCCGCGCGATGACGTCGAGTTCGACGCCGCGTGCTTTCGCTATGTGCACGGGATGACGCGCTGATCCGCGGTAGAGGTCGACAGGCCCGTGCGGCGAGTCCCAGCCCCACTTGCGGAATGCGCGGCGCGCGTCCGCCACCGTCGGTATCGACGTGCTGGCGATACCTGCCAGCAGGTGCACCCCCGAGTATGTCGTCTCCGCCATGGTGCCGGGAGGTGGCGCTGCGGACTCTCCGATCGGTCCCGTCCCGTTTAGTAGATCGAAGGCCCGAGCGAAGCCCACGGCGAACTCGGCCGCAGCGGCGGAGCCCAAGCAGGCGAACCACCCCGCGGAGATGAAGAGGTTCGTGGTGGCGTCGGCGCCACTAGCGAGGATCACGGTTTCGTCGGTGAACGGACTGAACCGTGTGACCGTCGCGTCCAGTCCCTTTCCCGCGAACGCACGGTTGAACCGGACCGCGTCGGAGCCCACCAGCAAGGAGATGACTCCTTGTGCCCGACTGTGGATGACTTCCTCGAGTACCCGATCCCAGACGGCCGAGTCGTCGGTGCCCAGCGGCAGGAACCGTTCACCGAGGATAGAGATATCGCTGTGCTGCAGCCCAACTCGGGTCGCGACGGCCGTGCCCCGCGGCCACACGTAGTCGTTGCCGACGATGAACCACCGGCGCAGCTGCGACTCGGTGCGCAGCCAGTGCAGCGATGCCACGATCTGGTCGCCGGGGACCTCCCCACTGCACAGCACACCGTCGCTGCGTTCACCGCCTTCGTAGGCTGCGGCGTATATATAGGGCACTCGCCCGCGGACGACCTTCGCGATGGCCTGGCGGGCGTTGGACAGATGCCACCCGGTGACGGCATCGATGGAGCCCGAATCCAGGAGGGCCCTGATGGTGGCGGCCACCGTGTCGGGATCGCCGCCGGCATCGACGTCGACGAATTGCACGCTACGGCCGGCGACGCCTCCACGCACGTCGATCTCGGTGGCCGCCAGTTCCGCGGCGGCACGACATTCGAGCCCGAAGATGCCCGCCGGACCCTTTCGCGGCAGCGCGAGAGCGACCCGGAAATCCGTGGTTCGATTAGTTCTGGGTTCGAATACCGGCATGCTATCTGGCATGCTGGTGCTCCTCCGAGCTGCGGTGCGAGCACGGGCTGGGAGTCGTCTCAGAAGGCAGGCCATGGAAGTTGTCGCGGACGCGCTCGCGTTGCTCAGACAAGCATCCTTGGCGGCCGCGTGCATCGAGGACGCGTTGTCTGGCACCGATCTCACCGTGGATCGCTGGCGCGCGCTCGCATACATCGAGTCCAGCCCGGGCTGCTCGATGTCGGATGTGGTTGACGCCCTGGTGGTTCCGTCGACGTCGGCGACCCGGATCGTCGACTTCCTCGTCGAGGTCGGTGCCGTCTTCCGGACGTCGTCGCCGCGCGATCGTCGCAGGACTATTTTGCGACTGTCTGCGCATGGTCAAACGCTCCTCCGTGACGTCGAGCCGGCGATCCTGCGGACCAGTGCGCGCCCGGTGACCGGGCAGTCCCTGCCGTAGGCACGTCGTTCCATCATCCTCCGCCCGGCACCTCACCGCAGGCGGGCGCCGATGTTGACGACGTGTAACACGCGGGCTCTGTGAACACCTGATTTGTGACGCGTGTGTTAACAGATTTGCTGATGCGTGCGATTCCATCGTCTGCACTTGACGCGACTCGGCGAGAGGGTAAGTTCAGTCATGTTATTCCCATATGGGAATAACAACCCGGCCACTCCCGGAAGGGCGCGGTATGGCTCGCTATCAATATCGTTGTGTCACACACGGATTCATTCAGATTCAGGTCCCGATCGGCACCGCCCCCTGCGCGGTGAACTGTGAATCCTGCCAGGTGCCGGCACAGCGGGTGTTCGGTTCGGCGGCACTGACAAAGAACGACGTCGCCGAGGCGAAAGCCTTGGAGATGCACGAG
This sequence comes from Mycobacterium sp., assembly GCA_025966225.1. GTDB lineage: Bacteria > Actinomycetota > Actinomycetes > Mycobacteriales > Mycobacteriaceae > Mycobacterium. The sequence continues at coordinate 1,112 of JAOPVI010000376.1, read as the reverse complement.
AAGTCGCGATCGTCACCCGGGGTCGTCGTGCGGACGGGCGACAGCCCTACTGCCGCTCTGCGGCGCGGCGCCGATCCTCGCCACGCCCTTCTCCCACGTCCCTGAGTCCCGCCGGCATCACCGATTCATCAGTCCCACAATCCAATCGAGGAGACCACATGCCCGATGTCATATTCCCCGTCGATCAGAGCAAGCCCTTCCGGGAGCAGGAAGTAGTCGGCCACAACCGGTGGCATCCGGACATTCCAGCCGTCGCGACGGTCAAGTCCGGCGACACCTTCCGCGTCGAGTCCAAGGAGTGGTTCGACGGAACCATCGTCAACTCGGACGAAGCGAACGACATTCGCGACTGCGATCTGACGATGGTCCACCAACTCTCAGGACCGTTCGCCGTCGAAGGAGCCCAGCCGGGCGACCTTCTCGTCGTCGACATCCTCGACGTCGGTCCGGTGCCGCAGGAGACCGGACCGGTCGCAGGTCAGGGCTGGGGTTACACCGGCCTCTTCGCGAAGGAGAACGGCGGAGGCTTTCTCACCGACTGGTTCCCGGAGGCGTACAAGGCCGTCTGGGACTTCACCGGACAGAAGGCGACGAGCCGTCACATCCCCGGTGTGGAGTTCACCGGACTGATCCATCCCGGTCTGATGGGTACCGCGCCAAGCGCCGATCTGCTGGCCACCTGGAACGGCCGCGAGGCCGAGCTGATCGCGACCGATCCCGATCGCGTCCCGCCACTGGCGTTGCCGCCACAGCCCGTGAATGCGGTGCTCGGTGGCCTCACCGGTGCCGATTACGAACGTGTCGCGGCGGAGGCGGCGAGGACCGCGCCCCCGCGCGAGAACGGCGGCAACCAGGACATCAAGAATCTCTCCAAGGGGAGCCGGATCTTCTACCCGGTGTTCGTCGACGGGGCCAACCTGTCGCTGGGCGACCTGCACTTCTCGCAGGGCGACGGTGAGATCACCTTCTGTGGCGCAATCGAAATGGGCGGATACATCGATCTGCGGGTCGAGATCATCAAGGGTGGCATGGAGACCTACGGTGTCACCACCAACCCGATCTTCATGCCTGGCAACGTCGAGCCGCGGTACTCGGAGTTCCTGACCTTCGTC
>JAOPVI010000328.1 GCA_025966225.1 Mycobacterium sp. | reverse complement strand
GGCACCTGCATGGCGATGCCGAAGATGTTGATGCCTGCCGTGCAGAGCAGGACGAACCACATCAGCGGAAGGATGCCGGTCTTGATGGCCTCCATCGGCGTGTACTGCTTGACCGCGGGCGGATTCTTCAGCAGCGCCCGCCGAATTCGCGGGTCTTCACTGGCCACCAGCGGGTCGACGTGCGCGGGCCACCAGTTCTTCGGCGGGTCCTTGAAGAAGAACCCACTCACGGCCACCAACGCGGCCAGGAAGACGCCGATCGCGAGCAGGAGTCCCTCGTAGTTGCTGACAGACAGGTAAGAGGTGAACAGGAAGATGAAGGGCACCGACCCGTAGGCGAACCCGCCGTTGACGAATCCGGTCTTGCCGCCCTTTCGTTCCGGATACCACTTGCCCACCATGTTCACGCAGGTGGCGTAGACGAAACCGGCCGCGGTTCCGCCGAAGAACCCGAAGCCCAGATAGGCGAAGAAGACGTTCGGAGCGAACGCCAGCGACACGTATCCCAACAGTGCCCCGGCCGCGCCCAGCATCATCGCCGCCTTGGCCGACAACTTCCCGCTCTCCCGCAACCGGCCGGCCGGAAATGCCACCGCGGCCTGGAAGAACACCCATACGCCGAGCAACCAGAAGATGTGGCCGTGGCCCCAGCCGTGCGCTTCGACGAGCGTGTCCTCGGCCGAGGTGAACGCGTATTCGGACGAGCTGATGGCCATCATCGCAATCCACGGCAGCCACACCATCCACACCCGTGAACGCCCCAGGATGTCCCGGTCGGTCTCACCGATCCGGTACACCCTGCCGTTCTTGTCTGTGACCTCGCGGAACGTCGGCTGAGCTGTCGCCTTCATGCTGGCTGTACCCCCTGGTTCCGCGGTGACCCCGTCAGTGTTCGGCGAATCGCTCCGACGATCCCCGAGCTGGCCCGACTTCGCCGCCGAATGGGTGGACTGGCAACCGCCCATTCCCACTGGGTGGTGGATATTGCATACAGATTCATGTGTTATGCCAATCACTCAAGGGACGGTTAGTGACCACGGTCACAGCGGACGGTATACTACATACAATCCTGTACGCAAGCGCAAAACTACCTGGGAATCTCCTGGGGATTGTGGCGACCGCCTCGAAGGCACTGCCATCCCGGCCGTGACCACCTGAAACGGTGACAACCAAAAGTGCTGTGAAGGGCCCATATTCGGTGACTCCACGAGCGACGGACGCTGATGGCGTCCAGCGTGGCTGCGGTCCTGGGTGCCAGCCGGCTCTGCTCTGGCCGGTTGCGCACACTGAATCTGCGCGAAAACCTAGACAAGTGGTTGTTACGTGGGACACACTCTTGTCGAACGCATACGGTATGCAATTCCGCCGCACGGCCCGCACGAGTGGGTCGGGGACCTTGGTCCCAACCGCCCACGTGCCGAGGCGAGTAGAGGAGACTGTGACATGGTTGAGATCCCAACCGTCGCGAAAGACGACCCTACGGCGCCGAATTCAGTGAGCAAGGCGTTGTCGGGGGTTCGGGTCCTCGACATGACGCACGTCCAGTCCGGCCCCTCGGCGACCCAGCTGCTTGCCTGGCTCGGTGCCGACGTCATCAAGCTGGAGGCGCCCAAGGGCGGCGACGTCACCCGCAGCCAGCTGCGCGACCTCCCCGGCGCCGACAGCCTCTACTTCACGATGCTCAACTGCAACAAGCGCAGCATCACCGTCAACATGAAGAGCGACGAAGGCAAACAGATCTTCACCGACCTGGTGTCGCGCGTGGACATCCTGGCCGAGAACTTCGGACCGGGGGTGGTCGACCGCTTCGGGTTCACCTGGGAGCGGCTGCACGAGCTCAACCCGCGGCTGATCTACGCCTCCATCAAGGGATTCGGGCCCGGCAAGTACTTCAACTTCAAGGCCTACGAGGTCATCGCGCAGGCGATGGGCGGCTCCATGGCCACCACCGGGTTCGAGCACGGGCCGCCGACCGCGACCGGCGCGCAGATCGGCGACTCGGGGACCGGCATCCACCTGGTCACGGGCATCCTGGCCGCGCTCTACCAGCGCACCAACACCGGCCGCGGCCAGCGCGTCGAGGTGGCCATGCAGGACGCCGTGCTCAACCTGTGCCGGGTGAAGCTGCGCGACCAGCAACGACTCGCGCACGGTCCACTACCCGAATACCCCAACGAGCACTTCACCGACGAGGTCCCACGATCGGGCAATGCCTCCGGTGGCGGCCAGCCCGGGTGGGCGGTCCGGACCAGCGGTGGAGGTCCCAACGACTACATCTACGTGATCGTCCAGCCTCAGGTGTGGGCGCCGCTGGCGGAGCTGATCGGAAGGCCCGAGCTGGGCGACCATCCCGACTGGAGCCGGCCCGAGGACCGGCTTCACAAGCTGGACAAGGTCTTTGCGCTGATCGAGGACTGGTCCGAGAAGCACACCAAATGGGAAGCTTTGGCGGCGCTCAACGCGCTGAACGTCCCGTGCGGTCCGGTGCTCAGCACCAAGGAACTCATCGAGGACGAAACCCTGGCCGAGCTCGGCTCGATCGTCACCGTCGACCACCCCGCGCGGGGATCGTTCAAGACCGTCGGCTCGCCGCTGCGGCTGTCGGACTCCCCGGTCGAGATCGTCCGCTCACCGATGCTCGGCGAGCACACCGACTCGATCTGCGCCGAGCTCGGCTATTCGCCAGAACAACTGGAGCTGTTCAGGGGTTCCGGAGCGATCTGAGAAGCAGGAGCCGGACAACGCCGGCTCTCATTCCACCTAAACGGGTCAGTGGCCCCACAACGAAAGAGCGAGGACGTCATGAGGTAAGCCGCAAGGCAGGACAGCAGGTGCTTTGAAACGGTCGCCGAGGGTCGCTTGGCGCTGACGACCGCAAGGTCAACAACGGTATGCAACGCGCTACGCCGTGTCTTTGGCGTGCGCGCCCGATCGCCTGCGTGGGGCTGGATCCCAGTGCAGTGCACGACAAGTGCCCATGCGTCTATCGCGAAAACCTGACGCGAGAGGGCATCGAGGCGCGAGCCTGTAACCATCGCTAGAAAGAGAATGAACGATGACCTCAACACTCGCAAGTTATCGCGAGATCACCGACGCCAACAATCGCGTCTACCGCGTCGGGGAGACCGACCGCGAACTACTCGGCAGGTCCCGGGCCTGGATGGTCTGGCTGCCGTGGGCCGCCATGATGGCGGTCAGTGTTTATGAGTACGGCTACGGCGCCGCCCAAGCCTCCGTCCGGGAAGCCCACGGCTGGACCAGGTCCGAGACCTTCTGGCTACTTGCCATCTGGGCCTTCTTCCAGGCCCTGATCGCCTATCCGGCCGGAAAGTTGCGGGAGAAGGACATCGTCTCGGCGAAGGCCGCCATGCTGGTCGGCGCCGTCCTCTCGGCGGTCGGCTTCGTGAGCCTCACCCAGGGCAGCATCGTCCTCGCCTACCTGGGCTTCGCCGTATGTGGCGGGGTCGGCGCCGGCCTGGTGTATGCGACCTGCATCAACATCGTCGGCAAGTGGTATCCGGAACGGCGGGGCGGCAAGACCGGCTTCGTCAACGGCGGGTTCGCCTACGGCGCCGTGCCGTTCATCTTCATCTTCAGCTACGCCCTGCATCCGAGCACCTACGGGTGGGTCCTCGACCTCGTCGGGGTATACATCCTCATCGTCGTCGCCGCCTGCGGGATGTTCTTCCGGGATCCGCCGAAGAACTGGTGGCCGGCCCACGTGGACCCGCTGCAGTGGGCCAGCAGCAAGAGCGGCGCGCAGAGCCTGCGGAAGAACCCACCTGCCGTGCGCCAGTACACGCCGCGGGAAGCCATCCGGACAGGCATGCTGCCGCTGATGTGGCTCTCGCTCGGGATCAGCGCCGGCGTCTCGCTGTTCGGCATCAGCTACATGGTCCCCTTTGCCAAGGAACTCGGCTTCGGTCCATTGATCGCGGCGTCGTCGGCCGGCGTGCTGTCGATCGTCAACGGCACCGGTCGTACGCTGACCGGTTGGATATCGGACCGGCTCGGACGCAAGCTGACGCTGATCATCGTGCTGTTGGTATCGGCGGTGGCTCTGGTCGGTCTGCTCTACTCCGGCCAGGCCAAGAACGAAGTCGCCTTCTTGTTCTTCGCCTTCCTGGTGGGATTCGGCGGCGGTGCGTTCTACCCCATGTTCGCTTCCCTCACCCCGGACTACTTCGGTGAGAACAACAACGCCAGCAACTACGGCCTGATCTACAGCTCCAAGCTGCTCGGCTCGGTCGTCGGAATCGGCGTCGGCGCCAGCGTCATCGACGCCTGGGGCTACGCCGGCGCTTACTGGATCGCCGCGGTGAGCGCGCTGGTGTCAGCCGCGCTCGCGCTGTTCCTGCGACAGCCGGGACGTACCCAAGTGCCCGCGGGTCAGCCCCGCGCGGTCACGGAAACGATACCGGTGGCGGCAAACGTGTCTGACTGACTCGAAGCCAGCCGGATAGCAAGCACGGCCGAGGGGATCACCGGGCAGGTGATCCCCTCGGCCGCGTCGTCGGTCGGGATGCCCGTGAAATATACTTCGTCATGCGAAACTGGTCTTTCGCTCAGCGGAGTGACTGAAGGGGTCGAGCCGAGGAATTGGAGGGGCTTCGATGGTGGCGGACTCGCCGACAAGGGGCGGTGTTCAATCGGTCGAGCGCGCCTTCGAACTTCTCGAGATCATGGCCAGTGCAGGTCCGTCGATCGCTTTCGGGGACTTGGCGGCACGCGCCGAGCTGCCTCAGCCAACGATTCACCGCCTGGTGCGGACGCTGCTGAACCTGGGGTACGTCAGGCAGCTCCCCAACCGGCACTATGCGTTGGGCCCCAAGTTGATTCGGCTTGGTGAGAGCGCGGCGCGATTGATCGGGGCGTGGTCGCGTCCGCATCTGGTCGAACTCGTGGAGCGCACGGGTGAGAGCGCCAACATGGCGGTCATGGACAACGACATGGCGGTCTATGTGGCACAGGTACCCTCACCGCACTCCATGCGGATGTTCACCGAGGTGGGGCGGCGTGTGCACATGCACTCCACCGGTGTCGGCAAGGCGCTGCTGATGCAACTGCCCGACGAGACTGTGCTGACACTGCTCGAGCGCACCGGCATGCCGGCCTCCAGCGAGAACACGCACACCACCACGCAGTCACTGATGCGCGACATCGAACTGAGCCGCTCACGTGGCTACGCCGTCGACGAGGGGGAGCAGGAGCTCGGCGTGCGCTGCTTCGCGGTGCCAGTGCCTGACGCGCCCACGTTGACGGCGATCTCGATTTCCGGACCAGAGTCGCGCCTGACGTTGAAGTCGGCGACGAAGGTGACGCCACTCCTCAAGCAGGTGGCTCGCGACCTGGCCTCGGAATTCGAGCGGGAAGCGGCGGGCTAGCGTGCGGACGGCACCGGCGCTCAGTCCAGCAGCAGGGCGGCGGCCGTCGGCGCGTCCGCGAGCGATTCGGCGAGGTCGTTGAACTCGACGACGTTGTCGAGTTCGGTGCCCATCGCGATGTTGGTGACCTTCTCCAGGAAGATCTCGACCACGACGGGAACCTTGTGCTCGTGGGCGAGTCGCTGCGCCCGCACCAGCGCCGGACCGATGTCATCGGGCTCGACCACTTGAATGGCCTTGCAGCCCAAGCCCTCAGCGACCCGTAGGTGATCGACGCCGTATCCCTTCGGGACGTCGCTGTCGGTCTCCTGAGAGTTGATGTTGTCGAACGCCAGGGACACGCAGTAGTCCATGTCGAAGTTGCGCTGCGCCTGCCGGATCAACCCCAGGTAGGAGTTGTTCACCAGAACGTGCACATAGGGCAGGTTGAA
>JAOPVI010000316.1 GCA_025966225.1 Mycobacterium sp. | reverse complement strand
GGTCGACGACCAGTCGGCCGTCGTGGTACACCGCGCACCCCGCGCCCATCTCGCTGCCCCGGCGGAAATTCTCGACGAACGCGTCGGCGACCGGTCCGAAGCCCTCGTCGGCGAAGCCGGGAAAGGTGCTCATGGGCCTCATCCAAACATCGTTGGTACGCGTAGGTGTTCTTCGGCTTGTCGATCAGTCGTGGGCGCCGTGCCTGCCCAGGGTCTCCACGGGCGTCGCGCCTGGGCGGGTCCACTGCGGCACGGGGCGGCTGGTCTCGCCCCATGTGGCGTTCCCGTCCGCGTCCGAGCACCAGTACCAGCACGACTCGCGCCCCTCGGGCCAACCCTCCGGCTTGTCCTCCCACGCCTCGCCGCGGCCATAGGGCGTCATGTCGAGAAGGCCCATGGACCCGTTGACCGGCTCGTTGCCCCGGCCCGTCGTGGCGTAGGTGAGGAACACGCGGTCGCCGTCGCGCAGGTAGCAGGTGATCGAGCCCATGTTGCGGCCAACCGGAGCGTCCAGACCGCGCACCGAGTACCAGGGTTCGGTGTACCCCATGAACTCGACGTAGGAGGCCACCTCGTCCCACCGGCCGGTGGTCAGTACGGCGTAGGAGACGCCGCGGGCGTTGAGGTAGACGGCGTCCTTCACGTGCCAGGCCGTGGTGGTGCAGCCCCCGCACTGCCCTTGGTGCGGGGCGCCGTCGTGCCACATGTGCTTGTAGACGACGAGTTCGTCGCGATCCTGGAACAGGTCGAGGAAGGGCACTGGGCCGTCAGGGCCGACGGCCTCGACCGTCCCGTCGAACTCGACCATCGGCAGCCGGCGGCGGGCCGCGGCGAGGGCGTCTCCCGCGCGGGTGTGAGCCTTCTCGCGGATAAGGAGCGCGTCACGCGCGGCCTGCCAGGTAGCCAGGTCGACGATGGGCGGTTGGCTGGACTTGGTCGTCATGCAAGAAACGACCCGCGAACCGGGCGGAACTCATCGCGGCCTGCGCTCAGAAGGACTGCCAGCCTGGACTTCCTGACCACGGATTCCCGTCGACGAGCACGCGCGGCGCGCCGTCGATGACGACGCCGATCCGCCGCCAGCCTGCAGGCACCGGTCCGGGGAACGTCGCAACGAGGGCGTGGTCCTCCCCGCCGCCGAACACCCAGTCCCACGCATCGGCCTTGGCCAACTCCGCAGTCGCGCCGAGCGTCTCGCGATCAGGGGCCAAGGCCGCCCGCGACACGTCGATGCCGACGCCGGACGCCCGAGCGAGGTGGCCGAGGTCGGCCAGCAGGCCGTCGGAGACATCGGTCATCGCGGTGGCGCCCGCTTCTGCTGCGGCCCGCCCAGCGCCGTAGCGCACCTGCGGCACCAGATGGCGTTGACGGAGCTCGTCGAAGTCGCGAATATCGTTGGACCACAACGCATATCCTGCGGCTGACCAACCGATCTCCCCGCACACCGCCAGCGTGTCGCCTGGCTTCGCTCCGCTCAACACGACGGCCTCACGCCCGTCGAGCTCACCCAACGCCGTCACTGCGATCACCCACTGGGGGGCGCTCACCAGGTCGCCGCCTGCGATGCCCGCACCCATGACGCGGGCTTCCTGCCACATCCCTTCGGACAGCGCCAAGACGTCGGCAGCCGCCGTGTCACCCGGCGCGCCGAACGCCACCACGAAGGCCGTCGGCGTGGCACCCATGGCCTCGATGTCGGCCGCATTCTGGGCAATCGCCTTGCGGCCGACGTCCACAGGCGTCGACCAGTCCAGCCGAAAGTGCCTGCCCTCGACGAGCATGTCCGTCGACACCACGGTCCGGCCGTCGGCAGCCCGCACCACGGCGGCATCGTCGCCGGGGCCGAGCATCACGGCGTCCGGCTGGTCCTGCCCGCTCACCAGCCGGTCGATGACGGCGAACTCGCCCAGCTCCGCCAGGCTTTCGGATGGTTCTGCTGGTTCTTCAGGCGTCATGCGCGATCCCGCTCCGCTTCTCGCTCATCGGTCATCACACCGACTGCCGGCCGTCTCCGTGCCCTGAAGGACCGCGCGACCTGCGGTACCTTTGGTCCCTGCGGCGTGGAGTCTATGCAGCCCAGCATCTCATTGAGCCGAGTGGAGGAGAGCGCGGGTGGTGGAGGCGTTCATGCTGATTCAGACCGAGGTCGGCCGCGCCGAGGTCGTCGCCAAGCAACTGACTTCGCTGCCTGGAGTGCTGTCATCCGAGTACGTGACCGGCCCATACGACGTCGTGGTCCGCGTCGGCGCGGCCACGCTCGACGAGCTGCAGGACGACGTCGTTCCCCATGTCCAACACGTCACGGGGATCACTCGCACCCTGACCTGTCCGATCGCCGACGGGGGCCGGCCTTAGAGTTGCTTCAGTGGCCAGCCCGGAAGAACCAGCCGACCCTGACGGTCCTCCGCGCGCGGTGATGGTCGCGGCCATCGTGGTCGCCCTCGCCGCGGTCGTCGGCATCCTCGTGGTCGCCGCGATACACGTGAAGACCCCGGAGCAACGTCCCGTTGCCATCGTGGCGATACCCGCTCCGCAGGCCGACGGCGACGCGTGCCGGGCCCTGCTCGACGCCCTGCCCGCCCGCCTCGGCGACTACGACCGCGCAGCAGTGGCGCAGCCCGCCCCAGCAGGCGCAGCGGCCTGGCAACCGAATGCGGATGGCGACCCCGTCATTCTGCGTTGCGGACTGGATCGGCCGACCGACTTCGTCGCGGGCACACCGGTCCAGATGGTCGACGACGTCGCGTGGTTTCACATCGCCGACACGGGCCGTACGACGTGGATCACGGTCGACCGGCCCGTCTACGTCGCGTTGACCCTGCCCGACGGATCGGGCCCGACGCCCATCCAATCGATCTCCGCTGCGGTCGCCAAGGCCATGCCCGCCGTCGCGGTCAATCCGGGACCGGCCCGCTAGCGCAGTCCGGTGCCGCGGACCAGCGCCGTCTGGACCATCGTTGCCAACAACGTCGGATAGTCGACGCCGCTGGCGGCCCACATTCGCGGGTACATGGAGATGGTGGTAAAGCCGGGCATGGTGTTGACCTCGTTGATCACCGGACCGGCGTCGGTGAGGAAGAAGTCGACACGGGCGAGGCCCTGGCCGTCAATGGCCTGAAACGCGCGGATCGCCAGCTGGCGCACTTCCTGAGCGACACCGTCGTCGACCTTGGCGGGTACGTCGAGCTCGGCGGCATCGTCGAGGTATTTCGTGGCGAAGTCGTAGAACGCGTCCTCGCGGCCCCGCACTCCGGCCACCCGAATCTCACCGAGCGTGCTCGCCTCGACCCGCCCGTCAGGGAATTCCAATACGCCACATTCGATTTCGCGGCCGGGCACCGCGGCCTCGACGATCACCTTGGGGTCGTGGCGACGTGCGAACTCGATCGCCGAGTCCAGCTGATCCCACGCCGCCACCCGGCTGACGCCGATCGACGAGCCTCCGCGGGCGGGCTTGACGAAGACCGGTAGCCCGAGCCGCTCGCGGTCCTCGAGTTGCAGCGTGACGTCATTCCGGCGGAGCACGACCTGGTCGCCGATGGGCAGCCCCTCGGCGGCCAGCAGCTTCTTCGTGAACTCCTTGTCCATGCCTGCGGCGCTGGCCAGCACGCCTGCGCCGACGTACGGCACCCCGGCCAGTTCCAGCAGGCCCTGAATCGTCCCGTCCTCACCGTAGGGGCCGTGCAGCACGGGGAACACCACGTCGACGGCGGCGAGCACCTGGCCTGCACCCTCCCCCAGCGACAGCAACTCGCCGCGACGCCCAGGATCGGCGGGCAGCGCCAAGGCCGTGCCCGACGCTCCGCTGACCTCTGGCAGCTGGCCGTCGGTGATGGCCAGTGTCTCGGGCCGGCCGTCGGTGAGCACCCACGAGCCGCCGGGCGTGATGCCGACGGCCACGACGTCGAACCGCTCGGGATCGAGGTTGCGAAGGATGCTGCCAGCCGAAACGCACGAGATGGCGTGTTCGGAGCTACGGCCGCCGTACACGACGGCGACGCGCGTGCGGGCGGTCACAAGACAAAGAGGCTACCGGTTCCGGCGCGAACATCCCGACGCAGCGCTCTGACCAGTAGCTTCCTTACCGCAGGGCGCGGTCGATGTCGGTGACCAGGTCGTCAGTGTCCTCGATGCCCAGCGAGAGCCGCGCGAAGCCCTCGGGCACCGGATCGCCCCAGCGCGCCCGACGGTCGACCGACGAGTGAATGCCGCCGAAGCTGGTGGCCGCGACCAACAGACCGCTGCGGGCGACGAGGTCGTGGACGGCCGCAGCGTCGACGAGTTCCACGCCAACCAACCCGCCGAACCGCTTCATCTGACGGCACGCGAGCTCGTGCGAGGGGTCCTCCGGCAGCCCGGGATACCGCACCGCTCGCACGGCCGGATGGCCACGCAGCATCAACGCCACCGCAAGCGCGTTGTGGCATTGGCGCTCGAAGCGAAGCCCGAAGCTGCCGAGGCTCCGCAGGGTCAGCCACGCTTCGAACGGGCCGAGTATCGCGCCCGCGAGTAGGCGTTCGCGTTCGAGCATCGCCATCAGTTCCGGGTGGCTGCCGGCCACGTACCCCGCGAGCAGGTCACCGTGTCCGGCCAAGGCCTTTGTCGCACTTGCCACCACTAGATCGGCGCCGAGCGAAAGTGGCTGCTGCCCAAGCGGAGTCGGGGTGGTGTTGTCGACGACGAGCAGTGCGCCGCGGCCGCGGCAGCTCAATGCCAACCGGTGCAGGTCGACGACGTCCAACGTCGGATTGACGGGGGTCTCGGCGAACACCACGTCAGCGTCGGATGCGGCGTCGCAAAACTCGGCGGCGGTGGCTGATACGACGTCCACTCCCTGCGGCACAAGGCTTTCCAACGCGTAACGCCGAACCTGGTAGTAGCCGTCCGCGGGTACGACCAGCTTCTTGCCCGGCGTCGCGAATACGCGCAGCACCGCGGTGATCGCTGCCATGCCCGAGGCGAACGTAAGTGCCGACGTGGCGCCCTCGAGCTCGGCGAGCGCCGACTCCAGTTGCCGCCAAGTGGGATTGGCGCCACGGCCGTAGGTGTCCAACGGCAGCGTTTCATCGGGCGAGAGGTGGTAGGTCGAGGCAGGCACCGGCGGCGGCGCCACGGGCTGCCCGGGAACGGCGGGCGAGCCTGCCGCCGTTACGCTTCGGGTGGAGTCGCCGTACTGACCGTTCATCCGATCACTCCGGCTTCGTGCTGCGCCCCAACAGCAGCGCCACGGCTTCGACGACCGACAACCCCTTGTGGCACACCCGGTTCACCGCGTCCGTCAGTGGCATCTCGACGTCGTAGCTGTCGGCCAGCGCAAGCACCGACTGACATGACGTGACGCCTTCTGCGACGTGGCCACCGGTGGCTTCGAGCGCCGATTCCATGGTTCCCCCCTTGCCGAGCCGTTCGCCGAACGAGCGGTTACGCGATTGTGGTGACGTGCACGTCGCCACCAGATCGCCAACGCCGGCCAGACCGGCCAACGTCGCACCCTTGGCACCCAAGGAGATTCCCAGTCGCATGACCTCGGCGAGCCCACGCGTGATGATCGCAGCCCTGGTGTTCTCGCCCAACCCGACGCCAACCGCCATCCCGCAGGCCAGGGCGATGACGTTCTTGCACGCCCCGCCGACCTCCGCGCCGACGACGTCGGAGTTGGTGTACGGCCGAAAGTATGGAGTGGCCAAGGCGCGCTGCAGCGTGACGGCGCGCCCGGAGTCCGAGCACGCGACAACCGTCGCCGCGGGTTGTTCGGCAACGATCTCGCTGGCCAGGTTGGGCCCCGTGACGACGGCGATGCGCGCCTGGTCGGCACCGGTGACCTGACCGATGACCTGACTCATCCGCATCAGCGTGTGCAACTCGATGCCCTTGGCCACGCTTACCAGCGTCGCGTCGGCTCCGATGTCGGGACGCCACTGTTCGAGGTTGGCCCGCAACGTCTGCGAGGGGACGGCAAGCAGTACGGTGCACGCCCCGTCCAAGGCTGCGGCGGCATCGCTCGTCGCGCGGATCGACGCAGGCAGTTCGACGTCGCCCAGATATCCAGAATTGCGGTGAGTGGCATTGAGTTCCTCGGCCAATTCGGGGCGTCTGGTCCACAACGTGACGTCGTTACCCGCGTCTGCGAGCACTTTCGCCAACGCCGTTCCCCACGCCCCGGCTCCCATCACTGCCGCATTCACCACGGGAACAAATCTAGCCTGGGTCGCGCTGCTGGCAGGATGGCAGGCATGAGCGGCACCTCCGCCACATTCGCCCGGGCCTCGACGGACGTCGGGCTGATCATTGCGATCAAACGCCTGAGCGCGGCGAAGACCCGACTGGCGCCGATGTTCGATGCGCTCGCCAACGGTGCGCGGGAAGAATTGGTGCTGGCCATGTTGGCCGACACGATCACGGCAGCCGCGGCAGTGCCGGCGGTGTACACGATCACCGTCGTCACCCCCGACCTGGTGGCGGCCGAGGTTGCCAGGTCGCTCGGCGCGCACGTGCTGATGGATCCGACGCCGATCGGTCACGCCGATCCGCTGAACACCGCGCTCCGCACTGCCGAGGCCGCGCTCCGGCCCAGCACCTCGAACGTCGCCGTCCTCCAAGGAGACCTACCAGCGCTGCAATCCCGCGAATTGGCGCAGGCGCTCACCGCCGCCAGAAGCCATCCGCGCAGCTTCGTCAGCGACCGGCACGGCACCGGTACCGCTGCACTCTTCGCGTTCGGCGTCCCGCTCGACCCCGGCTTCGGGCTCAATTCGACACGGCGCCATGCAGATTCGGGGGCCGTCGAACTGACCCGCCCGTGGCCCGGACTGCGCTGTGACATCGACGTGGCGGACGACTTGGCAACGGCCTTGCGGATCGGGGTGGGCATTGCGACCAAGCGTGCCGTTGGCGGGATGACAATGCCGGGTACGGGCGGATGAGGCCGGTCCCATAGCCTCGACGGCGATGAATGGGGGATGATCACACACATGACCGAAGCCGAGACGCGACCGACCGACTCGGAATGGGCCACCGCCGGCGCCGCACCCGAAGCGCCACCCGCTGCAACCGCGGATGCCGTGGTCCCCGCTGATATCCAAGCCCTTCCCGATGACCGTTACCTCAACAGAGAACTGAGCTGGCTGGACTTCAACTCCCGGGTGCTGGCATTGGCCGCGGATCCGTCGCTACCACTGCTCGAGCGCGCCAAGTTCCTCGCGATCTTCTCGTCGAATCTCGACGAGTTCTACATGGTGCGCGTAGCCGGGCTCAAACGCCGCGACGAGATGGGGCTGTCCGTTCGCTCGGCGGACGGCCTGTCGCCGCGCGAACAGTTGCGGCGCATAGGCGAGCGGACCCAGCAGATTGCCAGCAGGCATGCCCGGGAGTTCATGGAGTCGGTCCGCCCCGCCCTGGCCGATGAGGGCATCATCGTCGTGACGTGGGCCCAACTCGACGACGACGAACGTGGTCGGCTGTCGACGTACTTCCACGAGCAAGTGTTCCCGGTACTCACCCCACTCGCGGTTGATCCGGCGCACCCGTTCCCATTCGTCAGCGGGCTCAGCCTCAACCTTGCCGTCACCGTCAAGCAGCCCGACGACGGCACCCAGCACTTCGCACGAATCAAGGTGCCCGACAACGTCGACCGGTTCGTCGAGCTGGGCCCCCGCGAAGGCGGGGCCGCGATCCGGTTCCTCCCGATGGAAGAGCTCATCGCGGCCTTCCTCTCGGTACTGTTTCCCGGCTTGGAGGTCGTGGAACACCACGCATTCCGGATCACGCGCAACGCCGACTTCGAGGTCGAAGAGGATCGCGACGAGGATCTGCTGCAGGCGCTCGAACGCGAGCTGGCCCGCCGCAGGTTCGGTTCGCCGGTCCGGCTCGAGGTCGCCGACGACATGACCGAGAACATGCTCGAGCTGCTGTTGCGGGAACTCGACGTTCACCCCGGCGACGTCATCGAGGTGCCTGGACTGCTCGATCTATCGTCACTGTGGCAGATCTACGGCGTCGACCGGCCCGAACTCAAGGACCCGCCGTTCGTGCCCGCGACCCCGCCCGCCTTCGGTGAGCGGGAGACGCCCAAGAGCATCTTCGCGACCCTCCGCGACGGGGACGTGCTGGTGCATCACCCCTACGACTCGTTCTCGACGACCGTGCAACGGTTCATCGAGCAGGCCGCGGCGGATCCAAACGTCTTGGCGATCAAGCAGACCCTGTACCGGACGTCGGGTGATTCGCCCATCGTCAACGCCTTGATCGACGCGGCGGAGGCGGGCAAGCAGGTCGTCGCGTTGGTGGAGATCAAGGCGCGCTTCGACGAGCAGGCGAACATCAAGTGGGCGCGCGCGTTGGAACAGGCTGGCGTTCACGTGGTGTACGGCCTGATCGGGCTGAAGACACACTGCAAGACCTGCCTGGTGGTGCGGCGCGAGGGGTCGACGATCCGCCGTTACTGCCACATCGGCACCGGCAACTACAACCCGAAGACCGCGCGGCTGTACGAAGACGTCGGGTTGCTGACCGCGTCACCGGACATCGGCGCCGATCTCACCGATTTGTTCAACTCGCTGACGGGCTACTCGCGCAAGGTTTCCTACCGCAACCTGCTGGTCGCGCCGTATGGAGTCCGCAGGGGAATCGTCGAACGCATCGAGCGTGAGATCGCCGCCCACCGCGACGGCGCCGATGCGCGGATCCGCGTGTAGGCCAACGCGTTGGTCGACGTGCAGGTGATCGATGCGCTCTACCGGGCGTCTCAGGCCGGCGTACGCGTCGAGGTGGTGGTGCGCGGGATCTGCGCGCTGCGGCCCGGAGCACCGGGGTTCTCAGAGCTCATCGCGGTGCGGTCGATTCTCGGCCGCTTCCTCGAACACTCGCGAATTATTCACTTCCGCGCCATCAATGAGTTCTGGATCGGAAGCGCCGACATGATGCATCGTAATCTCGACCGCCGTGTCGAGGTGATGGCACAGGTCAAGGATCGACGGTTGACCGAACAGCTGAACGACGTATTCACCTCGGCCATGGATCCCGCCACCCGGTGTTGGGAGCTCGGCCCCGAAGGGCACTGGACGGCATCACCTCAGGAGGGGCAGACCGTGCACGATCACCAGGTGTCGATGATGGAACGTCACCGGCATCCGTGACGATTCGAGGCGTGTTTACTCCCCGCCTCGTGGGCGAGCATCGGGCCCGCAGTACTGACCCTTGTCGTGCTCGACGGGCCCTGGCCCGAATGAACTGCAGGAGTTGAGGTGCCAAAGAAACCGGCGAGCGCGCCGAACGGGGCGATATTCGCCGCGGGCGCGGTGTTGTGGCGGCCCGGCGACGAGTCCAGCGCTTCCGGGCCACTGGTGGCCGTCGTCCACCGGCCCCGTTACGACGATTGGTCGCTGCCCAAGGGCAAGGTGGAGCCCGGCGAGACCGAACCCGTCACCGCGGTGCGCGAGGTCGAGGAGGAGACCGGCTACATCTCGGAATTGGGCAGAAGGCTCGCCGCGGTCAGCTACCCGGTCGAGCACCGGAGCCGCCCCGGCGGCGACATCGAAATCGGCACCAAGAGGGTCCGGTATTGGACGGCCCGCGCCATCGGCGGCGAGTTCGCGCCAAACTCAGAGGTTGACCAACTGAGCTGGCTTCCCGTGAAGGAGGCGATGACGCAGCTGCAATACCCGTACGACCGGAAGGTGCTGCGCCGCTTCGTCAAACACCCCGCGGACACCCGCACGTTGATGATCGTGCGTCACGGCACCGCGGGTACCAAGGCGCGGTACAAGGGCGACGACGCGAAGCGGCCGCTCGACAAGCGCGGACGTGCGCAGGCCGAGTCACTGGTGGGTCAGCTGCTGGCATTCGGTGCGACCTCGGTGCACGCCGCACCCAAAGTCCGATGCTTTCAGACGGTCGAACCCCTCGCTGAAGAGTTGGGCGTCACCATCACCGGCGAGCCGACGCTGACCGAGGAGGCCTACGCCGACGACCGGCGCGCCGCCCGGCACCGAATGCTGGAGATCGCGAAGTGCGATGGCAGGCCGGTGATCTGCACCCAGGGCAAGGTGATCCCCGACCTCATCGCCTGGTGGTGCGACCGGGACGGAGTGCGTCCCGACAAGTCACGCAACCGCAAGGGCAGCACGTGGGTGTTGTCGTTCGCCGGAGACAAGCTGGTGGCCGCCGATCACATCGGCAGCCCATTGGCGACGAACTCCTAGCGATTCCCGCTCTTCACACAGACACGCCGTGGATCACCGAGATCCACGGCGCGTCTTGTACCGGAACTGATTCCAGTACGGACTTCTACTTGCGGCCCTTCTTGGCCGGCGCCTTCTTGGCCGGCGCCTTGGTGGCGGCCTTCTTGGCGGCCGGAGCCTTCTTGGCGACGGCCTTCTTCACCGGTGCCTTCTTGGCAGCAGGCGCCTTCTTGGCCGGAGCCTTCTTGACGGCAGCCTTCTTCACCGGTGCCTTCTTGGCAGCAGGCGCCTTCTTGGCCGGAGCCTTCTTGACGGCAGCCTTCTTGACGGCAGCCTTCTTCACCGGTGCCTTCTTGGCAGCAGGCGCCTTCCTGGCCGGAGCCTTCTTGACGGCGGCCTTCTTCACTGCCTTCTTGACGGCAGCCTTCCGGGCCGGTGTCGCCGTTGCGCCACGCTTCACTGCAGGTCCTTCCGCCGGGAGCCGCTGTGCGCCAGACACAACCGCCTTGAACTGAGCGCCCGGCCGGAATGCCGGTACAGACGTTGGCTTCACCTTCACCGTCTCGCCGGTGCGCGGGTTGCGCGCGACACGGGCGGCGCGGCGGCGCTGCTCGAAAACGCCGAAGCCTGTGATGGTGACGCTGTCGCCCTTGTGGACGGCGCGCACGATGGTATCGACGACGTTCTCCACGGCGGCTGTCGCTTGCCGACGATCGGTGCCCAACTTGTCCGTGAGGACGTCGATGAGCTCTGCCTTATTCATTGCAAAACCTCCGAAGCCAGTGGTCCGCGTTGGACCGACTGAAAGCTACGGTAAACCTTTAGGCCGCTGATTTCCAAGAGCCACGCCCAATTTCGGGGATAGCTGGCGACTATTCCGGCAATCCGGTTGCCCCACAACGGCGGTGGTACGAGAGTCCCAAAACAGGGTTGCCGGGGGGGATTTCGGCCCCCCGAACGCCCCCGGTCAGCTCGGCAAAGTGCGCGGCTTCCAGCTTGGCCTGCGCTGTTCGTAGGCCGCGATGTCGGCCTGTTTCCGCAGCGTAAGGCCTATATCATCGAGTCCCTCGAGCAGTCGCCATGCGGTGTAGTCGTCAATCTTGAACGGCAACACCACCGTTCCGGCAGTGACGTTCCGATCTTGCAGATTCACAGTGATTTCCAGCCCTGGATGCTGCTCGATGAGCTTCCAAAGTAATTCCACATCATCTTGGGCGACTTCGGCGGCCAAGAGGCCCGCCTTGCCCGCATTGCCGCGAAAGATGTCGGCGAAGCGCGACGAGATGACGACCCGGAATCCGAAATCCATGAGCGCCCAGACGGCGTGTTCGCGCGACGAACCGGTGCCGAAATCCGGGCCTGCGACCAACACCGAACCCTTGTCGAAGGGCGCGAGGTTCAGGATGAACGATGGGTCGTTACGCCAGGCGGCGAAGAGGCCGTCCTCGAAACCCGTTCGGGTGACCCGCTTCAGGTACACCGCCGGGATGATCTGGTCGGTGTCGACGTTCGAGCGGCGCAGCGGAACACCGATGCCCGTGTGAGTGTGAAACGCGTCCATGTCGACCCCTATCGACTCGTAGTGACGGAAAGATCGGCTGGCGAGGAGAGGGTTCCCCGCACCGCGGTCGCGGCGGCCACGGCCGGCGAAACCAGGTGTGTGCGCCCACCCTTGCCTTGACGGCCCTCGAAGTTTCGGTTCGACGTCGACGCGCAGCGCTCCCCTGGCGCGAGTTGGTCGGGGTTCATGCCGAGGCACATCGAGCACCCCGCCTGTCGCCATTCGGCACCCGCGGCCGTGAAGATCTCGCCAAGTCCTTCGGATTCGGCCTGGGCGCGCACGCGCATCGACCCGGGCACCACCAACATCCGTACCCCGTCGGCGATCCGCCTGCCGCGCAATATCTCGGCGACCACTCTCAGGTCTTCGATGCGTCCATTGGTGCAGGAGCCGACGAAGACCGCGTCCACTGCGACGTCACGCATCGCAGTACCGGGCCGAAGGTCCATGTAGGTCAACGCCTTCTCAGCGGACTGGCGGTCGCCCTCGTCGAAGATCGACTCGGGGTCTGGCACCGAATCAGCCAGTGGCACACCCTGACCCGGGTTGGTGCCCCATGTGACGAACGGGCTCAGTCTCGCGGCGTCGAGGTAGACCTCGGTATCGAATTCCGCACCGTCGTCGGTGCGAAGCCGACTCCAGGCCGCTACGGCGGCATCCCAATCGGCGCCCGTCGGTGCGTGGGGCCGACCGTGGAGGAAGGCGAAGGTGGTCTCGTCGGGCGCCACCATGCCCGCCCGGGCACCGGCCTCGATGCTCATGTTGCAGATCGTCATCCGGCCTTCCATCGACAGCGATTCGATGGCGGTGCCGCGGTATTCGATGACGTAGCCCTGACCGCCGCCGGTACCGATCTTCGCGATCACCGCCAAGATGATGTCCTTGGCGCTGACTCCGGGCGGCAGCACGCCGTCGACGTTGACCGCCATGGTCTTGAAGGGCCGCAGCGGCAGGGTCTGGGTCGCGAACACATGCTCGACCTCCGAGGTGCCGATGCCCATGGCGAGCGCGCCGAAGGCCCCGTGCGTCGAGGTGTGGCTGTCGCCACAGACCACCGTCATGCCCGGCTGGGTGAGTCCGAGCTGCGGGCCGATGATGTGAACGATGCCCTGTTCGACATCGCCCATCGGGTACAGCCGCACCCCGAACTCCTCGCAGTTGCGGCGCAGCGTTTCCACCTGAGTTCGCGAGATCGGGTCGGCGATCGGCTTGTCGATGTCGATGGTCGGAACGTTGTGGTCCTCGGTGGCGATCGTGAGATCGGGCCTGCGCAGCGGGCGGCCCGCCAGCCGCAGTCCGTCGAAGGCCTGCGGGCTGGTGACCTCGTGGATGAGGTGGAGGTCGATGTAGATGAGATCGGGTTCCCGAGCTTCCCCCTCGCCGGGGCCTGCGACCACGACGTGGTCGGCCCAAACCTTCTCTGCCATCGTGCGTGGTTTGTTTGTCATGACGTTTTCTTCATTCCTCCGGTGGTCCACGTGGCTGACGCGGACAATCTCATTGTGTATCTCAGCATGCGGGACGTTAGTATCTCTCTGTGAGACAGGATAGCGGTATCGGCGTGCTCGACAAAGCGGTGGGCGTGCTGCACACGATCGCCGAGTCGCCATGCGGGCTTGCCGAATTGTGCGAGCGCACCGGGCTGCCACGCGCGACCGCGCACCGGCTGGCCGCCGGGCTCGAGACGCACCGGCTACTGGCCCGCGACCCCGAGGGCCGCTGGCTGCTGGGGCCCGCGTTGACCGAGCTCGCGGGACGGGTCAACGATCCGCTTCTGGCGGCCGGGGCGGCCATCCTGCCGCGGCTGCGCGAAATCACCGGCGAGAGCGTGCAACTCTATCGGCGCGAGGGCACCAGCCGGGTCTGCATCGCTGCGCTCGAGCCGCCGGCCGGGCTGCGGGACACCGTGCCCGTCGGCACGCGGTTGCCGATGACCGCAGGGTCCGGCGCAAAGGTCCTGCTGGCCCACAGCGACGCCGCGACGCAACAGGCGGTGCTGCCAAACGCCAAGTTCACCGACCGGACGCTCGCGGAGGTACGCAAGCGCGGGTGGGCGCAGAGTGCCGCAGAGCGCGAACCCGGAGTGGCGAGTGTCTCAGCGCCCGTACGTGACGCGCGTGGGACGGTGATCGCCGCGATTTCGGTGTCAGGCCCCATCGACCGCATGGGGCGCCGACCCGGGGCGCGCTGGGCTGCGGACCTGTTGGCAGCCGCCGATGCGCTGGCGCGGCGACTCTAGCGGCACTGCGCGGCGGCCTACGAAAAAGGCCCTGGACCACTATGTGGTCCAGAGCCGATGTGTACCCCCGATGGGATTCGAACCCACGCTACCGCCGTGAGAGGGCGGCGTCCTAGGCCGCTAGACGACGGGGGCTAGAACAATTTCTGCGAGGGAAAGCATAGCCCAGGGGCTAATACTGACCTAATCACTTCATTGGCTGGGGTACCAGGACTCGAACCTAGAATGGCGGTACCAGAAACCGCTGTGTTGCCAATTACACCATACCCCATGGGCCGCCCATAACCGCTGGTCATGAGCATTTTCGGATCCGATGGGCGCTCCGGGCGGTGGCCTGAGCGCCCTGTCGGGCCGACGAGCAGACTATCAAAGATTCCGCGCCTCTTTTTCAGCGCACTCGGAACGCCCTATCCGGCCGCCGCGGCGTAGTCGCGACCCGCGCGCAACCGCTGGAGACTGCGGGCGCGGCCCAGCAGTTCCAGCGATTCGAAGAGGGGAGGGCTGACCGAAGCCCCGGTAGCCGCCACCCGGATGGGCCCGAACGCCTTGCGCGGCTTTAGCTCCAGCTGCTCGAGCAGCGCGGTCTTCAGCGCGGCTTCGATGCCGACGGTGGTCCACTCCCCGACCGCGTCGAGCGCCACGACGGCTGCGTCGAGCACCGCCACGGCGTCGGCGCGCAACTCCTTGCCTGCCGACTTCTCGTCGAGCGCGAAGGAGTCGTTGTCGAGGAACTTCAACAGGTCCCACGCGTCACCGAGCACGACGATGCGCGTCTGCACCAGGCCGGCGGCCTTGGCGAAACCACGATCGTCGAGACCCGTGTCGTGGCCGTGCGCAACGAAGTAATCCCGCAACCGGGCGGTGAATTCTGCGCCGTCGAGCAACCGGATGTGTTCGGCGTTGATCGCGTCGGCCTTCTTCTGATCGAAGCGGGCGGGATTGGAGTTGACGTCCTTGACGTCGAAGGCGGCCACCAGCTCGTCGAGACTGAAAAGGTCGTGGTCGTCGGCGATGCCCCAGCCCAGCAGCGCAAGGTAGTTCAACAGGCCCTCGGGTATGAAGCCACGGTCGCGGTGCAGGAACAGGTTCGACTGCGGGTCTCGCTTCGAGAGCTTCTTGTTGCCGTCGCCGAGCACGCTTGGCAGATGGGCGAATTCGGGCACCCGCTCCGCGACACCAATGCGCATCAGCGCCTGGTACAGCGCGATCTGACGGGGGGTGGACGGCAGGATGTCCTCGCCGCGAAGCACGTGGGTGATCTTCATCAGCGCGTCGTCGACCGGATTCACCAAGGTGTACAACGGAGCTCCGCTACCGCGGGTGATGGCGAAGTCCGGCACGACGCCCGCCCCGAACGTCGTGGGACCGCGGACCAGGTCGTTCCACGTGATGTCCTCGTCGGGCATCCGCAGGCGCAGCACGGGCTTGCGCCCCTCGGCGACAAACTGCGCACGGTCGGCATCAGTTAGCGTGCGGTCGTGATTGTCGTAACCCAGCTTCGGGTTTCGACCGGCCGCGGCGTGGCGGGCCTCGACCTCCTCCGCCGTCGAGTACGCCTCGTAGACCTCACCGGCGGCCTGCAGCCGCGCGATGACATCGCGGTAGAGCTCACTGCGCTCGGATTGGCGGTACGGGCCGTACGGACCACCGACCTCGGGGCCCTCGTCCCAGTCGAGTCCCAGCCACCGCAGCGCATCCAGGATCGCGGCGTAACTCTCCGCGCTGTCCCGGGCGGCATCGGTGTCCTCTATCCGAAAGACGAACGTGCCACCCGTGTGGCGGGCATAGGCCCAGTTGAACAATGCCGTGCGCACCAAACCGACGTGTGGCGTGCCGGTAGGCGACGGACAGAATCGAACTCGAACGGTTCCTTCGGTCATGACTTCCCTTTGCGCACAACGGGATTGGTCAGCGTTCCAATGCCCTCGATGGTGATGCTCACCGTGTCACCATCTTCGATCGGGCCGACGCCTTCCGGCGTCCCGGTGAGGATCAGGTCGCCGGGAAGCAGAGTCATCACGGCCGAGACCCACTCGATGATCGCGCCGATGTCGTGGATCATCAGCGACGTATTGCTGCTCTGGCGCACCTGACCGTTGACCTCGGTGCGGAGCTCGAGGTCGGACGGATTCACGTCGGTGTCGATCCACGGCCCGACCGGGCAGAAGGTGTCGTGCCCCTTCGCGCGCATCCACTGCCCGTCCTTGCGCTGCTGATCGCGCGCGGAGACGTCGTTGGCGATCGTGTAGCCGAGGATGTTCTCGGCGGCCTTCGCCGCGAGCACGTCCTTGCACGGCCTGCCGATGACGGCTGCCAACTCGCCCTCGTGGTGCACGGGATTGGCGTCCGCGGGGAGTTGGATCGGCACGTTGGGGCCAATGATCGAGGTGTTGGGTTTGAGGAAGATCACCGGATCCTCGGGCGCCTCGCCGCCCATCTCGGCGGCATGGGCGGCGTAGTTCTTGCCCATACAGACCACCTTGCTGGCCAGGATCGGCGCGAGCAGGCGCACATCGGCCAGCGGCCACGACCGGCCGGTGAAGGTGGGGTCGCCGAAGGGGTGCTCGGCAATCTCGCGGGCAACCGCGTCTGCCGCGGGATCCCCCTCGATGCTCACGAAGGCGACCCCATCTGGGCTGGCAATTCGACCAAGGCGCATCCGGCCAGCCTAGTGAGGCCGGCCCGCACGGAAATAACCGCGTTCTACCGGTGCAGTTGCCTTCGCCGCGACATTGTCGACTGGCAGCCGAGCACCGGCTGTGCTGCAATGGTTTTCATCCGCCCTACCGGCGCGGAAGGAGTTCCGATGCCCACCTATCGATACCGTTGCGACCCTTGTGGCCGCTTCGACCTGGTGCGGCCGATGGCCGAGGTGGAACCCTCGGCGACCTGCCCGGACTGCGGCAATGCAGCGCGCCGGGTGTTCGGGCTTCCTGGGGTGGCATTCGTTGAACCCGGCGTGCGCAACGCATTGGAAGCCAGCGCCCGCAGCGCCGATTCACCCCAGGTCGTGTCCGGCGTGCCCGGACGGTCACGCCGCGCCACGCCGATCACCATCGATCCCCGACACGCCAAGTTGCCGCGACCCTGATTGGAGACTCCCATGCCTGATGTCGTCTTTACCGTCGACCAAGCCCGCTCCATGCGCGAACAAGCGGTACCTGGCCACAACAGGTGGCACCCCGACATTCCGCCTGCCGTTCACGTCCGCCCCGGCCAGTCGATCCGCGTGGAATGCCGCGACTGGACCGACGGACAGATCGGGAACAACGATTCGGCCAACGACGTGCGGGACGTCGACCTCAGTCATGCCCACATGCTGTCCGGCCCCATCTTCGTCGAGGGCGCCGAACCCGGCGATCTGCTGGTCGTCGACATCCTGGACCTGGGGCCAATACCGCAGGAGGTCGGGGAGGTCGCCGGCCAGGGCTGGGGTTACACCGGGATCTTCGCCAAGCAGAACGGCGGAGGGTTCCTCACCGACCGTTTCCCCGATGCATACAAGGCGGTTTGGGACTTCTCGGGCCAGAAGTGCACGTCGCGGCACATTCCCGGTGTCGAGTTCACCGGGATCACCCATCCCGGACTGTTCGGCACCGCGCCGTCGCCGGAGCTGCTCAAGCGTTGGAACGATCGCGAGCGGGCCCTCATCGCGACCGACCCGGACCGTGTCCCCGCTCTGGCCCTCCCACCGCTCGAGGAGTCGGTGCTCGGCGGCACGGCCTCCGGCGACGTGTTGGCGGCGATTGGCCGCGACGGCGCCCGCACCGTTCCTGCGCGGGAGAACGGCGGCAACCACGACATCAAGAACTTCACCCGAGGGTCGCGGGTGTTCTATCCGGTGCACGTGCCGGGAGCACTGTTCTCGGGCGGCGACCTGCACTTCAGCCAGGGCGACGGCGAGATCACCTTCTGCGGCGCCATCGAGATGGGTGGTTTCATCGATTTTCACGTCGACCTGATCAAGGGCGGCATGGAGACCTACGGCGTCACCACGAACCCGATCCTGATGCCCGGCAACGTGGAGCCGCGGTATTCGGAATTCGTCACCTTCATCGGGATCGGCGTCGACCACGACACCGATACGCAGTTGTACAACGACGCCACGGTCGCCTACCGCAACGCCTGCCTGAATGCCGTCACATACCTGGAAAAGTTCGGCTACTCCGGGCCACAGGCCTATCTGCTGCTCGGCGCGGCACCGATCGAAGGGCGCGTCAGCGGCGTCGTCGACATTCCCAATGCCTGCTGTTCGCTTTATCTGCCGACCGCGATCTTCGACTTCGACATCCGGCCGTCGACTGCGGGACCGGTGTCAGCCGATAGAGGGAGCTGTGCGGTCTCGTCCTAACCACGATGATTCCCCATCAGCTCTGTCTCATGATTTGAGATCACAGTTCGACATCGTGAGATGCCTTGCGGGAGCATGGGCCTATGACCACCGCGGCGATCGGCACTGTCCGTCGGTGGTCATTGCTCGTGATCGCACTGACCGCGACCTTGTGCGCCAACGTGTTCATCAACGGCGTCGCCTTCCTGATCCCGACCCTTCACGCCGACCGCGGCCTCGACCTGGCCGGTGCCGGCCTCATCTCGGCGCTGCCCAGCTTCGGCATGGTGGCGACCCTCATCGCATGGGGTTACCTCGTCGACCGCTTCGGCGAACGACTCGTGCTCGCCGTGGGCTCCGCGCTCACCGCCGCGGCGGCCTTTGCAGCCGCCTCGGCCCATTCCCTCGTCACAGTCGGAATCTTCCTGTTCCTCGGGGGCATGGCGGCCGCAAGCAGCAACTCCGCCAGCGGCCGACTGGTGGTCGGCTGGTTTCCACCCCATCAGCGTGGGCTCGTGATGGGCATTCGCCAGACCGCGCAGCCCTTGGGAGTCGGCTTGGGCGCCTTGGTGATTCCCCGACTGGCCGAATCTAGGGGCGTCACCGAGGCGCTGCTGTTCCCGGCGATCGCCTGCGCCGCCGCCGCGGTAATCAGCGCCGTAGGCGTGCTGGACCCGCCGCGACCGCCTCGGGCAGAGGCACACTCCGACGAGCTCGCCAATCCCTACCGCGGGTCATCGACGTTGTGGCGCATTCACGCCGTCTCGGTGCTGCTCGTCGTGCCGCAGTGCCTGGTGTGGACCTTCACCCTGGTGTGGCTGATGGCCGACCGCGGCTGGTCGGCCGCGTCCGCTGGCGCCATGGTGACCTTCGCCCAGATCCTCGGCGCAGCAGGCAGAATCGCGGCGGGCCGATGGTCCGACAAGACCGGATCGCGAATGCACCCCATCAGGACCATCGCGATCGGCGCGGCGATTGCGATGGGCCTGCTCGCCGTGACCGATCTGATGCACTCGCCGCTGTCCGTCGCGGTGATGGTGGCCGCATCGGTGATCACGGTGTCCGACAACGGCTTGGCGTTCACCGCGATCGCCGAGTTGGCGGGTCCGTTCTGGAGCGGCCGGGCACTAGGCACGCAGAACACCAGCCAGTTGCTGATGACGGGCATCGTGCCGCCGGTCTTCGGGGCGATCATCACGACGGCGGGTTTCCCGCTGGCGTTCGCGCTGTGCGCGCTGTTCCCGTTGGTGGCACTGCCGCTGGTGCCCGTCGACGCCGATCCGCTGCGAAGTCAGGTGCCGCGCGACTGAGCACCCGCGGATGCGATACAGCCGATCACGTCGACCCACTGCGCAGTCGCGTGTGTTCAATCGGCCGGACCGTGCTCGAGATTCTCCGCGCATTGGGTAAGAAGGTCCGCCAACTGCCGCCTAGCGCCCGTCGAAAGCCCTTGAACCATCGCATGTTCCACACCGATGACCGCGTCATGGCTGGCCGTCAAGCGCTTGCGCCCAGTTGGGGTGAGCGCCAGCGCGTTGGCGCGACCCCGTCCAGGTGAGGTCGCCGCCCGCACCAGACCGGACGCTCGCAGACTCGTCAGCAGATCTTGCAGCGACTGCCTGGTGACGAAGCAGAGCCGGGCCAGTTCGGATGCCGACGCGTCAGGATGGTCGGCGAGCGCGCGCAGCGCCGCGTACTGGGCCATGGACAACCCGGTGGGCCGCAACGCGGCATCGCAGCGGCGTCGCATCGACTGCTGGACCCGCTTCACCAGGTAGCCCACGCCACCTTCGACTTCGGATACGGACATGACAGGAACCTTACATTGAGATAGGCTCGAATATGTAAGGAACCTGACACTGGAGGAAGCATGACCACCATCGTCGAACACGGCCCGTACGCGACGCTCATCAATGTCTTCACCGTCGATCCAGACCACGCCAAGACACTCGCCGCGTTGCTCACCGACGCCACCGAGCAGGTCATGCAGCACCTAACCGGCTTCCGGTCTGCCAACATCCACGTCAGCGTCGACGGCACCCGCGTCGTCAACTACGCGCAATGGGACGACGCGGACGCCTTCGCGGCGATGCAGACCAATCCGGCCGCTCAGGAACACATGCGCGCCGCTGCGGAATTGGCGTCGAGCTTCGATCCGCACTTCTACACGGTCGAGTCGGTACACCAGCGCACCTAGCCGCGGGATACTTGGCCGATGTCTGATCGCAACGTGCTCGGCGGCCCACTGGAGCCATGTGGCACCGATCCCGTCACCGGCTTCTACCGGGACGGGTGCTGCTCGACGGGTCCCGAGGATGTCGGCAGGCACACCATCTGCGCCGTCGTGACCGGCGACTTCCTCGAGCACCAGCGCTCCATCGGCAACGACCTGTCGACGCCAATGCCGCAGTACCGGTTTCCTGGACTGGCACCTGGGGACCGCTGGTGTGTCACCGCCACGAACTGGCTGCGCGCACATCAGGACGGCCACGCCGCTCCGGTGGTGCTGGCGGCCACCCACGAGCGCACGCTCGAGGTAGTGCCCTTGGAGGCGTTGCGTCTGTACGCCGTCGACGTGCCGGACGATCTCGCCGACCTCTGACGAGCGGCTAGAGCAGTCCCGCGATCCGGTCGCCGACCTCGGCCGTCGACAACTTCTCGTCGCCGCGGGTAGCCAGATGCCGTTCGACGGCCTTGTCCACCCGCGCCGCGGCGGCGGACTCACCGACGTGGCCCAGCAACATGGCCACCGACATGACGGCAGCCGTCGGGTCGGCAACGCCCTGCCCGGCGATGTCCGGCGCACTGCCATGAACGGGTTCGAACATCGACGGATTCATCCGTGTCGCATCGATGTTCCCGCTTGCCGCAAGCCCGATGCCACCGGAGACCGCGGCGGCCAGGTCGGTGATGATGTCACCGAACAGGTTGTCGGTGACGATCACGTCGAAGCGGCCCGGGTCGGTGACCATGTGGATGGTGGCCGCGTCAATGTGTTGGTAGGCGACTGCGACGTCGGGGAATTCCTCGCCCACCTCGGCCACGGTGCGGGCCCACAGCTTGCCCGCGAACGTCAGCACGTTCGTCTTGTGCACCAGGGTCAGGTGCTTGCGGCGCGTCGCCGCCCGCGTGAAGGCGTCGCGCACGACGCGCTGGACACCGAACGCGGTGTTGAGGCTGACCTCCGTAGCGACCTCGTGCGGCGTGCCGACTCTGATCGCACCGCCGGTGCCGGTGTAGGGACCTTCGGTGCCCTCGCGGACCACGACGAAGTCGATCTCGGGGTTGCCTGCCAGCGGGCTGGTCACCCCGGCGTACAGCCGCGACGGGCGCAGATTGACGTGGTGGTCCAACTGGAACCGAAGGGTCAGCAGCAGACCGCGTTCGAGCACGCCGCTTGGCACGGACGGATCGCCGATGGCGCCCAAGAGGATTGCGTCATTGGTCCGCAACTCGTCGACGACGCCGTCCGGCAGGGTCTCCCCCGTCGCGTGATAGCGCCGCGCACCAAGGTCGTATTCGGTCTTCTCGACCCCCGGCACCACCAGGTCGAGCACCTTGATGGCCTGCTCGATGACCTCGGGGCCGATTCCGTCACCCGCGACGACCGCCAGTTTCACGACAGGTCCACCAGTTCCAGCGTCACGGC
The DNA here is from genome assembly GCA_025966225.1 of Mycobacterium sp. Lineage (GTDB taxonomy): Bacteria > Actinomycetota > Actinomycetes > Mycobacteriales > Mycobacteriaceae > Mycobacterium. Next base: position 28,344 of record JAOPVI010000316.1, on the reverse strand, counting down.
GCCGACGTCGGTGCCGATGGCGTCCAGCACGTCGGCAGGCACCTGGCGGTCGAGGCGCAACATGATCGTTGCCCCCACCCCGTCGGCGTCCTGGCTGAGCTGAGCGGCCAGGATGTTGACGCCCGCGGTGCCGAGCAGGGTACCGATCTTGCCGAGCGCGCCCGGCTTGTCGCCGTAGTTGATGATCAGGTTGACCCCCTCGGCGCGCAGATCCAGGTTGCGGCCGTTGATCTGGACGATCTTCTGGATCTGCTGCGGGCCGGACAGGGTGCCCGCCACGTTCACGGTCGAGCCGTCGGCCGCCACCGCGCGGACGTCGACGACGCTGCGGTGGTTGGGGCTCTCGGGTGCGGTACTGATACTGGCCTCGACGCCGCGCTCCGCGGCCAGCGCGGGCGCGTTGACGAAGGTGACCTGATCCTCGATGACGGCGGAGAACAGCCCGCGCAACGCCGAGAGCCGCAGCACGTCAACCTCTTCGGAGGCAAGCTCGCCGCGCACCTGAACCGATAGGTTCGTAGGCAGCTCGGCCGACAGCGCTCCGACGAGCAGGCCGAGCTTGCGCACCAGATCCAGCCACGGCGCCACCTCTTCGCCGACGACGCCGCCTCCGACGTTGACGGCATCGGGGACGAACTCCCCGGCCAGCGCCAAGCGGACACTGGCCGCCACGTCGGTACCCGCCCGATCCTGGGCCTCGGCCGTCGACGCGCCGAGGTGTGGCGTGACGACCACCTGAGGTAGGTCGAACAGCGGGCTGTCGGTGCAGGGTTCGGTCGCGAACACGTCGATGCCCGCACCGCGCACGTGTCCGCTGCGGATCGCGTCGGCGAGCGCCTGCTCGTCGATCAGCCCACCCCGTGCGGCGTTGACGATGATCACGCCGGGCTTGACCTTCTTCAGCGCTTCCGCGCCGATCAATCCCGCGGTCTCCTTCGTCTTCGGCAGGTGCACCGAGATGAAGTCGGACCGCAGTAGAAGCTCGTCGAGGGTCAGCAACTCGATGCCCAGCTGAGCGGCGCGGGCCTGCGACACGTAGGGGTCGTAGGCGACGATGTGCGCTTCGAACGCAGCCAGCCGGGACGCCACCAGCTGGCCAATGCGGCCCAGTCCGACCACGCCGACCGTCTTGCCGACGATCTCGGTGCCCGAGAACGACGACCGCTTCCAGGTGTGTTCGCGCAGCGTCGCGTCGGCGGCCGGGATCTGGCGCGCGGCCGACAACAGCAGCGCGAGCGCATGCTCTGCGGCGCTGTGGATGTTCGACGTCGGTGCGTTGACCACCAGCACGCCGCGGGCCGTCGCCGCGTCGACGTCGACGTTGTCCAGTCCGACGCCCGCACGCGCCACGATCTTCAGCTTGGGGCCCGCGGCCAGCACCTCGGCGTCGACGGTGGTTGCGGAACGCACCAGCAGCGCGTCGGCGTCCGGCAGCGCGGCCAGCAGCTTTTCTCGGTCGGGGCCGTCGACCCAGCGCACTTCCACCTGGTTGCCCAGGGCAGCGACGGTCGATTCAGCGAGTTTGTCGGCTATCAAAACAACGGGCAGGCTCACGCGGCCAGAGTAATGGGCTCTAATGAAGCGGTGGCGGGCAGGAGCGGAGCGACATCGGGGAGCGGGATGCCAGGAGACCCAGAGGTCACCATCGTCGGCAGCGGACCCAACGGTCTGAGCGCCGCCGTGATCTGCGCTCGCGCCGGTTTGTCGGTTCGGGTCGTCGAGGCGCAGTCAACCGCAGGGGGCGGCGCGCGGACCGCCGCCGACCCCGAATACCCGGGCGTGCTCCACGACGTCTGCTCTGCGGTGCATCCGCTCGGTATGGCCTCGCCGTTCTTCGCCGAGTTCGACCTGGCAGCACGCGGGGTGGAGCTGGTGGCGCCGGAGGTGTCCTACGCCAACCCGTTGCCTGGCAGGTCCGCCGCCGTGGCATATCGCTCGCTGGAACGCACGTGCGCCGAACTCGACGACGGCGAGTCATGGCGACGGCTCTTCGGTCCGCTCACTGAACACGTCGACGGCGTGCTGGGCTTCTTCCTCGGCGACAAGCGCTCGCTACCACCAGATTTGGTGACCACGGTGCGCACGGGCCTGAGGGTGCTGGCCCAGGGCAGCCCGGCGTGGAGCCTGCTGCGCGGCGACGACGCCAGAGCGCTGTTCACCGGCGTTGGCACGCACGCCATCTCGACGATGCCGTCACCGGTGAACAGCGGGGCCGGGCTGATGCTCGGCACGGTGGCGCACACGGCCGGGTGGCCGGTGCCCATCGGCGGAACTCAGGTGATCTCCGATGCGCTGATCGCCGACCTTCGGGCGCACGGCGGCGAATTGGTGCTCGGCGAACCGGTCACCACGCCGCCGCCGGGAGTGGTCATCTACGACACCGCACCGACGGCGTTGCTGGACATCTACGGCGACGCGGTTCCGGCCCGATACGCAAAGGCACTGCGCCGCTACCGATTCGGCCCCGGAGTGTGCAAGGTCGACTTCGTGCTGTCCGGCGAGATTCCGTGGCGCGACGCGCGCATCGCCCAATCGCCGACGATCCACATGGGCGGAAGTCGAGCCCAGATGGCACTGGCCGAAAGGGAAGTCGCGGCCGGCCGCCATGCCGAGTGGCCGATGACGCTGGCGTCACTGCCGCACCTGGCGGACCCGTCGCGCATCGACGATCAGGGCCGTCGACCACTGTGGACCTACGCGCACGTTCCCTCCGGTTCCACGGCCGACCTCACCGAGACAGTCATCGGGATGTTCGAGCGGGTCGCCCCCGGATTCCGTGACCTGGTGGTCGCGGCGCGGTGCGTACCGGCCGCCCAAATGTCGGACCACAACGCCAACTACGTCGGGGGCGACATCATCGTCGGCGGCGCCACGCTGTTTGCGGCAATGATCGGCCCGACCCTTCGGGCCAATCCGTGGACCACTCCCATTCCGAAGGCATACCTCTGCTCGTCGGCGACGCCTCCGGGTACGGGTGTGCACGGCATGGCCGGCTACTACGCCGCGCGCACGGTGCTGCGCCGCGAGTTCGGAGTCGAGAAGGTTCCCGCACTGGCCCCGTAGATGCGACTTCGGCGCGCCTTCGTACGCTGAGCGAACGAAAGCGCGCCGACATCGTGTGGGGTTAGGCGGTTTCGGTGATCGGGCGGTCGACCCAGCTCATCAGGTCGCGCAGCTTCTTGCCGGTGACCTCGATGGGGTGCTCGGCGTTCTCCTTGCGCAGCTTCTCGAGCCGCTTGTTGCCACCCTCGACGTTCGCGACGAGCTCCTTCACGAAGGTGCCGTCCTGAATGTCCTTGAGGATGGCGCGCATCCGCTCCTTGGTGTCGGCGTCGATGACGCGCGGGCCGGACAGGTACCCACCGAACTCCGCGGTGTCGGACACCGAGTAGTTCATGCGCGCGATGCCGCCCTCGTACATCAGGTCGACGATCAGCTTGAGCTCGTGCAGCACCTCGAAGTAGGCCATCTCGGGCGCGTAGCCGGCCTCGACCATGACCTCGAAGCCGACCTTGACCAGTTCCTCGGTGCCGCCACACAACACGGCCTGTTCGCCGAAGAGGTCGGTCTCGGTCTCTTCCTTGAACGTGGTCTTGATGACGCCTGCGCGGGTGCCGCCGATGCCCTTGGCGTAGGACAGCGCGAGCGCCTGTCCTTCACCGGTGGGGTCCTGGTCGATGGCGATCAAGCAGGGCACGCCCTTGCCGTCGACGAACTGACGACGCACCAGATGGCCGGGGCCCTTCGGTGCGACCATGCCGACGGTGATGTTGTCGGCGGGCTCGATCAGATCGAAGTGGATGTTCAGGCCGTGCCCGAAGAACAGCGCGTTGCCTGCCTCGAGGTTCGGCTCGATGTCGTTCTTGAAGATCTCGGCCTGGGCGGTGTCCGGCGCCAGCAGCATGATGACGTCGGCCCACTTGGCGACCTCGGCGGGCGTGTCGACCTCGAGGCCCTGCTCGGTGACCTTCTCACGGGACTTGGAGCCCTCTTTGAGTCCGACCTTCACCTCGACGCCCGAGTCGCGCAGGCTCAGCGAGTGCGCGTGCCCCTGGCTGCCGTAGCCGATGACACCAACCTTGCGGCCCTGGATGATCGACAGGTCTGCATCGTCGTCGTAGAACAGCTCAATGCCTTTTTCTGATGCCACTTGAATTTCCTTCTCTGTGTTCGTATTTCGTCAAAAATTGTTATTTCGAGGTGACGATGCCGCGCGGACCGCGGGCGAGCGTCACCATTCCGGACTGAGCGATCTCCCGGATGCCATAGGGCTCCAGCAGGTTCAGCAGCGCCGTCAGCTTGCCGGGTGTGCCGGTGGCCTCCACCACCAACGACTCCGCCGACACGTCAACGACTTTGGCGCGGAACAAGTTCACGGTCTCGATGATCTGGCCGCGCGTCGTCGCATCGGCCCGGACCTTGATCAGCGCGAGCTCGCGCGAGACCGAGTTGTTCTCGTCCTGCTCGACGATCTTGATCACGTTGATCAGCTTGTTGAGCTGCTTGGTGACCTGCTCCAGCGGGAAGTCCTCGACCGAGACGACGATCGTCATCCGCGACAAGTTCTTCTGCTCGGTCGCACCGACGGCCAGCGACTGAATGTTGAAGCCGCGCCGGGAGAACAGCGAGGCGACACGTGCCAACACGCCGGGCTTGTCCTCGACGAGGACGGACAGGGTATGCGTCTGAATGCCCATCACGCATGCCCCTCATTGCCCTGGTCATCGAACAATGGCCGAATTCCCTTGGCCGCCTGGATCTCGTCATTGCTCATGCCCGCCGCGACCATCGGCCACACCTGGGCGTCGGCGCCGACGATGAAGTCGATCACCACCGGTCGGTCGTTGATGGCCCGCGCCTGGTTGATCACGTCCTCGACGTCTTCGGCACGCTCGCAACGCAATCCGACACAGCCGTAGGCCTCCGCCAGCTTGACGAAGTCGGGGACGCGCTGGCCATGCGTGGACAGATTCGTCTGGCTGTACCGCTCCTCGTAGAAGAGCGTCTGCCATTGCCGCACCATGCCCAGGTTGCCGTTGTTGATGACGGCGACCTTGATGGGTGCGCCCTCGACGGTGCAGGTGGCCAACTCCTGGTTGGTCATCTGGAAGCAGCCGTCCCCGTCGATGGCCCACACCTCGGCGTCGGGCCTGGCGAACTTGGCGCCCATCGCCGCCGGAATCGCGAAGCCCATGGTGCCCAGCCCGCCCGAGTTCAGCCACGTCCTCGGGTTCTCGTACTTGATGAACTGCGCTGCCCACATCTGGTGCTGGCCGACGCCCGCGACGTACAGGGCGTCCGGACCGGCGATGCGGCCAAGCGACTCGATGACGAACTCCGGGCTGAGGCTACCGTCGCTCTGCGGGCCGTAGCTCAGCGGGTAGGTCGCCTGCACACTGCGCAGATACTCCCACCAGTGGTCGATGTTGAAGCTGGCGGCCGAAAGACCGTCACGGCGCAGCGCCTCGAGCAGATCCCGGATGACGGCCTTGACGTCACCGACGATCGGCACGTCGGCGTTGCGGTTCTTGCCGATCTCGGCCGGATCGATGTCGGCGTGGATCACCTTGGCCTCGGGTGCGAACGAATCCAGCCTGCCGGTCACCCGGTCGTCGAACCGGGTGCCCAGAGCGATCAGCAGGTCGCTCTTCTGCAGCGCGCCCACCGCAGCCACCGTGCCGTGCATGCCGGGCATGCCCAGGTTCTGTGGATGACTGTCAGGGAACGCGCCACGGGCCATCAGCGTGGTGACCACGGGAATTCCCGTCAGCTGAGCCAGTTCCAGGAGTTCGGCGGTCGCCTCACCGCGGATGACGCCGCCACCGACGTAGAGCACCGGCTTGCGGGCCGCGCGGATGAGCTTCGCCGCCTCACGGACCTGCCTGCTGTGTGGCTTGGTGTTTGGCTTGTAACCCGGCAGGTCGATCACCGGCGGCCAACTGAAGGTGCACTGGGCCTGCAGCACGTCCTTCGGGATGTCGACCAGCACCGCGCCCGGCCTGCCGGACTTCGCGATGTGGAACGCCTCGGCGACGACCTGGGCGATCTCGTCGCCTTCGCGAACCAGGAAGTTGTGCTTGGTGATGGGCATCGTGATGCCCGAGATGTCGGCTTCCTGGAAGGCATCGGTACCGATCAGCGCACGGCCGACCTGCCCGGTGATGGCCACCACCGGAATGGAGTCCATCTGCGCATCGGCCAGCGGCGTGACCAGGTTCGTCGCGCCGGGACCCGAGGTGGCCATGCAGACGCCGACCTTGCCGGTGGCGTGGGCATATCCGCTGGCGGCGTGCCCGGCTCCCTGTTCGTGGCGGACGAGCACGTGCCGCAGCTTCTGCGAGTCGAATAGCGGGTCGTAGACCGGCAGCACCGCACCGCCCGGGATCCCGAAGATCACCTCGACGTCGAGCTCCTCCAGCGAGCGGATTACCGCCTGCGCCCCAGTCATCTGCTGCGGGGCAACCTTTCTCGGCTGCGTGGCGGGCGTGTTCGCGACTGCGGGCGTTCCGTTCGCACGGTGTGCCGGCTCTGGTGGTCGCGTGGTGGGTGCGCTCACGATCTCTCTCGGTCTCTCTTCGTCACGATCATTGGGTGCTCGGGCAACAAAAAACCCCCGTCAGCGTCTGCTGCACGAGGGTTGCGCGTCGATGCTCGTAGGCTCAGGCCTGGTTACGCACCAACGCGCCAACCAATTACTACGAGCAATCCCGTGTTCTTCATAATGTGCGACGGTAGCCCCCGCACTGGTCGAAGGTCAAATTCCGGGCGATGCGATCCGGCGCCCCCGACGGCCAGTGCAAGGATGGTCGTCGTGAGTTCGCCAGCAGCCCAGGGGGCCACCGCACCCATCGTCGTCAAGATTTCGCCGATGGCCCATCTGGCGGTCGGGTTCTTCACGCTCGGCCTGCTTGCCCTGGTGCTGGCCAAACCGGCCGTATTCGCCCCGTTGCTCGTCCTGCCGGTGATCGCGTCGACGATCATCATCCGATACCGCACGGTGGCCGACAGGGACAGCGTCACGGCACGCACTCTGGTCAGCAGCACGACGGCGCCGTGGTCAGAGGTCGACGGGCTGCGCTTCGACAAGTCCTCCTGGGCGTTGGCCTGCCGCAAGGACGGCTCCGAATTCCGGCTTCCCGCGGTGACCTTCGCCACCCTGCCGCTGTTGGCCGCGGCCACTGACGGTCGCGTACCGAATCCGTACGACTAGGCGAGCGGGTTGGCGCCGTTGAGGAACACCCACACGGCGACGCCGACACCGATGCCAAGCACCAACGCCACGGCCGACCCGATGAATGGTCGTCGCGCCCATCCTCGACCGGCGTCGAACCCGTAGCGTCCCGGACCCGTCAGCACCAAGGCCGCAGCGAGCACGAGCAGCGTGACCTGGTACTCGTGTCCCTCGGGCAGGAAGAACGGGAAGTAACCGGACGCAGGCTGCGCGACGACGGCAGCGAGCAGTGCATTCAGCAGGTAGGCCAGGGCGGCCGCAGCGGCCAGCGGAGTGAACAGGCCGAGGACGAGCAGGGTCCCCGCGCCGAGCTCCGCACCGATCCCCGCGTAGCTGAGCACGCGGGCGTGCTGGAAGCCCAACTCGGCCAGCGACTGTTCGAAGCCACCGAACCCGGTCCCGCCCCACCAGCCGAACGCCTTCTGGAGGCCGTGCGCGATGAGCAGTGCACCGAGCCCGACCCGCAAGATCATCAGACCGATGTCCTGGGTGCCGCGCCGACTTGCCGCCCGAATGTTCCCGTCGTTAGCGACGTCGGGTTCGATCTCGGCGGGCTCGACCAGATGCGCGCTATGGCGCCCGCTGGGCTGGACATAGGGCAGCGGGTCCGGGTCGCCGAGCAAGGCGTATCCCTGCTGGTCGGATGTCCCAACGCCGCTGTCGTACCGAGGGATGGCCGTGGTTTCGAAGTCACCGGCGTAGGTCGACGAAGGCAGATCGTCTTCGGGATCGACCAGGCGCGCCGCCTCCGGCCGCGAGGCGTGCTCCTGAGGCGGTTGCCACGCGCGCGGGTCGTGAGAAGTACTGGTCACCAAACCAGCGTAAGTGCTACTCACCTGGGAATGGTGGATTGGCGCGTCGCTTTCGCGACATATTCCGACATATTCAGAGGCCGTCCAGACGAGGCGTGGTGCAACCAGCGTGGCGAGCACCGCCAAACGATCCGTAACCTGGCCTGCATGAGATTGCGCCGGCCGATGCAAGGTGTGCTGGCGTTGCTTTGCGCCGCGGTGCTGTGCGGGTCGGGTTGCGCGCGTTTCAGCGAGGCTCAATCGGAACCGTTCACGAAGCCGCCGCAGTTCGGTGCGGCACCGAGTTCGACGCCTCCGCCACCACCGCCGCTCCCGCCGTCGACGTTCAAGAAGGTCTGCCCGGCCCCAGGGGTGATGCAGGGCTGTCTGGACAGCACGAGCGGGCTGATCATGGGGCCCGACAGCCACTCGGCGCTTGTCGCCGAACGCGTCACCGGCGTAGTGAAGAACATCTCGGCAAATGCCGAACCCAAGGTGAAGATGGTCATCCCGGTCGACCCGTCCGGTGACGGCGGCCTGATGGACATCGTGCTGTCGCCGACGTACGACCAGGATCGCTTGATGTTCGCGTACGTGAGCACTCCCACCGACAACCGCGTGATCCGCATCGCGGACGACGACGTACCGAAGCCGATTCTGACCGGGATCCCGAAGGGCGTCACCGGAAACATGGGTGCGCTGATCTTCACCAGCCCGACCACCTTGGAAGTGCTCACCGGCGACGCGGGCGACCCCGCGCAGGCTGCGGACCCGGGTTCGCTGGCAGGCAAGCTGCTTCGCATCGAGCAGCCGACGACGGTCAATCAGGCGCCGCCGACCACCGCGCTGAGCGGCCTCGGCTCGAGCGGCGGACTGTGCCAGGACTCGGGAGACGGCTCGCTGTACATCACCGACCGCACCCCCACCGGCGACCGCTTGCAACGCATCACCAAGGACTCCGTCGTGTCGACCGTGTGGAACTGGCCGGACAAGCCAGGCGTCGCGGGATGCGCCGCCTCCGATGGCACGGTGCTGGTCAACCTGGTCAACACCAAGCAAACCGTCGCCGTGCGGTTGGCCCCGGACACGGGCGCGGTGACGGGCGACCCCGAGGTGCTGCGACAAGACCAGCATGGCCACGTGTGGGCGCTTCAGCTGTCGCCCGACGGCAACGTGTGGGGCGCGACGGTGAACAAGACCATGGGTGATGCCGAAAAGCTCGACGACGTGGTCTTCCCGCTGTTCCCGCAGGGCGGGTTCCCGCGTGCCAACGCCGACAACACCTAGCCGACGCCCGGCCGCAAGGCGATCGCGCAGGTCTTGCACCCTTTACGATCTTGCACCTGAATGTGACGTTCCGAGCTCGTTGCCTGCTAGCACTGCCTGACTGAGAGGCGACTTCACGTGTCGGACCTCTGCAATCCGGATTTCGCCCAGCTGGCCGCACACCTCGGATTCCCCTGCTCGGGCGCACCGGCGATCGTGCAGCTTCGCAGTCCGTTCGAGCTGTCGAATTGGACCATGCCGGTAGTCGAACTGCTGATGGTCAGTGGCGCGGTGATGGCGTTGGTCTTCGCGATCCGTAGGCTGCGCCGCGACGGCGATCCCACCAATCTGGCGCTGTGGTTCGCCTCGGTGATCTTCCTGCTGATCATCGAACCGCCTGAGTACTTTCCCGAAACGTTCGGCGTCGCGGACCAGCTCGGAGTGGTGTTCGCGCACAACGTATTCACCGTCGACTTCATGTACGACCGGCTGCCGTTGTACATCGTTGCGCTGTACCCGGCGACCATCACGCTCGCGTTCGACGTGGTGCGTGCCGTCGGCGTGTTCGACCGCCGCGGCGCGGTATTCGGTTCGGTATGCGTCGGTTTCGTCAACGGCTGCTTCTACGAGGTCTTCGACCACCTCGGCCCGCAATTGCGTTGGTGGGCATGGAACGACGACAACGCGCTCAATCACCCGATGATGAACTCGGTACCCATGACGAGCGTCGTGGTATTCGCGATGCTGGCGCCCGCGGCGCTGGCGTTCTTCGTCCACGTCTTGGTGGGGCGCCGCGTCGCACGTGGTGATTCCGTCCACGGATGGGGATTGACGTGGCGCACATTCGCGGCAGGCGCGCTGGTGGTCCCTGCGGTGATGCTGCTGAGCCTGCCCTCGTCGGTGTTCGAAGGTCACGAGACCACGCAAGCCATCGTCTTCGCAGTCGAACTCGTGGTGTTCGCGGTCATTGCCGTGCCGGTGCTCGTGCAGCAGTGGCGTCGCACCAGGCGCGAGGGCACCGAGTACCCAAGCACTTTCGTCAAGGTGTTCGGTCCGCTGTATCTGGTGGTCTTCGCCGTGCTGTGGCTCAGCGCCCTGCCCGACTACGCGGGGGCCATTGAAGGAACGACGAACTCAGGCACGCCGATCGGCAATGTCGCCTACGCGACACTGTGTTTCGTCATCGCCGGTTACTGCGTGGTCGGGGTATGCACCGTCGTGCGGCGTGATCAGGCGGGCGCGACCAGCCTTTCGCGCACCTGAGTCGGCCACACCGTGCGCGAATCGGCGGGCGGGCCAGCCGTGAGGTGCTGCGCCAGCACCTTGGCGGTCTCGGGCACCAATCGGCGCGACATCGCCAGCATCAGCCGCGAATCGTCTGCCGACATGGCTCGCACCACCGCCCGCGCCATCGGTGTCACCGCGGCGTCGACGGCGGCGGGCTGATCGAATCCGCCCATGTGCCGCATCCACTTCGGCAAGGTCGCGATGGCTGCAGGCGTTAGATGCGACTGCCCGCCCACACCGCAGGCCACGGTCCTGCGGTGTCCACAGCAAATAGCGCATGGCCCGGTCGGCGTGTTCGGACGTGCAGAGTTTGGCTCGAACGTCCGCGAAGTATTGGCGCACTTCGGTTCTCGAATGCCAGCCGGTCACGTGGATCCACAGTTGCGACGGTGTCGGCGTTTCTCGCTGCGGTCCTGGACAATCCGACCCGCTGGCGGCTGATTCTCACCGTGCCGGACAGCGCACCTCGCGATTACCGCGACTCGCTGCGCACCGCCCGCTCCTCGATCCTGGCGCAATCGGAGGCGTTGGCGAACGCCGGTATCGCCCTGGATCCGCGCCTCGACGGACTCGACTCGTCGCTGCTCGGCCACACCATGCTTCGTTCGCCGAGATGCTCGGTCGGTTGGCGGTCAACGACCCAGCGGGCTACGCCCGTTCGCGGCTCGAGTCGTACTCCGCGACGGTGATGAAGATGCTGGGCAGCTAGCGCCAGCTACTGCGGACCGGGCAGCCGAAGCATCATCCGCGTCCCACCCATCGGGCTGACCTCGAGCGCGGCTGTGCCGCCATGCAATTCGGCCTGCTGCGCGACAAGTGCGAGCCCCAGCCCCGAACCCGACCGCGACGCAGTCGAGCCGCGGTGGAAGCGCTCGAACACCTCAGTGCGCTCTTGCTCCGGCACCCCGGAGCCGTTGTCGTCGACGGCGATCTCGACGCCGGCCGCAGAGCTCAGCACGCTGAGCCGAACCTCCGTCGCGCCGCCGTGTTTGACGGCGTTGGCGATGGAGTTGTCGATGACAAGCCTCAGACCGGCAGGCAACCCGAGCATCAGGACGGTCGTCGACGACGCCAACGACACTTCGAGACCCGAATAGTTGCGTATCGCGTCGTGCGCCGCCCTGTCGAGCAGCTCGGTGACGTCCACGGGCACGAAGTCGTCGACCGTCGTCAGCTGGCCCTGCGCGAGCCGTTCCAGCGCCATCAGCGTCTCCTCGATCCGGATCTGCGTGCGCATGACGTCGCCGATCACCTCGGCGCGTTGTTCATCGGCGAGGTTCATCGTGGACAGCACCTCGAGGTTGGTCCGCATGGCCGTCAACGGCGTGCGCAGTTCGTGCGATGCCACCGCGGCGAAGTCGCGCGCCGACTCCAACGCCGCTCGGGTGCGCTGCTGCTCGTCACCGATGCGAGCCAGCATGCCCTCGACCGCCTCGGAGATCTCGACGGCCTCCCACACCCCGCGGACCTGCACCTCGTCCGGGTTGGACTGTGCGTTGATGGCCCGAGCCTGCTGTGCAAGCAGCCGGAACGGGTTGACCATGATCACCGCGATCACCCAGCCCACCAGCAAGGTGCCGAGAATTACCCCGGCGCAGATCCAGAACACCCGCCAGTGAAGTGAGTCGATCTGGGCCTGGGTCTCGGCGACCGGAGCACCGAGCGCAATCGACGCCGTGCCCGTCGCGATGGTGCGGACCCGGTACTCGACCCCGCCTATCGTGGTGTTGGCGTAGCCGCGGGGAAGCTCGGGCAAGACGACGTCACTGGGGATCGACACGGTGATCTGTCCGATGCGCGCGGTGCGCACCAGCCCGTTTGCGGTGGCTTGCGGTTCGACCCCGAGCTGCTGCGCACTCCGGAGCAGAGTATTGACGTCGCCCAGGCTGCTCAGCGAGTCCAGTCGACGGTCGAGTTGGTTGTACTGGTCGTTGGTGACACCGACCCACACCCAGGCTCCGAGAATCAGCACCAGCGTGATGACGCCGAGCGCACCGACGACGACGATCGAGCGCAACGACAGCAGCCGAAGCGGCTGCCGCAGCAGGCGATAGACCAGATCTTGAGGTTTCATCACTAGCCGCAGGCGGCGAGCACCAATTCGCGCACCAACCCGGCGTCGGCCTGCCCCTTGGTGGCTTTCATGACCGCACCGACGATCGCGCCGGCCGCCTGCACCTTGCCGCCCCGAATCTTCTCGGCCACATCGGGATTGGCAGCGAGCGCTTCCTCGACGGCCGCCTTGATCACCGAATCGTCGCGGACCACGGCAAGACCGCGGTCGGTCATCACCTGCTCGGGCTCACCCTCGCCCGCGAGCACGCCCTCGATCACCTGACGGGCCAACTTGTTCGACAGCTTGCCCTCATCGACGAGCTTGATCACCGCGGCCACCTGCGCCGGGCCGATGGCCAATTCGGACACGGCCACTCCCCTTTCATTGGCCTTCTGCACCAGGAAGTTGCCCCACAGAGCGCGCGCCGATTCGCTTGGTGCCCCGTGCGCGACGGTCGCGGCCACCAGGTCGATGGCACCATTGTTCACCAGGTCGCGCATGACCTCGTCGGAGATCCCCCACTCCTCCTGAATTCGCTTGCGCGATAACCACGGAAGCTCCGGGATGGTGCTACGCAGTTGCTCGACGAGTTCGTCGCTGGGCGCCACCGGTTCGAGGTCGGGCTCGGGAAAGTACCGGTAGTCCTCGGCAGTTTCCTTGCTTCGGCCCGCCGTGGTGTGTCCGTCCTCGTGGAAGTGCCTGGTCTCCTGCGTGATGCTCCCGCCGGCCTCGAGCACCGCGGCCTGACGCCGCATCTCGTAGCGCACCGCGACCTCGACGCTCTTGAGCGAGTTGACGTTCTTGGTCTCGGTTCGGGTGCCGAACTCGTCTGCGCCCTTGAGCTTCAGGGACACGTTGGAGTCGCATCGCATCGAGCCCTGGTCCATGCGCACGTCGGAAACGTTCAACGCGCGCAACAGGTCCCGCAGCGCGGTCACGTATGCCCTGGCGAGCTCCGGGGCGCGGTCGCCTGCACCTTCGATGGGCTTGGTGACGATCTCGACGAGCGGAACGCCTGCGCGGTTGAAGTCCAGTAGCGACGTCGTCGCACCCTCGATACGGCCGGTGTCGCTGCCCAGGTGGGTGAGCTTGCCGGTGTCCTCCTCCATGTGCGCGCGTTCGATCTCGATGCGCCAAGTGGTGCCGTCGTCCAGCGGCACGTCGAGGTAGCCGTTGACGGCGATCGGCTCGTCGTACTGGCTGATCTGGTAGTTCTTCGGCTGATCGGGGTAGAAGTAGTTCTTGCGCGCGAACCGGCCCCACGGCGCGATGCCGCAGTTGAGCGCAAGCCCGATCCGGATGGCCGACTCGACGGCGCTCTCGTTGAGCACCGGCAGCGCCCCGGGCAACCCGAGGCACACCGGGCACACCTGCGTGTTGGGTTCCGCGCCGAACTCGTTGGCGCAGCCGCAGAACATCTTCGTCGCGGTGGACAGCTCGACGTGCACTTCCATGCCCATCACGGGGTCGTAGCGGGCGACGACCTGGTCGTAGTCCAGAAGTTCGGCGGCAGCAACAGACATGAGGCAATCCTAGTGAGTGGCTCACTTCCCCTCGCGAGCAGACGCAAAAGCCCCTGAAAGTGGGCAAATGAGGGGCTTTTGTGTCTGCTCGCGGAGAGAAAATCAGCCGAAGAACTCTGCGGCGTCGTCGTAGCGGCCCTGCGGCACCAGCTTGAGCTGCCGCACCGCGTCGGCCAGCGCCACCCGCCCGATCTCCTGGCCGCGCAGCGACACCATCATCCCGTACTCGCCGGAGTGGGCGGCGTCGGCGGCATTGACACCGAACCGGGTGGCCAGCACGCGGTCGTACGCCGTCGGCGTGCCACCGCGCTGCACGTGGCCGAGCACCGTGGTGCGCACTTCCTTCTTGATCCGCTTCTCGATCTCGACACCCAGCTGGTGAGCCACGCCCGTGAACTTCACGTGGCCGAATTCGTCGATGCCGCCGTCACGAAGCTGCATGGTTCCCTCGGCGGGTTTGGCGCCCTCGGCGACCACGCAGATGAAGTGCGAATCACCGCGGACGAATCGCTGCTTGACCAGTCGGCACACTTCTTCGACGTCGAATGGCTGCTCGGGGATCAGCGTCATGTGCGCACCGGACGCCAACCCGGCGTTCAAGGCGATCCATCCGGCGTGCCGACCCATCACCTCGACGAGCATCACCCGCTGATGCGATTCCGCCGTGCTGTGCAGCCGGTCGATGGCGTCGGAGGCGACCTGCAACGCGGTGTCGTGGCCGAACGTGACGTCGGTGCAGTCGATGTCGTTGTCGATGGTCTTCGGAACGCCGACCACCGGGACGTTCTCCTCCGACAACCAGTGCGCCGCGGTCAGCGTGCCCTCGCCGCCGATCGGGATCAGCACGTCGATGCCATTGTCCTCCAGCGTCTGCTTGATCTGGTCGAGACCGGCCCGCAACTTGTCGGGGTTGACGCGAGCGGTGCCGAGGATCGTGCCGCCCTTGCCGAGCAACCTGTCGTTGCGGTCGTCGTTGGCCAGCTGGATGCGGCGGTCCTCCAAGAGCCCCCGCCAGCCGTCCAGGAAGCCGACCACCGTCGAGCCGTACCTCACGTTGGACGTGCGCACGACGGCCCTGATCACCGCATTCAAGCCGGGACAGTCGCCGCCTCCGGTCAGAACTCCGATCCGCATCTGCTCATCCTCCCCTGTCAGACGGCGGTTGGCAGCGGACCGCGCGCAGCCTCGTAGGCGGCGCCGACGCGGTACAGCCGATCGTCCGCCAGCGCAGGGGCCATGATCTGCAGCCCGACGGGCAGGCCGTCGTCTCCGGACAGCCCCGAGGGCACCGACATGCCGCAGTGCCCGGCGAGGTTCAGCGGCAGCGTGCACAAGTCGAACAGGTACATCGCCAGCGGATCGTCGACCTTCTCCCCTAGGCGAAACGCCGTAGAGGGAGTAGTGGGCGACACCAGCACGTCGACGCTCTGGTACGCGCGTTCGAGATCGCGAGCGATCAGGGTGCGGACCTTCTGCGCCTGGTTGTAGTACGCGTCGTAATAACCAGCCGACAGGGCGTAGGTGCCGATCATGATGCGGCGCTTGACCTCTGGGCCGAAGCCGGCCGCGCGGGTCATCGCCATCACCTCCTCGGCGCTGTGCGTTCCGTCGTCTCCGACGCGCAGTCCGTATCGCATCGCGTCGAAGCGAGCCAGGTTGCTCGACACCTCCGAAGGCAGGATCAGGTAGTAGGCCGCCATCGAGTGGTCGAAGTTCGGGCAGTCGACCTCGGAGATCTGCGCACCGAGGCGCTCGAGTTGCTCGACGGCGGCGTTGAAGGAGGCCAGCACACCCGGCTGGTAGCCCTCGCCGCTCCGCAGCTGCTTGACGACCCCGACCCGCACGCCCTTCAGGTCTCCGGCCGCGCCCGCCTTGGCCGCCGCGACGACGTCGGGCACCGCGACGTCGATCGACGTCGAGTCGCGCGGATCGTGCCCGGCAATGACCTGGTGCAGCAGGGCGGTGTCCAGCACGGTGCGCGCACACGGGCCACCCTGGTCCAGCGACGACGCACAGGCGATCAGGCCGTAGCGCGACACCGTGCCGTAGGTGGGCTTGACGCCGACGGTCGCGGTCAGCGCGGCGGGCTGACGGATCGAACCGCCGGTGTCCGAACCCATCGCCAACGGCGCCTGGAACGCGGCCAGCGCCGCAGCGCTGCCGCCGCCCGAGCCGCCGGGCACGCGGTCGACGTTCCACGGGTTGCGCGTCGGCCCGTACGCGGAGTTCTCCGTCGAGCTGCCCATCGCGAACTCGTCCATGTTGGTCTTGCCGAGGATCGGGATGCCCGCGGCGCGCAGACGGGCCGTCACGGTGGCGTCGTAGGGCGAGCGCCAGCCCTCGAGGATCTTCGACCCGCACGTCGTTGGCATGTCGGTCGTTGTGAAGACGTCCTTGAGCGCCAGCGGGACCCCGGCCAGCGGTGACGGTAGCGATTCACCGGCGGCCACCGCCGCATCGACCTGGCCAGCCGCCGCCAGGGCCTCGTCGGCCGCGACGTGCAGAAACGCGTGGTACCCGTCATCGGTCGCCGCGATCTGGTCCAGGTGAGCCTGGGTGACCTCGGTAGAGGACACCTCCTTGGCCGCGATCCGGGCCGCCAGCGTCGCGGCGTCGGTGCGGATCAACTCGCTCATTCGGCCTCCCCCAAAATTCGCGGGACGGCGAAGCGGCCGTCGACGGCCTTCGGAGCGGCTGCGAGCGCCTCGTCCTGGGTCAGGCACGGCGCGACGACGTCGGGACGCGTGACGTTGACGCTCTTCAAGGGATTGTCCGTCGCTTCGACGCCCGTGACGTCCACCGCCTGGATCGCACCGACGTGGGCAAGGATGGCGTCGAGTTGGCCGGCGAAGCTGTCCAGCTCGCCGTCGGTCAGTGTGAGCCGGGCCAGACGCGCCAGATGGGCGACGTCATCCCGGGAGATCTGTGACACGACCACAAAGCCTAGTCAAGGCGGTCCCCGTCGATACGCGGGCTGTCTGCTCATCGCCGGCTGCCCTCGAGTCGCTGCACTCCCGCCTCCGTGTCACAGTGTTGCGCGTGCCGTCATATCTGCTGCGGGTGCAGCTGGAGGACCGGCCCGGCAGTCTGGGCTCGCTCGCCGTGGCACTGGGGTCGGTAGGGGCCGACATTCTGTCTCTCGACGTCGTCGAGCGCGCGGCGGGCTACGCCATCGACGATCTGGTCGTCGAACTGCCGCTCGGCGCCATGCCCGACATGCTCATCACGGCCGCCGAGAAACTGCAGGGCGTCTACGTCGACAGCATCCGACCGCATGCCGGACTGTTGGAGGCCCACCGCGAACTTGAGTTGATCGATCACATCGCCGCGGCGCGCACGCGGCCCGAGAAGCTCGTCGTGCTCGCCGAAGAGGCGCCGAAGGTGCTGCGGGTCGGATGGTGCACCGTGGTCCACCTGACCGACTCGGGGCCAGAACGCATCGCTGGTAGCCACGGCGCTCCGGAGACCGAAGCGGCGACCGCGCCATGGCTACCCTTGGATCACGCGGCCGCACTGGACGGTTCCGCAGAATGGGTACCGCAGGTTTGGCGTGACATGGACACTACGCTGGCCGCCGCACCGCTCGGCGATCACGACACCGCGGTGATGCTCGGTCGTCCGGGCGGACCGCTGTTTCGGCCGTCTGAAGTCGCACGGCTGGGCTACGTCGCCGGGATTGTCGCGACGATCCTGCGCTGACGTCCGCACCACTCCACCCGTCAGCCGCACTGCGGAAGCCGGTCGGCTCTATTCGGCGGAGTTCTACACGCTGATAACCCACGCACTCGCGCCCCACGCCTGATGGTCGTGCAGTCCGGTAGTCCGTACTCGACGCCGACGGTCTTCTGGCGGACCGTGTCGACCATTCACTCCGTCGGCTTCGCGGTGACGCCGTACCACGGCAACGTGCCGACATTCGGCGATTGGGGGTTCACCCTGGCCCGGCTCGGCTCCGACCCGCCGGCTCCGATGGTGCCGAAAGACGCTCCGCCGCTGAGGTTTTTGAACCAGCAAGTGCTCGACGCGTCGACCGTCTTCGCCGCGGACGTGGCGCCGCAGCACCTGGAACCTTCGACGCTGGATCACCCACGCATCGTCGACGACATGCGCGCGGGTTATCGCTGACAATCAACCCAAGGTCAAACTGCCGCTGACCGTGTCAAACCGGTCACAAGACTCGAATGCTAAGCCGGGTACCGTTATTGGCGGTGTTGGTGTCGTCCGGCACGCTGATCGATGCATAGATGCCACCGATGCCCGGGCCGGTGAACATTACGATCACCGCTAGCCCATTCGATTGACCCTTCGGGATGCTGACACCGGTACAGCTCAGCGCCGCAGTCTCTCCCGCCGATGGAGCTCGGTTGACACAGGTATACGTGAGTTTCGAGTGGTTCGGATCTTGGTTCTGGTCACCCAGCGTCGCGACCCCATCGGGGGCAATGTCGATGGCGGCCAAGCACTATACTGGGCCGGTATCGGGTCCCTCGTCCAACAACCGGCGAAAGCCGTCCTCGTCCAACACGGGGACCCCAAGCTCGATGGCCTTGTCGTACTTGGACCCCGGGGCATCCCCGGCAACCACGTAGGCGGTCTTCTTCGACACCGAGCCCGCGGGCTTGCCGCCACGGGCCAGGATGGCCTCCTTGGCCTCGTCGCGTGAGAACCCCGTCAGGGATCCCGTCACGACGATCGACAACCCCTCGAGCGTGCGTTCGATGCTGGCGTCACGTTCGTCGGCCATCCGCACGCCGGCCGCGCGCCATTTGTCGACGATCGCACGGTGCCAGTCGACGGTGAACCACTCGATGACCGCATCCGCGATGGTGGGCCCGACGCCCTCGCTGGAAGCCAGCTGCTCCTCGGAGGCCGCCTCGATGGCATCCAGGCTGCCGAATTCCTGGGCCAGCGCCCGCGCCGCGGTGGGCCCGACATGCCTGATGGACAACGCCACCAGCACCCGCCACAGCGGTTGGGCCTTGGCCTTGCCCAGATTGGCCAGCAGACGTTGCCCATTGGCGGACAACTCGCCGGCCTTGACCTTGAACAAGTCAGTGCGCAGCAGGTCGTCTTCGGTCATCCCGAACAGGTCACCCTCGTCGGTGATGACCCCGGAGACCAGCAGTGCGCTGGCCGCCTCGTAGCCCAGCCCTTCGATGTCGAAGGCGCCTCGACCTGCGACGTGAAACACCCGCTCGCGCAACTGCGCTGGACAACTTCGCGAGTTGGGACAACGGATGTCGGCGTCGGCCTCCTTCGCGGGGGCCAGCGTCGTGCCGCACTCGGGACACTCCGTCGGCATCACGAACTCGCGCTCGGTGCCGTCCCGCACGTCGACCACCGGCCCGAGCACCTCGGGGATGACGTCACCGGCCTTTCGGATGACGACGGTGTCGCCGATCAGTACGCCCTTGCGCTTGACCTCCGAGGCGTTGTGCAGCGTCGCCTGGCTGACCGTCGACCCGGCCACCTTGACCGGTTCCATGAAGGCGAACGGGGTGACCCGGCCCGTCCTCCCGACGCCGACCTTGATGTCGAGCAGCTTGGTGGTGGCCTCTTCCGGCGGGTACTTGTACGCGATCGCCCAGCGCGGCGCGCGCGACGTGGCCCCCAGCCGGCGCTGCAGGCCGACCTCGTCGACCTTGACCACCAATCCGTCGATTTCGTGTTCGACGTCGTGGCGGTGCTCACCCCAGTACGCGACGCGTTCGGCGACCGCGGCGATGCCCTTTACGCGGGTGGTGTGGTCGGACACCGGCAGCCCCCACGCGCCAAGTGCCCGGTATGCGTCGTGCAACGTCGCGGGGCTGAAGCCCTCCGCGCGGCCGAGGCCGTGGCAGATCATGTGCAGCCTGCGCCGCGCGGTCACGGCGGGATTCTTCTGACGCAACGAGCCTGCGGCACTGTTGCGCGGATTGGCGAACGGCAGCTTGCCGCCCTCGACGAGGCTGGCGTTGAGCGCCTCGAAGTCAACAAGCCGGAAGAAGACCTCACCGCGCACCTCGAGCACCTTCGGCACCGGGAACTCGTCGCTGTGCGTCAGCGTCTCGGGGACGTCTTCGATGGTGCGGGCGTTGAGCGTCACGTCCTCGCCGGTGCGGCCGTCACCGCGGGTGGCGGCGCGGACCAGCTTGCCGTCGCGGTACACCAGCGCCAGCGCCACGCCGTCGATCTTCAACTCGCACAGGTAGTACGGGTCGTCGCCGACCTCACCCGTCAGCCGCGCCGCCCACGCCGCGAGCTCGTCCGGAGTGAAGACATTGTCCAATGACAGCATCCGCTCGAGGTGATCGGCGGAGGTGAACTCGGTGGCGAATCCGGCGCCGCCCACCAATTGGGTCGGCGAGTCGGGGGTTCTCAACTCGGGGTAATGCTCCTCGAGTGCCGTGAGCTCACCAAGCAGCTTGTCGAACTCTCCGTCGGAGATGACGGGCGCATCCTTGACGTAGTAGCGGAACTGGTGTCCGCGCACGTCGTCGGCCAGCTCCTGCCACTTACGCCGCACATCGGCGGGAACCGGATCGGCCCCAGGATCGGACGAGGCATCGGGCGGGGCTGAGCTCACCATCGAAGGTTATCGGAGGCGGCCGACACAATCCTCAGCCGCGGTACTCGACGAACGTCGCCATCCCGCCGTCGAGGTGGTACTCGTTGTGGCAATGCACGATCCACCGGCCCGGATTGTCGGTGTCGAAGTCCACCTCGACGGTCTGCTTGGGAGAGACCAGCACCGTGTCCTTGCGCGGCCCCCGGTTGCCTGGCTGAACCACCTGGAACGTGTGCCCGTGCAGGTGGAACGGATGGAACATCATCGACTCGCTGATGAACCGGAGTCGCACCCGCTTGCCCGCGGACAACGGGATGCCGTTGTTGGGCGGATCGTAGAGGTTGCCGTTGATGGGCCACGTGTAGCCGTCGAGCGGCCCGGCCAGTCGAAGATCCACCGTGACGTCCGGATTGCGTTGGGGCAGAGTCACGTCCGGCGCGGATTCGAGCGTAGCCGTGTTGAGCGGCGCGCCGGCGCGCAACGTCTTGACGAACCCATCGACGTCGACGTCGGACGGCTTCCTGTCGACCCGAAGGTTCAGCTGGGCATGGCCGTCCTTGCCCTCGGGGGCCGCGATCACCGGCACCGACGAGCCGACCGTCACGATGGCGTCGACGCGCTCCCCCATACCAAGGATTACCGAGTCGGTGCTTCGGGGCACGACGGGATGGCCGTCGGTGTGGGTGACGTCGAGGTCGGTTCCCGGGACCGCGACGCGAAACGCCGTATCCGCCCCCGCGTTGATGATCCGCAGCCGAACCCGTTGCCCCGCAGGGTAATCCTTGACTTGCGGGTCCTTCGTGGTTCGTCCGTTGATCAGGAAGTACGGGTGTAGGTCCAGGTGCGCACGGCGACGCCGCCGCGGTCGACATCGGGTCGCGCGCGGTCATGTCGACGACGACGGGAGCGGTGGCGGGCCCACTCGTGGCGCTCTCGGGACGGGTCGAGCACGCACCTGCGACGCCTGCGACCGCACCCATCGCGCTGAGCGCCAGAAAGCCACGTCGGTCGATCATGATCCGATGGTGACACCGTTGCGAAGCCATCGGTGAGAAATCGACAGCGAGGTTCAGGCCTTGTGGGGCGAACTCAGCCGCCGAAATCGCACGACGCGCCGCGCGGTGCCGTCGCAGCTCTCGAATGGGAACCGTTGGGCTCGGCCAGTTCCCGAGCGTCGATGGGCTCAGGCGATCCGGATCGGTAAACTCCTCCCGTGCCGCACCCGATCATGTTCCGCGACGACGATCCCGGCCTTGCCGAGCTGAGGGCGATCACCCTCGGCTATCCCGAGGCGTTCGAGAAGGTGTCGCACGGCAGACCCGGGTTCTTCGTCTCCAAGATGTTCGCCATGTACGGCGGCAGCTGTAAGTCGACGGGCGAGCTGTTGACCGTCCCGCATTGCGTGATGGTCAAGGTCGACGAATCCGAACGAACGGCACTGCAGCAGGACGAGCGGTTCTTCTTTCCCGCATACCTGGGTCCGTCGGGTTGGTTGGGGTTGGACTTCGACCGTGCGACCAGGGTCGACTGGGCCGAGGTGCGCGAACTGGTCGACGCGTCATACCGGCTGGTGGCCTCGAGGAAACTGATCAAGCTGCTCGACGAAGGCTGACCCGACCCAGGGCCGCGCGTGGTTCGATCGAAGGTGCCATGAGTTTCGCGAGCCCATTCCCCCAGGTCCAGATTCCCACTACCAGCCTCTACGAGTACCTGTTCGGCGAGCTTGCCGACGACGACCGCGACCACACCGCGTTGGTCGACACCAAATCCGGCACGGAGACCACCTATGCCGACATGATCACGCGCATCGACGCCTTCGCCGGCGCACTTGCCCATCGCGGCATCGGCGTCGGCGACGTGGTCGGACTGCTGGCGCCCAACAGCTCGGCGTTCGCCATCGCGTTCCACGGCATCCTGCGTGCCGGCGCGACGGCCACCACCATCAACGCACTGTTCACCGCCAAGGACATCGCCAAGCAGCTCACCGACGCCCACGCCACGATGCTGGTGACGGTGACGCCACTGCTGGCGCAGGCCGCCGACGGAGCCGCCGCGGTCGGGTTGTCTGTCGAACGGGTCGTGGTCCTCGACGGCCCGGGCATTGCAGTCGACGGCCACCCCAACGCCGCCGACCTGATCGGTCCCGGACTGCCCGCACCAGACGTCACGTTCGATCCCGCCACCCACATCGCGGCGCTGCCGTACAGCTCGGGCACGACGGCCAACCCCAAGGGCGTCATGCTGACGCACCGCAACCTGACCTCGAACGTCGCACAGATCCGGCCGCTGCAGGGAATGTCGCACGACGATCGAATCCTGGCCGTGCTGCCCTTCTTTCACATCTACGGCATGACGGTGCTACTCAACGCCGCCTTGCACGCCAGGGCGCAGTTGATCATCATGCCGAGCTTCGACCTGGAAGACTTCCTCGGCAACATCGCGAAGTACGAGTGCACCTTCGCGTTCATCGCGCCACCGATCGCGGTGGCCCTGGCCAAGCACCCGCTGGTCGAGAGGTACAACCTGTCCAGCCTGCGCGGCATCATGTCCGGCGCCGCGCCACTCGACGAGGAACTCGGCAACGCGGTCAAGCAGCGGCTGGGATGTCAGGTCGTGCAGGGCTACGGCATGAGCGAGCTGAGCCCGGTCAGTCACGTCACCCCGTTCGACGGAGGTCACGAACTCGTCGGTTCGACGGCACGGATGAGTTCGTGTGGGTGGACGGTGCCCAACGCCGTCACCAAGATCGTCGACGCCGAGACCGGCGCCGAAATCGACCTGCCCGCATCGGGTCTCAGCGACACCGGCGAGTTGTGGTTCAAGGGCCCCAACGTGATGGCCGGCTACCTGGGCAACGAGGAGGCCACCCGGGCGACGATCGACGCCGACGGCTTCCTGCACACCGGCGACGTGGCCCGGGTAGACGCGACCGGCTGCGTCTACATCGTCGACCGGCTCAAGGAGCTCATCAAGTACAAGGGCTACCAGGTGCCCCCCGCCGAGCTCGAGGCCGTGTTGCTCACCCACCCCGACGTCGCCGACGCCGCCGTCGTCGGCGCCACCGATGCGGACTCCGGCGAGGAAGTGCCAAAGGCGTTCGTGGTCAAGCAATCCGGCGCCGAGCTCACCGAAGCGCAGGTGATGGAGTTCGTCGCCTCGCACGTCGCGCCCTACAAGAAGGTGCGGCAGGTGGCCTTCATCGACGTCATCCCGAAGTCGGCGTCGGGCAAGATCCTGCGCAAGGATCTTGGATAGTGCGACTGATGGCCGAAACCTGTGTTCCTTGACGCTCACTGACGTCGACCTTGCCCAGGGATTGGCAATTGTGTACGCCGGCAACGCGCCCTCGGCAAGCTCACCCCGATAGAGTTCGGACTGCTTCACACCCCAGTCGCAACCGCGGCCTGAAATCTACACCCCGCGAGTCAACCGAAGTCGGGGCAGTCCCGGGCCTTGACGACCGTGCTTAGAAGCTGGGCGGGTGTGGGTACTGCAGCTTCGTCAAGGCGAATGAATCAGGGGCACTCTGCGGGCAGGCGGTGAGGTCCGTCGAGACACCGCTAACTTGGCCCGCCAGCGCTGTCGCATCCCACGACCATGTCTGTAACTCCGAGTGGCGAGTGCCGTCGGGGCAGCTTTGGCCGTCTGGCCGATCGACCGTCATGGTCCAACGATCACCCGCAAGCTGCGCATCGCCGCTCCAGCCGCTTGAACTGGTGATGTGCGCGACACACCCGCCCGAGGGTGGACACCTTGAAGTAACGATCCAAGAGGTACGGCCTCCAGGGGCACCGCTGAGATTCAACGAATAGGTCCCGCTCAAATCGTCAGCCCATGCCGGGCTAGCAAATCCCAACGAGAACCCGACGGCGACTGCGGCTGTGGCCAGTCCACGGCTAACGGTCATGGTGCCCTTCCTTCCAGTTGCCAATATCCTGTCCGGCACTTGGGATCTTCGCAGCAGAACGACAGCCATGTCCCAATTTGGGCACTATCTGCGCGCCGGGCCATCATGCGTCACAGCGGCCACTCAGCAAACTCGCAGAATCGCCTGGCAGCCCACCCTTTCGGCCTCCAGGTCTTCGCCCGCCGCCGCCGACTGCCCTCCGCTCTCGGGGGCCGAAGCCGCTGCCCTGGAGTCCGCAGTCATGAAACGCAACCCGCTAGCCATAACCATCGTGGCGATGGTGATCATCGGTTTCATATGTGGGGTGTTTTGGTACAACTCCCCAGACCAAAAGCTGCAACGATGCATCACAGCAGAAGGGCAGGAGTGGGAGAACAAGGTACAGACCGACCCACCGCTCAGAGGATTCACGACGCGGGTGGCGATCCTCCAATGGCACTCGCCCTGCTCGACTGCGATGACAATTCGAGAAGATGCGGGCGGCCACCCGTCACGTCGTCGCCGTCAACGCCGACCGCCGCGTAAGCCGCGTGCGGGCCGACACCCGGATACTGGGTCACGCCGTCCTCGGTGATCAGTACCCACGCCCATTCGCTCATGGCGCGGGACGCTACGCCGCCGCCGCCGTACGGGGCCAGTAACCTTCACCAGGTTTCAGTCAAGGATCTTGCAGCGCATACACATACCCGAGACATCGTTATACCTGATCAGAGCACAACGTTGAGACAGCAACCCTGCGCAAGACCTACGCACCTAGCGATCGACGAGCTGGTCCGCGGCCTCGGCGGCGTGGGCCTGACGGTAACCGAGCCACACGCCTGCCAGCGGCGCGACCAACAAGCCAGCTATCCCGAACACCAGCCCGCCAGGGAACGCCGGGCGAAGCGGGGCCCAGATTCGATCGATGAATTCGAGCCCTTGCGAATCGAATTCATGCAACATCGTCGTCAACGGCATAACTTCGGGGCCAGGCGGCGACGGGCTCACCGCTGCGGGCGCGGAATTCACCTGCGCTGGCGCCTGTCCCGCATCAACGGACGGCTCGTCAACGCCGTCGAGGAAGCCGGGTGTTCTGCCGTTACCGAAGGTGACCGTCGACCCGACGACCGCCGGCTGGGCCGCGCCGCCCGAACCTCCGCCACCGAACGCTGCCGCGGGCACCTCGGCCGAACCTCCGCCGCCGAACGCTGCCGCGGGCACCTCGGCTGGCGCCGCCTGCGGGGCCTGCTCGGCGACGAGCGAGTTCGACGAAGCGGCGCTCGATATAGACCTCGAGGCCACCTGGACGTCCTCGGTGTCGTCGGGCGCCTTCGAACCACCGGCGTTGGACTTTCCGCCACGGTCGTCACCGCGACGGGGTTGGTCGTTGCCACGGTCCTGACGACCGTCGCCCGAGGAGTTGCGGTCCCGACGGTGACGATCACCATCGTGACCGCGTCCCGAGTCCTTGTCGGCCCTGGAGTGGCCCTGCCCAGAACCGCCAGGATCTGCGGCCACTACAGCGACGCCGGGTCCGACGATCGTCAGCGACGCGGCGACCAGTCCAGCACCGGCTGCCACGCGCAGGCGTGTTTGCGCCACAGTCACCTCCCGATCGTGCGGGACTACCCGCTACTCGATCTTCGCATGCCTTAGTAGTTTGCTGCCGCGGATCTCGACGCCAGCCTAAGCCGAATCCGGATCCAGCTCGATACCGGCCGCGACCTTCTGCGCGAGTTCGATGGCCGTTCGGGCCCACTGCGGCGTCGCGCCCGCGAGGCCGCAGGCCGGCGTGATGCCAATCCGCTCCCGCAGCACCGACCGGTTGAAGCCGAGCCGGTCGGTGATCGAAGCGGCGGCCGCGGCCACCTCCTCCGCCGACGGACGATGATGCGGGGGCGTCACCGGGACAACGCCCAACATGACCACTCGACCCGACTCGACGAACTCGCCGATCCCGTCCAGATCGGCCGCGGTCAAGGTGGCCACGTCAACGGATACGGCATTGATACTGCTGCGCTGCAACAGCTTCCATGGAAGCTCGGGAGCGCAACTGTGCAAGGCTACCGGTGCTCCGACGGCAGCGACGCAATCGTCGAACAGACTGATCGCCAAGGCCTCGTCCACCGGGTGCACCGGGGTCATGCCGGTCACCCCGGTCAGCCGGCCCAACAGGGCGGCCTGCAACGTCGGTTCGTCGAACTGCACGACCACGTCGGCTTCCAGGCGGCGCGCCACCTGCGCCCGGTGGGCGGCGACCCCTTCGGCCAGGCTCAGGGTGAGATCGCGCAGCGCGCCCCGGTCGGTGATCGCCCGGTGGCCGTTGGCGAGTTCGAGGTGGGCGGCCAGCGTAATGGGACCTGGAGCCTGCACCTTGACCTTGCGCCCGCTGCCCCGCAGACCCGCGAGCTCCCAAGCCTCCTCGAGTGCATCGATGTCTTCGCCGAGCAGGCTCACGGCGCGCCGGTGCACCGAGCTGCGGCCCGGCGCGATCCGGTAGCCGCGAGGCACCGTGTCGATGCCGACGTCGACCAGCAGCGCCCCAGCCCGACCGATCATGTCGGCCCCAACTCCGCGGCCGGGCAACTCCACCAGATGCGTCAGCTGATGCAGTTCTCCGACCACGACCTCGGCGGCCTCACGGGCAACCGTGCCGGGCCAGGAACCGATGCCCGTTGCTACGGCGAAATCGCTCACGTGGCCACAGTATTCGATGGCCGCGGGATACCCTCAATCATGCCCGGCTCCGCCAGACGGTCGCGCGCCCGCGCGTGGTCGGCCCTGGTGGCCGGGTGTTCCGTGATGCTCGTCGCGGCCTGCACGCACACCCTCCCCGGGGCCGCGGTCCGGGCGACACCGGATATCGACGACGACTCCCGTTCGCCGGTGGACGTCGAGTCCGTGATGCTCGAACAGGCCCAGATGCGGGCCATCACGGGCGCAGGCGAGGACCTCACGGTCATCCCGAGCATGGACGGCAAGTTTCCCGTCGACATCGAAGTCCTTGCCGACCCCACGCCCCCGCCTTGCCGATGGTTCTTCGAGGAGACCAAGACGTTCGGACCCGAGGTCGAGGAGTTTCACAAGACGACCTACCAGGATCCGCCCGACGCCGGGTTGATCTCGCAGGGCGCCGCGGCGTATCGGGATCCGCCGACGGCTCGCCGCGCGTTTGACGGGCTGGCCGGGCTGGTCGCCGACTGCGAGTCGAGTGGGGACGGCCTGGTGTTCGTCGGCGACGTGACCGCTACCGCGCATTCCCTTCAGCTTCGGAACGGCTCCTGCGGAAGGGACTACCAGGTGAAGTCGGTGGTGCTCGTCGAGGTGACGTTCTGCCGGTTCTCGCCGGCCGTGCCCGACATCGTGATGACGAACCTGCTGAAGCACGTTCCCAACTAGGCCCTGTGGATCGACAACACCGTGTGCACAAGCGCTCAGACACACGAAATGAGTTTTGCCGAAACCCGCCGCTACGGAGACGCGGCGGCGAAGATCTGCCACTCGCCGGGCACGCCCTTGAGCTGGTGAACGCCGCGGTCCTCGAATTCGAGCCCTGACCCGATCACGAGGTCGCGCAGCGTGCTGGACACGAGTACGTCGTTCGGTCCTGCCAGCGCGCTCACGCGTGCCCCGATGTGCACGGCGATCCCGCCGATGTCGTCGCCGCGGACCTCGCACTCGCCGGTGTGCAACCCGGCACGCACCTCGATGCCGAGCGCTTGCACCGCGTCGCGGATCGCCATCGCGCAGCGGATCG
>JAOPVI010000302.1 GCA_025966225.1 Mycobacterium sp. | reverse complement strand
CGGTTCGGGTCGTCCCCGAATTCACCGAGCACCCGGGCGCCGAGGATGACACCAAGTCCTGGCAGGGAGAGGTAGATGTCGGCGTCCGGGTGTGTCTCAAAATGTGTCGCCAACTCGGCTTCGAGGTCGGTGATCTGCTGGTTCAGCTCGGCGATGATGTTCACCGTGGCGCGAGTGGTTGCCCCGAATGCGGCGGTGACTGCGGCCGGTGCGGCGAGCTGCTCTCGACGCAGCATCTGCTGAATTTGCAGTGCCCGAGTATCGATGTTGCGTTGGCGGCCAGCGGCTTTGAGCGCGGAGCGGATCTTGGCCAAGCTCAGGCCCCAGGCATCGGCTGGGGTCGGTGCGCGGCCGAGGATGGCCAGGGCATCGCGGTCGGTCAGATCCTCGAAGGCCTCCAATGCCGCCGGGGTAGTACTCGCGCAGCGCCGAGCGCAGCGTGTTGGCGTTTCTGGTCCGTGCCCAAATCAGGTTCTGATGACCACGGGCCAACACCTTGATTGCTTCGGCGGCATCGCTGTCACCGGCCACCACGCGATGGTTGTGCCGGTCGGTACGGACCAGGTCGGCCAACAGCTTGGCGTCGGCGGGGTCGGACTTGGCCCCCGAGACGTGGTGGCGGTCGCGGTAGCGGGCCGCAGCCAGCGGGTTGATCGCGAACACCTGGTATCCGGCGGCGGTCAGGGCATCGACCCACAACCCTCGGTCGGTTTCGATCCCAATGACGACCTGGGCTGGGTCGGCGGCGTACTCGGCGATCAGCTCGTGCAGCCGGGTAATCCCGGCCAGGCCTTCGGGCAGCCGTCGTGATGCGAGTTTGTCGCCGGTGTCGTTGATCAGGTGTACGTCGTGGTGGTCTTCTGCCCAGTCGTCTCCGACGAACAGCATCACTTGGCCTCCTTCGCCTCGATGTGGATGAACCCGTTCGAGCCGAAGGGCACCCGGCGGCGACCTAATGGATCAGTGCTCGAACTGGCACGACATCCGATCAGCGCTACAGATGACCTCACCAACCAACCGGGGCACGATCTAGCCCTAGGAATCGACCATCACTCCAGGACTTACACAGTGCTCACCGGTTGGCGGCTCGGTAACCAGGCTCCCGCTCAAGACCTAAGATCCGGCAAGGACACGCTGATCGACTGCCATTAGGACTCTCAGGAACTCCAATAGGTCAGCGTTGATGGTGTCGGCGTGCGTGGTGGGCATGCCGTGTGGGAAGTCTTGTTAAGTAATCAGGGTGCCGTTCTGCAGGAGCTCGGCGGACTTTGGGCCGGCGGCGACGTAGGGCACGATCTGGTCGTCCTGACTATGCATCACGAGGGTCGGGATGGTGATTTTCTTCAGGTCCTCGGTGAAGTCTGTTTGAGAGAACGTCACGATGCCGTCGTAGTGAGCCTTGGCGCCGCCCATCATGCCTTGGCGTCACCAGTTGGCAATGGCGGCTTCGATCGGCGACACCGGGGCGGTTGAAGCCGTAGAAGGGGCCCGAGGGTAGATCGCGATAAAGCTTGGAGCGGTTCGCTGCCAGCTGGGCCTGCAGATCGTCTAAATCGGTTATATCACTGCGTATTCCGGTGGCGCTGGATCCGATGGAGGCAACGGCGGTGTCGATGTTGAGTTGGTTACGGCCGGTGAGGAAGAGGTGGGCGCCCTCGGCGGTGATGCGTTGTGCGGCGGCCAATCCGATACCCGTTGTCCCGCCGGTTACTCGCGCGGTCTTGCCTTGCAGCACGGTCATGATGCCGTCCTCCGATTCACGGGTGTCAAACGAGCCGAACGTGTCACCGGTGTCGTCAAGACGTCAGCCTCTCGGTGAGGTCATTCGCCGGGTCATCGGTGGCTTGTGTCTGGTTGGTGGGGAGTGCCAGCAGACCTTCCCTGAGTTCCCAGAGTGGGTTCTCTAGCACTTCTCCGAAACTGGGAAAAGGGTGTACGACGTCGGTGAGTAGGGCGACCGGGGTGCAGGCTCGGATCGCCTGCGAAAGGACCGCAATCCGCTCTTCAGCGTTCGGGCCCATCCCAGTTGCACCGATCAGACACTGGCTTTTGAGGATCGGCCAACAGCGTGAGCCAGCCTGCGGCTTGGCCGTCGGTGCTGAATCGAACAGCGGCAGTGTGCATCTCGGAGCTCGCGGATATCGGCTCGATACCGGCGTTGCGCGCCGTGGCCGGGGTGTGCCCAACGGAGGCCAGTGTCGGCTCAACGTAGATCGCGCGCGGAATCGTGGCGTAGTCGGCGCAGATGGAGCGTCCCCGGAGGTTGGCGGCCACCACCGGGCCCTGGTAGTGCGAGGTGTGGGTGAACGCCGACTTTCCGGTGACGTCGCCGATCGCCCATAGGTGCTCGGCTCCCACGGCTCGGCAGTGATCGACGATCGGTATGGCTGCGTGAGCGCCTAGGTTGAGACCGACATTCGAGAGTCCGCGGCCGGCGCTATTGGGCAGGCGGCCGACTGCCAGGACGATGCGCTCGACGGTCACGCTCAGGCCGCTGCTCAGCTGCGCACAGGTATTGTCTTCTCGCGGAATCACTTCGGTAACAGTGACATTGGTGGAGATGGCGATGCCGAGTTCGGTCAGGGCACGTGCGACCGTGGCGCTGGCGCGTGGCTCTTCGGCCGGGAGGAGGCGGGAACGACGTTGAACCAGAGTGACTGCGGTGCCGAAGGTGGCGAATAGGAACGCAAGCTCGCAGCCCACCGCTCCGCCACCGAGGATCAGAATGCTGGAGGGAAGTTCAGTGGTGCTTAAGGCGTCGTCGCTGGCCCAGGTCGGTACCGACTCGAGTCCGGGGATGTCGGGTCGGTTCGGGATCGATCCGGTGTTGATCACCGAGTCCCGGTAGCGCAGCGTGTGCCCGTCGACGTCGAGAGCCCTGGCTCGCGGACTTGACCGTGCCCGCGAACCAGAACCGCGCCGGTGCGTTGCAACGCCTGGGCGTGGAGGGCGTCGTCGCGGTGATGGACGATGGCGTCGCGCCGCTCGCAGGCCAGCCGATAGGCCTCTGCGGCGGGGACCCTACCGGTGAACAGCGCCGACTGTTGCAGGTCGGCGCCCAGCTGCCAGACCCGTGCGGTGCGGAGCATGCTGGGGACGCACGCCACGACCGGGCACGCCCCGCTGACCCGTGACTGTTCGACAACGGCGACGGAGCGGTTCCCGACGGAGCCCCAGATCAGTTTTGCGCCGGCACCGCCGCCGTGGATGACGACATCGAAGTAATCCGTGTGTGTCCTCCTGGGTGGGCTCATGGGCCGGGGGCGTGGTCGGATCAGTTAGCCGTCGCGCCCAGTGCTCGGGGCAGGAAGTCGCGGATGTAGCCGCTGATCTCCTCACCATGGGTTTCCAACGCGAAGTGGCCGGCGTCGAGGAGGTGGAATTCGCCGTTGGGGAAGTCTCGGCGGAACGCTTCCGCGCCGGGGGCGCCAACCGGGTTCCTGCGCGTCGTCGACGACCACACCATCGGGTGGGCTGATTCCCGCGGCAATCTGCAATACATCAGCACCGGCAACGTCGCCAGCGACAACAGGATCGCCCTGATCGCCACGGACTACCTCCACCAACGTCGGCTGAAGATCTATGGCCGCGCTCGCATCGTCACCGCCGAACAGGACCCGGCTCTGGTCGCGAGCTTCGCCGATCGCGCCTACGACGCCGTCGTCGAGCGCGCGGTTCTGGTCGCCGTGGAGGCCTTCGACTGGAACTATCCTCAACACATCACAGTGCGGTTCACCGTGGAGGAACTCGAAACACACCTCGCTCCGCTGCGCCGCCAACTCGAAGACCTGCACGCCGAGAACACCCGGCTACGCGACAAGCTCGGCCGTGGTGGGTAGTTCGCCTCCACCCACTCACCCCGATCCCGCAGCGAGGGAACGTGCCTCGGCGTTCACGCTATGGGTGACGGCGCCGCGGCGATAGTGCTAGTAGTCCTGGCCAGGCTGAGGCCGTCGCTACCGGTGGTCATGCCCAGATACACCGGGATGGCAAGGCAACTACTCGGACGTTGGGTCATGGGCTGCCTGGGTCCTGGGTGATACCACCGAACCTGGTTACGCCCACTCCGCCCTGGCCGGTGCAATGATGCTGCTCGGCGGATACCTCGCCCAGCGGGCCTTTAGATCGAAGAAGCGCTGGACGGGTTTCCCGGTCACTTCCGGCACCGGCCTCTTCGGCTGGGCAGTGGGCAGCGCTGCCTTGGGACTGGTACTGAGCAACGCGGCGTGGGGGTGGACGATCGCCGTGTCGGGCCTGTGGCAGCCCACGTTCGTTCCATTTGCGTCGGTGCCCCCGGCCATCGTTCTGGTCTATGGGGGCCGGCGCTCCGTAGCGCTGACCGGCGCAGTCCTCGGCGCCGCGCTGGGCACCCCGTCGCCCTGGTCGCGGTGAACTTCGGATGCCGCCCGCTCGGTCTTCCTCCCGTGGTCGGGGCCACCACCGGCATGGCGATCAGCGCACTGATGGCGTTCGCTCTGTGCCGGCACCTACCGTGGATGCGGGTCCCCACGGTGGTCGTGCCGCGCTGCAGCGCGGGATCCCCGCGCCACTTCGTCGACACCAATCGCCAAGGGGCGCGATGGGTTTCGCGGTGGATCCTGGCCGATTTCACCGACGCCCAGTTCATCGGTAACGAATGGGCCAGTGCCGGTCTGCTGGCAGGCACCGTGATCAGCTATCTGCTCAACCCCGCGATGGCAGGCAATGTCGGGAATCTGCTGCCCAAAGTGTTGACGTCACAAGTTTTAACCGCCGCACTCGCCGTCGCACTGTGGCACCGCCAGTGGGCAACCTACGGCTGGTATCCCACCTTCGTTCCTGTCGTGTCTATCGCTCCGGCAACGGTTCTCGCGTTCGGCGGATCCGTGCAGGCGATCGTGGCAGGGGCTGTTCTGGGTGCACTCATGGGGCCGCCGTTCGCTGCGGCGGTAGCTCGACGGCTGCCTCCGGACTTTCACCCGTTCATCGGCAACGTCGTCTCGATGGCGGCGCCCACCGCGACGATCGTCACCGTTCTGTCAGTCATGCCCGGCTTCGGTTGAGCCCCAATCGGTCATCGCTTCACCCCAAGAGAAGAAACCGTGACGGCGACACGGACGTCAGTGACCCCCGCCCTTATCGGCTGGGCATAGTCGGCGGGAATCGATGTCATGAAAGTCCATGACGTGGCCGAGTCCGTC
>JAOPVI010000301.1 GCA_025966225.1 Mycobacterium sp. | reverse complement strand
GGGGCGGACCCACTGACCGCTTGTCACCGTTGCTGGAACGATACCTTAGAAAGTGCTGAGACGCACGGCCGATTTCCTGCTCACGGCAACTTTCTTCGATGGCGTCAACGGGATGTGGCACCTACCTTGAAGAATTTGCCAAGATCAAGTCGCGCTGACTTTCTTGATCGTTCAAGATCAAGGTT
The DNA here is from genome assembly GCA_025966225.1 of Mycobacterium sp. Taxonomy (GTDB): domain Bacteria; phylum Actinomycetota; class Actinomycetes; order Mycobacteriales; family Mycobacteriaceae; genus Mycobacterium. Next base: position 13,914 of record JAOPVI010000301.1, on the reverse strand, counting down.
TTTCCGCGTTTTTAACGCCGGTGTCGAGACCGCAGATAGTCGCCAACCACTGCGGCGCCCAAACCGTCGAGATCCGGCACCACGACGCGGCCCTCCACACGCCGGGCGACCTGATCGATGAACCGCGCCAACCCCGGGTCGCTACCCAGTCGGAAGATCGTCACCTGCGCGCCCAACCTGGCGATGTCGTCGAAACCGCGGACGGTGTGCGCGATGGTGCGCGGGTGGGGCGGGTAGTCGAAGAAGACCGACGTGCCGTCCCCGTCCCCGAAGTCCTCGAGGTGCGCGGTCGGTTCACCGTCGGTGACGACGAGCACCACGGGTTGGGCGTTGGGATGGCGACGCAGGTGACGCGACGCCAGCGCCAGGGCGTGGTGCAGGTTGGTGCCCTGCTCGTACACGCCTTCCAGCCCGGTCAGTTCGGCGGCGCTGACGGTGCGCGCATAGCGGCCGAAGGCGATGATCTGCAGGTCATCCGACCGGAAGCGGGTACTGACCAGATGGTGGAGCGCCAACGCGGTCTGCTTCATCGGAAGCCACCGGTTCTCCATCACCATCGAGAACGAAGTGTCGACGAGCAAGGCCACCGCGGACTGGGTGCGGGTCTCGGTCTCGGAGATCTCGACGTCTTCCACGGTGATCCGCAGCGGCGGCTCGGCGACGCCAGTACCGGCCTGCCGCAGCACCGTATTGGTCAACGTGCGAGTGACGTTCCACGGCTCGGTGTCGCCGAACTGCCACGGCCTGGTGGCCCCGGTCAGTTCCCCTGCCGCGCCGGCCCGGCGGGTGTCGCGTTCACCGTGTCGACCCGAAAGTTGTTGGGCCACATCGCGTAGCGCGGCCTGACCGAGCTGCCGCATGGCCTTCGGCGACAGCCGCCATTGCCCGTCGGAGCCACGGTCGAGAAAACCCTGGTTCATCAGTGCGCGTTCGAGGTCGGAAAGCGTGCGGGCGTCGACCGCGGCGTCCTCGCCCAACTGCCGGGCGAGCATGTCCAGGTCGACGTCGTCCATCTGCGCACCGGCGTAGCCCTGCGACAGCTGCTCGGCCAACTGCTCCAGTTCGGCGATGTCCGCCATGGCCTGGGCGCCCTCCCCCATGCCCATGGGGTCGTCTCCCGAGAACTGTTGCGAGCCATCCCAATCCTCGCCGGGACGGGCCGCCTGCAGGTGACCGTCGAGCCGGCCGAGCGCGTTCATCAACGACGGCGAACCAAAGGCCTGCTGCGCGAGCGCATCCAATTCGGCGCGTTGATCTGCCGACAGGCTGTTCCGGAACCGTTGCGCCGCGGCGGCACGCTTGGCCAGCGAGTCGAGTAGCTCGTCGACGTTCTTCGGATTCTCGGGGAAGAACTCGCCGTGCTTGTTCATGAAGTCGGCAAAGTCCTGCTGGGTGTCTTCACCACGAGAGTGCTTGTCCAGCAGTTCATTCAGGTCGTCGAGCATGTCGTTGACGCGCTGCCGGTCCTCGTCGGTGGCGTTCTCCAGCGCGTCCTTCATCCCGGCGAACCGCTGGTCGAGCATTTCGCGACCCATCAGGTCCTTGATCTGCTCGTACTTCTGGCGGGCCTCCGGTGAGCGCCAGTCGTACTCCGAGAGTTCCTGGACGGCCTTGGCGGGCGACGGCGAAAGCGAGTCGAGTTGCAGCTCACCGAAGCGGGCATCGTCGTCCAGTGCCCTTGCCAGTTCCTTGCGTTCGGCCAGCGTGGCCTCGTCGAGCAGCTTCTTGATCTCCTGCAAGGTGCCGTCGAGGTTGTTGTTCCGCAACAGCTCTCGACGCTTGCGGTTGGCCTCCGCGGCAAGCTTGTCGGCCCCGCGCATGTTCTGTGTGCCACGGCGCAGCAGCTCCGACAACGCTCGTCGGGGGGACGTGCCCTCCATGACGTCCTGACCGATCGCCTCCAGAGCCTCGCGCAGGTCAACGGGGGGCGCCAGCGGGTCTGGCCCGCCGGTGTACCCCGAGTATCGCGAAGTCCGCTTAGCCATAAACGGTTTCGCCGTCTCCGGACACCTTGTCGATGCGCTTCGCCAGGTACAGGGCTTCGAGCGCGAGTTCCAGTGCCGCGGCTCGCTGGCCGTCAGTCTCCGCCTCCAGCCGCGTGGCGATGGCGTCGACGATGGGGAGGTCGGGCAACGAAGCCAGCACGTCCTTGGCCGAGACCCGCTCTCCTGTGGTCACGGGCGCGCCGGTCTCCACTGCGGCCACCAGTGGGCCGACGTCGAGCCCGCCGAGCAGCCGCTGCGCCGTGTCCGCGGTGGCCCGCCGCAGCAAATGTTCCAGCACCGCCTGTTCGCGCCCCTCCTCGCCCGACTCGAACTCCAACTTGCCGCGGAGCACGTCGATGACGGTGCTCAGGTCCACCACGCGCGCGACGGGGTCCTGCTCGCCGAGGATGGTCGACCGGTGCCGAGCGGCCGCAGCCACCGTCTCGGCGGCCGCGATCGCGAACCGGGCGGAAACACCGGAGCGCTGGTCGATCGACTGCGATTCGCGAAGGCCACGCGCGAACCGGGCCAGGATCTGCAGCAGATACTGCGGAACCTCCGCCGCCAGGTGCGCCTCCTGGTTGATGACGCCGACCTCGGCCTCGAGGTGTATTGGGTAGTGCGTGCGGATCTCGGCGCCGAACCGGTCCTTGAGCGGGGTGATGATGCGGCCGCGGTTGGTGTAGTCCTCGGGGTTGGCGCTGGCGACGACGAGAACGTCGAGCGGCAGCCGCAGCGTGTACCCGCGGACCTGGATGTCGCGCTCCTCCATCACGTTCAGCATCGATACCTGGATGCGCTCGGCGAGGTCGGGCAACTCGTTGATGGCCACGATGCCGCGGTGCGCCCGTGGAATCAGGCCGAAGGCAATGGTCTCCGGATCGCCGAGGCTGCGGCCCTCGGCCACCTTGATGGGGTCGATGTCGCCGACGAGGTCGGCCACGCTGGTGTCTGGTGTGGCGAGCTTCTCGGTGTAGCGCTCGCTGCGGTGCCGCCACGCCACTGGCAGGTCGTCGCCAGAGGTGACGGCCCGCCGGACGGACTCAGGGGTGATGGGCGAGTACGGATGCTCACCCAACTCGGAGCCCTCGATGATGGGCGTCCACTCGTCCAGCAGCCCGGTCAACGCGCGCAGCAGGCGGGTCTTGCCCTGTCCGCGTTCGCCAAGCAACACGATGTCGTGTCCTGCGATCAGGGCGCGTTCCAGCTGCGGCAGCACGGTGTCCTCGAAGCCGAGGATGCCGGGCCACACGTCATCGCCCGACGCGCCTTCAGACAATTTAGTCAGCAGGTTCTCGCGGATTTCAGCCTTGACGCCGCGTTCTTGGTGCCCGGAGGCCCGCAGCTCGCCGACGGTGCGCGGGAGGTCGTTAGGTGATGTCACGACTCCACGCTACGACTGTCTGCTGCGGGAGGCAGCGGCTACCTGCTCACAGCGAAATCGGGAATACGAAATCAGCAGCGTATGCGGGCGCGCTAACGACGCCCTGAATCCGGCGCAAGCACCTGGAACCCAGTCATGATGTCGTCGGCATCCTGCTGGTACCTGGGATCGTCGGGCCGGGGCGACTGGATCGTTATCGAGACGGCGAAGGTCCTGTCGCTGCTGGGCATGACGGCGACCACTGCGGTCGCCCCAAGAGGCGACCCTCCATTCGGGCGCGGCATGGTGTAGTGCACGGTCTGGGCAGGCAGTCCGCACAGGGTGCCGTCGGTGAAATCCACGTCCGTCGCGCCCAGTGCCGAAATCAAACCCCGCCTGCCGTCGTCGAAGATGGTCTCGGGCGCGACGTCTCCCGGCTGACTCTCCATGGTCACCACCGCGGAGGCCGCAAAGTCCCCCACCCCCAGCGCGGCGTTGCCCATGGCGAACCTGATCATTGCCGAGTCCAATTGGGTCATGCGCTTCCAACCTTCGGGCCGCGCCGTTCGAAGCGTCGGCTCTGCGTCGTCGGGCGCGCCAGCGGCGGGCGGGATGGTCTCCATCGGGACGTCGACCCTGGTGCACTGCGAGTCGTCGAAGGCGCCGGGCGGCCCCGCGGCGACAGGTCGGCCGTCGATGGCCTTGGCGCACCCCGTCGCGACCATCGACACGACTGCGAATGACGCGACAATGACCCCGGCCCCCGACTTGCCCACATGCGGACATTAATCTCGGATGATCGCCGGTACAACTTCTCGGACACGGGCGGCAGCCGCCGCTCGCTCAGTGCGCGAAGTGCCTTGCGCCCGTCAGGTAGAGCGTGATGCCCGCCTTCGCCGCCGCCTCCGTGACGACGTCGTCACGCACGGAACCACCAGGGTGCACGATCGCGGTCACGCCCGCCGCGGCGAGCGTCTCGAGCCCATCGGGGAAGGGGAAGAACGCGTCCGACGACGCCACGGCCCCCTTGACCCGCTCCCCCGCCCGCTCGACCGCCAGTCGCGCCGCGTCGACCCGGTTGACCTGACCCATGCCGACACCGACCGTCGCGCCGCCCTTGGCGACGACGATCGCGTTGGACTTCACCGCGCGGCACGTGCGCCATGCGAACACCAGGTCGGCCAACGTCGCGGGATCGGCTGGTGAGCCGGTGGCCAGCGTCCAGTTGTTGGGGTCGTCTCCCTCGGCGTCGATCGCATCGCGCTGCTGGACCAGCAGACCGCCGCTGACTTGACGGAATTCGGTGCCGCCGACCTGCGGCTCGGAGGCCACCAACACGCGGATGTTCTTCTTGCGCGCCAGCACCTCGACCGCGCCAGGCTCGTACGCAGGCGCCACGATCACCTCGGTGAAGATGTCGGCGACGGTCTCCGCCATCTCGACACTGACGGTGGTGTTCGCCGCGATCACGCCGCCGAACGCACTCAACGGATCGCACTCGTGGGCCTTTCGGTGCGCGTCGGCCACCGATACCGAGGAGATTGCGATACCGCACGGGTTCGCATGTTTGATGATCGCCACGCACGTCTCCTCGTGGTCGAACGCCGCCCGCCACGCCGCGTCGGCGTCGGTGAAGTTGTTGTAGGACATCTCCTTGCCGTGCAACTGCTCGGCCTGCGCCAGCCCGGGCCATCCAATGTCGTTGCGGTACAACGCGGCCTGCTGGTGCGGGTTCTCCCCGTAGCGCAGCACGTCCGCCCGCTTCCACGTCGAACCGAACCATGCGGGCAGCTTCTGAGCCGGCTCCTCCGGAGCCAACACCGACCCCATCCAGCTGGCCACCGCCACGTCGTACTCGGCCGTGTGCCGGAAGGCCAACGATGCGAGGATCTTTCGCTCGGCGAGGGTGAATCCACCCCCACGCACCGCCGCGAGCACGCCGTCGTATCCGAGTGGGTCGACCACCACCGCCACGCTGGGGTGGTTCTTGGCCGACGCGCGCACCATGGAGGGACCGCCAATGTCGATCTGCTCGACGCATTCGTCCTCGCTCGCGCCGGACTCGACGGTCGCGCTGAACGGATACAGGTTGACCACCACCAGTTCGAACGCTGCCACGCCGAGTTCCTCGAGTGCGGCGAGGTGCTCGGCCTTGCGGGTGTCGGCCAGCAAGCCGGCATGCACTCGTGGGTGCAAGGTCTTGACCCGCCCGTCGAGCACCTCGGGGAAGCCGGTCACGTCTTCGACCGGCGTGACCGGAATGCCCTCGGCGGCAATCGTTTTCGCCGTCGATCCAGTCGACACGATGCTTACGCCCGCGTCGTGGAGCCCGCGCGCCAGGGCGCCGAGGCCCGTCTTGTCGTAGACACTGATCAACGCACGCCGGATCGGGCGTCTGCTGTCCTCGTTCGTCATCCCATGGCCGCCTTTCGTCCGGTCCAGATCACGCCGCGAGTGGCCATCGCGGCGAGCACATCTACCAACAGGCGTCGTTCCACGACCTTGATCCGTTCGTGCAACGACGACTCGTCGTCATCGTCGAGCACCGGGATCGCCTCCTGCGCAAGGATGGGGCCGGTATCCACTCCGGCGTCGACGAGGTGCACGGTGCAACCCGTCACGCGGACACCATAGGCCAGCGCGTCGGGCACCGCGTGCGCGCCGGGGAAGGCAGGCAGCAACGCGGGGTGGGTGTTGACGACCCGGCCGAGAAAGCGGGAAAGAAACTGTGCTCCAAGTATTTTCATGAACCCGGCGGACACCACCAGGTCGGGCTGGTGCTGCGCGGTGGCCTCGGTGACCGCCGCGTCCCATGCGGCCCGGTCCGGATAGTCGCCCAAGCGCACGGTGTAACCGGGAATGGAGGCGGAGGCGGCCACCTCCAGGGCGCGGCAGTCCCGATCAGTCCCGACGGCCACCACTCGCGCCGGGTAGTCGTCGACGGCCGCGGCGAGCAGGGACTCCAGCAGCGAACCGGTGCCTGACGCCAGCACGACCAGCCGGGTCGGCGCGCTCGGGGGCACACGGAGCGGTTGCTGCACGCGATGCAGCCTAATCGGCCGCTCCGGGCTTCTCGTCGCTGGTCATGTCGGCGTCGGTGAGGCCGTTCACATCGTCATCGGTGATGCCGTTCACATCGTCATCGGTGATGCTGTTCACATCGTCATCGGTGATGAAGTGCGACTCGGGATCGTCGTCGAGGTCCATCGGGCCGTCACCATGGCGTGGGTCGGGGTGCAACGCCCGCCGAGGCGGTGCCGGTGCACGCTCGAACACCGGCTCAGGTTCGGGCTCGACGTCGTCGAACTCCTCTGGCTCCGGGTCCGGTTCGTCGTGGAGTGGCTCGAAGGCCGGTTCGAACTCGGGCTCGTCGGGGACCGGCTCTGATTCTGGTTCTGGCTCGGGGGCCGCCGGGACGGGCGCCTGCTTGATCTTGGGGCGCGCCGCGATACCGCCCGACATGGCCACCGTCAAGCCGCCGATCGCGACGAACCACAGGAACACCGCTGGCCCGAACGTGGTCTGGTCGACGCCGACGTAACCGAAGTTTCCGAGCTTGCCGCCGCTGACGGATCCGGCCAGGGCCATGACGACGGCAGCGAGCGCCGCCGCCACCGCCAGCTTGGCGGCTGCCGCAGGAAGTCGTAGCGGCCGTCGGGCGCACTGCTGACCCACGACGACGGCGGACGCGGCGGCGATGATCATCAGCCCCACCCAGGCGGGTCCGAGTGGCGGTGTCGGTACGGCCGCGAGCACTGGAAGCGCTGGAACGTCGCCCCCGAGCACTGTGAACGAGCTGAACGTCGCCAATCCGATGTGTGTGCTGGAGCCCACCGCCATGGCCGCCGTCCCGACCATGACGTTCGGCACGTACAGCGCCGCCAGCACCGTCAGGCTGAACTGGCCGAACACCGAATCCGTGATGGAGTACAGGTCGTGCATCGTCGACCAGTGCACGACCAGCGAAACGGCCGTCACCACACCGGACAACCCCAGCAGGGCCAGCACGCCCGCCATCGCGGCGCGGGCGGCGTCGGGCAGCCAGCCGGGCAACGGTGTGGTGCGTACGAGTCGCCGACCCACGCGTGAGCCCACCCCGAGCACGGCCCCGAAGAGGTGCACGCCGAGCACGCCGGTGAAGGCTCGCAACGCATTCGGTGTCTGCAACTCGGTGAGCACCGACGACGCGTCGTGGATGACCGCCAGCGCCAGCGCGGCAATCAGCATCGGGCCGCCGAGCGCCGACGCCACGATCCACCGCACGACGAACCAGGACGCACCTGGCGCCGTCGCCGCAGCCGTCGTCCGCGCCGTGCCCCACACCATCAACAACACGGGCAGCAGAGGCATGACGCCCAGTTCGCTCCCGCCGATCGAGACGGGCACTTGATGGACGCCGAGCCACAGGCTGGCGATGGCGCCGAACGCGCCGGTCATGTCGCTGTTCGCGATCAGCAGCTGCAACAACACCAGCGCCGCGATGACGACCAACGCGATGACCGACGGGCCGAACGCAACCCTGAGCAGGTCGCGGGCCTGACGGGTCCCGACTGGCCGGTTGTCCACTAGACGGTTAGCTCCTCGCACAAGCCGTTGCGCGCGGAGGTCAGTGCGCGCCGCTTGTGATTATGACGGCGGAGGGGCCGATTGCTGCGGAGCCTGCTGCTGGGGTTGCTGTGCGTCGGGCGCGACGCTCGGCTGGCCGGACGCGGCAGTTGGCGCCGAACTCTGCGCCTGCGGGTGACCGAACGCCGGGAATCCGGTGGGCGGGGTGGGCGGACCGCTCTGGGGTCCGTTCTGCGGAGCGCCCTGCTGCCCAAGTGCCGGGAAGCCGCCCGACGTCTGGCCGCTCTGGCCGCTCTGGCCGCTCTGGCCGCTCTGGTAGCCGCCGCCACCGTACTGCGGCGCATATCCACCGGGCCGCTGCTGCGGGCCCGGCCCACCCTGGGGCGGCTGGCCGTAGTAGCCCTGTGGCGGGCCGTAGCCGTACGCCGGCTGCTGCTCTTGCTTGGGCTTCGGCACGGGCGCGGTGATGATGCCCGCGTCCAACAGCAGCTTGCCGACGGCGGCAATGGCCTGCAGCACCGAGAACACGATGAACAGGTAGAAGCCCCAGTCGATCGAGGGTCCGTCGGCGAGCACCACCAGGATGAGCAGCAGGAAGCCGAGCACGGCCAACACCGCGGCGACCGCCGACTTGTCGTCCTGGTTGGGCAGCAGGCTCACGCCGGCCAGCAGACCCGCCAGCAGCGGCGCGATGACGAAGTAGAACGTGGGGACCGCGGCGCCCGCGATTCCGCTGAATACCGGGGCGAAGCCCGACAGGTATACCGCGAGGCCGAGCACGGCGACGGCAATGCCGAGATACCGCGGCAGCTTGCTCGGTCCTGCGGGGACAGCGGGTTCGGGTGCCCTTTCGAACTGCTGGGTGGGTGCTGAGTACTGCGGCGGGTAACCGGGGCCGCCGGGCGGGTAGGTCATGACCTCTCCTGATCCTGGGGGTTTCAGCTACCCACGCTAGCGCACCAACCGGCGTGAGCCATCAGGCAGAGACGAGTACCGGCGCGTTGTCTGAATGTTCTTCGGAGTCTTCGATTTCGCGGACCAGCGGAAGCACGTTCGCGCCGAAGTATTCGATCTCCTCCTGGAAGTGGAGGAAGCCGCCGAGGATCAGGTCGACACCGCGTTTGCGGTACGCAGCGATCCGCTCGGCGATCTGCTCGGGCGTTCCGATCAACTGCGTGCGGAAACCGTCGTTGTACTGCACCAGGTCTTCGAACGAGGAATCCGCCCACATTCCGCGCTTGTCCCCGGTCGAGTTGCCGGCCTGCTGAACGGCCGAACGGAATCCTTCGACGGCCGGCCTGTTGGCCTTGTCGACGATCTCCCTGAGCACGTCCCTTGCTTCGTTCTCCGTGTCACGGGCGATGATGAATCCGTTCAGTCCGACCTGAACCTCTCGGCCAGCGCTGCGGGCGTGGTCGCGCACGTCGACGACCTGTTCGGTGAGCCCGTCGAAGTCCTTGCCGTTGGAGAAGTACCAGTCGGAGTACAGGCCACCGTTGCGGCGCGCGGCCGTCGAGTTGCCACCCTGGAAGATCTCCGGATTGGGACGTTCGGGCGTGTTGAGCGGCTTCGGCTTCAGCGTGAAGTCGTGGATCCGGTAGAAATCGCCACGGAAGTCAACATCGTCCGTCGTCCAAATCTCGCGCAGCACCTGCAGGAATTCCGCGCTGCGCCGGTAGCGCTCGTCGTGTTCGAGCCATGGCTCACCCAGGTGGGTGAACTCGTCCTTGAACCACCCCGATACGACGTTGACCGCGAACCGGCCGCCGGACAGGTGATCAGCCGTGGCACCAAGCTTGGCCAGCACCGCAGGCTGCCACAGCCCGGGGTGGACGGCCGCGATCACCTTCAGGCGCTCGGTGGCGAGCAGAAGGGCCAGCGAGAAGCTGGTCGACTCGTGCTGGAACTCTGCGCCATAGCTGGCCTCGTAGCGGACTTGGGACAACGCGTACTCGAAGCCGTTGCGCTCCGCCGTCTGGGCCAGCTTCTTGTTGTATTCGTAGTTCCAGTCGGTGCGCTGTTCGATGTCGCTGGTCACCAGGCCGCCGCTGACGTTCGGCACCCAGTAGGCGAACTTGACGTGGTCGGCGATGCGTTCGGTCGTCATGGTGGCCATGCCAGCAGGCCCACCTGCCGAGGTCACGGGTAACGCTCGCGCTGACCGTAAGTCGGCCACGAATGATCTTCGAGCCGATGGGAATGGTCAGCCTCGGGCCGGCCCGCCCGATTCGCGACTGCGGCACACCACGATCGGCGTCTCGGCGATGCCGTTGAACCGCGACGACGTGACGGTCGTGTAGGCCCCCATCATCGGGCTGACGACGACGTCTCCGACCTGTAGCGGCGGCATCAGATAGTCCCGGGCCAACACGTCGATGCTGTCGCACGTGGGCCCGGCGAGCGTGACGGGGACGTACTCGCTCGGCGCATCCCCGTACACCTCGTCGAGCGCAAGCAGCGGCGGATGGACGTCTTCGGTGAGGATGTTCGAGTACGCACCGTAGAGCCCGTCGTCGAGGTAGTGCCACACCTTTCCGCGGCGGTTGGCCGTGCCCACGACGGTGGAGAACGACGTCATGGCGCAGGCACTGAGGAAGCGGCCGGGCTCGGCAAGCAGCGTGAACTCCGCACGCTCGTCGCCAAGTTCGTCGTCGAGGATGGCGCCGAGGTCGGCGACGTTCGGCATCTCTTCGCGATAGCAGACGGGGAATCCGCCGCCGATGTCGATGACCCGCGCGCGGACGCCAAGCGTGCGTTCCACCGTGCGGCCCAATGCCGTGGTGGCACGGATCGCCCGACGGTACGGCTCCAACGTGCTGCTCTGGCTACCGACGTGAAAGCTGAAGCCCGCGAATGTAACTCCGGCGGCAATGACGTGCTTGACGACGAGTTCGGCCTCGGCCGGGTCGACTCCGAACTTCGTCGACAGATCGGACTTCGCGGTGGGATTCGGGAACGCGAGCCGGACGAGTACCTCGATGTCGCTGGGCCTGCCGTTGAACTTCTGTGCCTCGCAAGGGTTGTCGACGACGAACGTCCGAACGCCCGCCGCGTAGGCGTGGTCGATGTCGGCGGGCTTCTTGATCGGGTGCGTGTGAATGCAGCGGTCGAGCCGAATGCCGAGCGATCTGACGACGTCTACTTCGGCGTTCGTCGCCACGTCGAAACCACACCCGGCCGCAGCGAGCGTCGTCAGCACCGCGGGGTGCGGCAGCGCCTTGACGGCGTAGTGCAACCGGACGCCGCGGAGATGTTGCGTCAACAGTCGGTATTGCTCGCCCACCCGCTCGGGATCGAGCACGAGCAGCGGGGTGCCGTGGGTGGCGACGAGCTCGGACCAGGCCTCCCGCTCCGCACGTGTGCGGAGTTCTTCACGCAGCCGTGATCGCAGCGTTGCCTCCACTGGGCACCTCCTCGGTTTGGTTGGCCCGCTCGGATGCAGTGCCGACGACAAGCAGAAACTTGAAGCGCTCATAGCTGAGGATCGCGACCGCGTAGAACGCGACGTCGGCGACCAACTTGGCGAAGATCCAGCCCGCGACGACGTTGCCGAATACGAGTGGACCGACGTAGAACGCCAGTGGGCGCACGAAGATGCCGTCGAGCAGTTCGGCCGGGCCGAACTCGACGAGCACGCTGCGCAGGGCGAGCAGGCTCGCGACGAGCACCCGCATCGCCGGTGGGCGGGTGCCCTGCTCGCGGTATGCGCCACGCAGCGCACTTTGGTAGGCGGTGGAGTAGTAGCCGACTGTCGCCCCCACCGATGCGGCGACCGCAGCCACGGCCAGCGAGTCGGTGGCGACGTAGGCGACGGCCGCGCCGCCGAGTTCGCCCAACGTCCCGACGATTTCGTAGGGCAGGTAGCGCCTGACCCATCCCATGGCCTTGGTCGGTGGCGACGGGCGAGGGTTCACAAGGCAGATCGTGAGGCCATCGCGAGCCGGTCGGGCGAGTAGTCGACTACGCGAGTAGGGAGCCGCCTTGCAAATCACGACTAGAACACGTTCTAATTCTGGTTATGAACTACGGGCTCGTACTCTTCACCAGCGATCGCGGCATCGCGCCGGCAGCCGCCGCCAAACTGGCCGACGATCACGGCTTCGAGACGTTCTACGTGCCCGAGCACACCCACATCCCGATCAAGCGGGAAGCGGCGCATCCGACGACGGGCGACGAGTCACTGCCCGACGACCGCTACATGCGCACCCTCGATCCGTGGGTGTCGCTGGGTGGCGCTGCCGCGGTGACCACGCGGGTTCGGCTGTCGACCGCGGTGGCGCTGCCCGTCGAACACGACTGCATCACGCTGGCCAAGTCGATCGCCACGCTCGATCACCTCTCCGGCGGCCGAGTCAGCCTCGGTGTCGGATTCGGTTGGAACACTGATGAATTGAACGACCACAACGTCCCGCCCGGGCGTCGGCGCACCATGCTGCGCGAATACTTGGAGGCCATGCGCGCACTGTGGACGCAAGAAGAAGCCTCCTACGACGGCGAGTTCGTGAAGTTCGGGCCCAGCTGGGCCTGGCCCAAGCCGATCCAGTCCCACATCCCGGTGCTCGTCGGCGCCGCGGGCACCGAGAAGAACTTCAAGTGGATCTCCAAGTCGGCCGACGGCTGGATCACCACGCCGCGCGACTTCGACATCGACGCTCCCGTGAAGCTGCTGCAGGACACCTGGGCGGCCGCGGACCGCGACGGCGCACCACAGATCGTGGCGCTGGACTTCAAGCCCGACCCCGACAAGCTGGCCCGCTGGGCCCAACTCGGCGTCACCGAGGTGCTGTTCGGGCTTCCCGACAAGCCGGAGGCAGAAGTCGCGGCCTACGTCGAGAGACTGACAGGCAAGCTCTCCGCGCTCGCGTAAGGGCGCCGGACGCCTGCCGGCAATCACCCCCAGCCAGGTCGTCCTTGCCGAACCCACCGGGCACGGCAGTGGCGGCGGTGACGGTCAGGGCGGCGGTGGCGGCTGCTACTCCGGCCCGGGCTGGCACGGTTGCGGCGGCTGGAACCCCTTCCAGGGCGGGTTCGGCAGCGGCTGCGCCAACGGCATGTGCGGCGGCTGGGATGGCAGCCGCGGCTGGGGCAACCAATAGGTCGCTGCGATCAGGCCGACACGGCCCGGTTGACCACGTCATCTGCGTGCACCGCGATCTTGGCGCCCAACGGATCACCGCCGGTCATCAACGCCACCAAGTCCTGGTCCTCGGTGATCGCCATGAACCGCGAGTCGTCGGCGTCGAGGCGGCCGATGATGATGCCGGTCACGACCGGCCAGTCGTAGCGCACTGAATAGGTCTCGATGGTGCCCGTGCCGTTGGCATTTCGAGTGACCGGCACCATCGGCAGCGCGGCGATGTTCTGCTGCAACTCCTTGCTGCGGTCGGCCACCCAGTCGGCGGGGGTCGTCGAGTACACCCCGACCGAATACTTGCTCATCACACCGCCGTTGGCCCCGACCAGACCGAACGAGCCTGGCTTGTCCCGCATTTCAGCGACGGTCTCGGCAATACCGTGCAACGAATAGCTGTTGCCAGGGCCACCGAAGTACGGCAGTCCGCCGGTGAGGGTGAGTCCGCGCGGATCGTCGCTGGCGAGCCCGAACTCGTCGCACACCGCGAACACCGGATATGGGAAGCAGCTGTACAGATCGAACGTCGCGATGTCGTCCATACCGATGCCCGCGACCCGGAGCGCTTCTGCCACTGACTGTTTCGCCGAGAAACTGACGCTGAGGTCCTCACGGTCCAGCAGAGCCTGCTCGTTCTGATCGGCGTGCCCGTGCAGATACACCCACTTCTCCTCGGGCACCCCGAGCCTGCGGGCGGCCTCGACCGACATCATGATGGCGGCCGCGCCCTGGTTGACGGTATCGCGGGCGACCAGCAGCCGCGTGTAGGGATCGCAGATCATCCGGTTGTCGTCGGTCACGGTGACGATCTCCTCGACCGAACGCTCCACCGGGGACGACGAGAACGGGTTCTTGGCAGCGACTTTCGA
>JAOPVI010000299.1 GCA_025966225.1 Mycobacterium sp. | reverse complement strand
CTCGGCATCGAGGTGACGGCCACCGGAACTGATCGCTGGCCGCGGCGACGGCGAGTCGGGCGCCGGTGGGGGGCTGTGCGTCATTGAGGCCGGTTCGGGTAGATCGGTGCGGACATGGACGTGACCGCAACCAAAATCCTACCCGCAGACTTACGGCATCCTGATTCCCGCGATGTGATCGTCGGATCTATTGGCGGCTGGCTGCAATGCCGTAATGGGGGCATTCGGGGGTGCAGATGGGCGTTAGCGCCGACGACAGCAGGCCCCCGCACGGCCATCGTGGAAGCCATCCACATGTGCTCAACACCGAAAGCAAAGGAGACGGAGATGCGTAACCCGTTGGGATGGCTGCTAACCCCGGTCGCCGAACTCCTCGACCGCAGCCTGTTCACGGTGCCGGATGTCGACATGACAATGGCTGCCACGGCCGGGTCGGCGACGGCGCTCAGCACGGAACGTCAGATTCCGAGAACCACTAAACGCTGGTAACAAGGCCTGCCGCAACGCCATCGAGTATCACTGCTTCGGATCGATGGGTGTCGTTGGTGGGGCGTCCTGATTCTGTGCGGCTAGCAGGTACTACGTGGTAGCGGCTAGCGGTAACGCCAGAGGAGCGCCAGCTTCAACGAGCTCTGATGACGAGACGGCAAGAAATGCCGCCGATCAGTGAAACCCAAGTGTCTTAACCGGTTCCCCCAGTACGACGATCGCCAGCGCCGCCATGGTTGCAGCCTGCACCACGGCGCGGGCCAGTTGGCGGACCCGACGGGTAGACGAGGTGACGTCGTGCAACGACCATTCGCGGTAGCGCGAGTCGAGGCCACCACCAAACGTGTACCAGAGCCAGCGAAGTGGGTTTGGCCGGCCTTCAAAGCTCAGCGACCAACGAACGCTTTGGTAGGCCTGCCGAGCGCCATGTCACTGGGCTGATGAAGGCGGAAGCTTCAGATGCGTTGTCTTCGTTGGTATTTGCGGGCAATGCCGCGACGATACGTCGGGCGACCCGCGGGCTCAGGAGCATTCCGAGGTGGCCGACGCCGCTGATCGACACCTTCTCCACCTCGGCGTGGGCCGGCACCGACCGGACGCCGGGCACGACCACGTCGAGTGTTGCCGTGATCGCCAGCCACCGCACGCCTTCGGGTACCGGCGTAGAGGCGAGTCGGCGCAAGAGTGGCGAACCTCCACGCAGCGCCTGGACAATCGCCCCAAATGGCACAAGACGCGCCCACGGCGAACCCCCGAACGGTGCGCCGAGGGTGACGATGGTGTCGACCTTCCCGGCGAGCCGGCCGCTTGCAATGGCCTGCGCGATGACGACCCCGCCCAGGCTGTGCCCGATCAGATGCACCTTGTCGGCACCGGTTTGCGACAACATCCGCTCGACCTCGACGGCGAGTCGGTCGGCGAGGCGCTCCACCGAAGTTCCGAACGACGTGTAGCTGATCGCGTCGACGGTCAAGCCTTTGGCAGCTAGGGCTCGCTCGACGAAGTACCAGCTCGACTTGGTGCCCCCGAAGCCGTGCACGAGCAGCACCGGGCGCGTCGAGGGTGCGCGGTGGGCCTGGACCCGTCGAAGCGCAACGAATGCCGGGTCGGTCTCGCCACCGGCCAGGTGCAGCGACGGCGGCTTGACCAACGAGGTCAGCAGCCCCAGTTCATAGGCCTGCACCATTCCGGCACGTCCGATTGTCCGGACCAGCGTACGGGCCACCCCAAACCGTCCCGGCGGCGACATCGCACCTCGCCGTCTCGGCGTGTCGTGGACAAGTGCCGACCGGTGACGTTCTTCCATCTGCGCGTGCGACATGTCCAACCCCAATGTTGAATGCGACTCGTAGTGCATTGAGCATCGCGATCGGCGGTCACGCTGTCATCGAAGGCAGCGGCAATCTGTGGTTCCCGCCCGCCAGACCCGCGCCTACCTGCTAGCTGGAACCGCCAGGACAGCTGGAGGTGCCCGGCGTCGTCGGGCGAGCGAAAGTCCTGCAGGTAGCAGGCATGCCACACGGGCGCCAGCGGGAACGATTATTGCTGAATCGTATGCAATCGTTGCTGTCAGAACGCGGCGACTCGTCGCAGGCCAGATGTGACCTCTATCGATAGCTCGACATGATTGTCCAGGAACCTGAAAGTCGATGTCTAGCAACAACTCCGAAGCGCGACACGAACGAGTGAACCCGGCGCTGACGTGGTCCACACATCCCCAACGCTCGGGCGTGTTTCGCAACATCCGCAAGCAGACCAGGAAGGCGCACATGATGGTCTACGACCAACCGGCGCCGGAAATGATCACGGGCTCATGACCGGAATCGCCGTCCTCATCTTCGTGGGGTTCTTTGCCTTCGGCATCTGGCGGACCGTGAGCAAATCCGCGCCCGATAACGGGCCCAAGTGCTGCGTGTGCAGCACGACCAAGCGGACACTCCAGTGGATGACAAGCTGGCAGGACTGGTACTGCTGGCCGTGCAAAGAGCAATGCATCCATGGCATCGTGAGTGCCCTCATCGGAGAACACGCGTGACGCCGCGATCCGAGTGCCGTTAGCTGCGCAAGTGGAGCATCAGATCGGCCGAAGGTTGCCCTGGTAATTCTGGCCGTTGACGCCAACTCTTGGTGTGTAGGCGCTAATGACACTCGGGTGGATCGGGTAGGAGGTGGCTGAGCGCGACGCCTACCGGCAGGTGGCGCAGGAGGGCTGGCAGACGCACGACATCCCCCCGTCGAGTATGACTGGCGTGCAACGTAATTGGAGCAAAGCTGAGATCGAGATGAGACGCGAGTGAGCCATCCGACCAAGGTAAGCGCCGATGTGGCGCTGCCCGAGCAGATGCGGACCTGGGTGCTGGGTGATCCCGGCCGAATCAGCCTGGTGGACAAGCTGATCCGGTGCCGGGACGTGCCGAGGTGCTGGTCCGCCTCGATGCCGTGGTCAGCGCTGCGTGCCGCGCGCTCGCCGCTTGGACGCCACGCTGACCCAGCTGCTCGGTATCCGGAGCGTCCGCGCTTTCTTCCGGCAGCACCTACTACGACGGAACAATCCCCAGCTCGGTTAGCCGAGCATGGTAGGCATCGACACTGGCGAGTTTGATGTCCTCGTAGCCGCGCACCATGTCTGAGAGCGCAGCCACTTCCAACGCTCGGTCGTAGTTGGCGGTATCGAGCTCGGCGGCGAGTGTGGCCACGATGTTCTCGTACTCGGCCAGCAGGCTGCGCTCGACCCTGCGCACGCGAGCATAGCCGAACGGGTCGAACCTGGTGCCGCGCAGTCGCTTCCCCTTGGCGAGGAGGCGCAGCGCAACGTGACTTCGTGGGCCGAGGCCGATCTTCTTCTTCCGCCCCATGGTCCGCAGCATCGGCGGGTGGAGTTTGTAGGTCAGGTTCTCGCCGGCTGGGATCTCCGACTGTACGTAGGAGATGAATTGCGGGTCGATGAGCAGCCTCGCCACTTCGTACTCGTCCTTGTAGGCGGTGAACTTGTAGAGCCCTTTTGCGACTGCTTCGCTGAACTCGGTGCGATCGACCACCGCGCGCTCGGCGATCCAGACGGACTGCAACAGTGAGACGTATCGACGGGCAACCCTTTCGCTTTGATATTGAACGAGATTCGCTGCACGCCGCGAGATGAGGTCGCCGACCTGGCCGCTGAAGGTGGTGCCGGCGAGCACGTGCGCCGGCGGCGGTGCTGGTGGCTGTCGGTCGGGGGTGGGTGAGGCAACGGCGTCGAAGCGGGCTGGGTCGGCGATGGCCAAGCGTCCCCAGCGAAAGGCGGCGATGTTGGCGGTTACGGCGACACCGTTCATCTCGATGGCTTCCTCGATCGACTCCACCGGAAGCCGCAGTGCGCCAGTCTGATACGCCGCGCCGATGAGCAGGAAGTTGGTCGCGGCGGTGCTACCGAACAGCGTCTGGGCGGCTGCGAGGGCATCGAAGGAATGCACGCTGTGCGACACCTGGCCCAGGCGGTTGAGCAGGTACGGCGTCTCGGGATAGGCGATCGACTTGTCGTACACCATGTCACCGGTCGGGGTCTTACTGGTCGACACGATGGAGATCGTCTTATCGGGGTTGCCGTAATCGAGGTTCTTGGTGTCGGCGGCGGTGAGCAGATCGAAGGCCACGATGCAGTCCGCGCTGCCCGGGGTGAGCCGGTTGGAGGGATCGAGCTGGCCCGCGGTGAATCTCAGGTGCGACACGACTGGCCCGGCCTTCTGGCTCAGTCCTATCTGATCCAGGCTTTCCACGTCG
>JAOPVI010000297.1 GCA_025966225.1 Mycobacterium sp. | reverse complement strand
CAAGGCAGCCAACGACGACTACAGCGCCATCCTGCTGGAGTCACTCGCCGACCGGCTGGCAGAGGCGTTCGCCGAACGGATGCACCAACGGGTCCGCAAGGAGTTCTGGGGCTTCCAGCCTGACGAGCAGCTGGACAATGAGGCGCTCATCGGTGAGACGTACGTGGGAATCCGCCCTGCCCCCGGCTACCCGGCCTGCCCGGAGCACACCGAGAAGGCGACGCTCTGGGAGTTGATGGACGTCCAGGAGCGGACCGGCATCGAGCTGACCGAGTCGATGGCGATGTGGCCCGGTGCTGCCGTCAGCGGCTGGTACTTCTCGCACCCGCAGTCGCAGTACTTCGTGGTCGGCCGGATGGCCCAGGACCAGGTCGCCGACTACGCGAAGCGCAAGGGCTGGACCCTGCAGGAAGCCGAGCGCTGGCTCGGTCCCAACCTCGCCTACAACCCGGAGGACTGAGCCCTACATTGGTTGAGGAGCGAGGCACTAGCATGGCGAAACCCCGACGACGTCGTCGTGCTTGCTGAGCCGTGCACGGTATCGGCGTGCAACTCACCGAGGCGCTCACCGAGTACTGGCACGCCGTGTGGGCGCGGAGTTGAAGTACACCGACCACACGATGGCCGCCGAAGATCCGGATTCAGTCGAGGAGTACTTCAAGCTCGGCTACCGCGGAGCCCGGTTCCCTTTCGGTTACGGCGCGTGCCCCAATTTCGGGGATCGTGCGAAGATGATGGAGCGGCTCGAGCCGGGCCGCATCGGCGTCGACCTGTCCGAGGGATTGCAGCTGCATCCCGAACAGTCCACCGACGCCTTTTTGCTGCATCACCCCGAGGCGAAACACTTCAATGTCTGATCACCTACGCCCCGCCATGCGGGCCGTGCTCTGGGACATGGACGGCACTGTCGTCGACTCTGAAAAGCTTTGGGACGTCTCGCTGCACGAGCTCTACGCGCGGTTGGGTGGGGTGCTGACCCCAGAGGTGCGTGCCTCGACCGTCGGTGGTTCCGCCGAGAACGTCATGGCCGCGGTCTACGCCGACCTCCGGCTGGATCCCGAACCGGCTGCGATGGCCGAATCCGCCGACTGGCTTCATGCTCGCACCGGCGAGCTCTTCGAAGCGGGGTTGCCGTGGCGGCCGGGCGCGCGTGAACTCCTCGACTCCTTACTCGCCGAGGGCGTTCCGATGGCGCTGGTCACCAACACCCGTCGAGGCTTGACCGATCAGGCCTTGAAAAGCATTGGGAAGCACTACTTCTCTGCATCAGTGTGCGGCGACGAGGTGGAGCACACGAAGCCGGCGCCCGATCCGTACTGGCGGGCTGCCGAGTTGCTCGGGTTCGAACCGGCCCAATGTCTGGCGATCGAGGACTCCGTAACCGGCACCCTCTCCGCGGAATCCGCGGGTTGCCCCGTGCTCGTCGTGCCCAACGACATTGACGTTCCCGACAGTCCGCGTCGTCGCCACGTGAATTCGCTCGTCGACCTGACCCCGTGGGACCTGCGCGCCATCCACGCCAAACTCACCGCGCAGCTCGATGACGGAGTCCTGCCGCGCGGGTGATGTGTAGCCAGCGACCGGCCAGTCGTACGGTGTGGGCTGGTAGGGGCCTCAACGTCGACTGAGCAGCAAATGCTCCGACGGCGGCTCGTGAGCGCGGCAAGGCGCTGGCAGCAAAATGCGATCGGGCCGATCGTCGGGATGGCGGCGTGAGATGCATTGACCGACAACACCTATCGGATGGGCGGTTATCGTGCCAGCTTGAAAAAGCTGTTCTACGAAGCGCATGTGTGGCGGCTGTTCGGATGATTGAATGTGACTCATCTCACGCAGCGCTGCGAAAGGAAGCCTCATGGCTGGTCAGGGACCCCCCGTCGACGACTCCGCTTCGGCAATTTCCGACGAGGACTTCTCGTCTGGCGGCACGGCCGTCCGGATCGCGTCCGTAGCGGCGCTGGGCGGTCTGCTGTTCGGCTACGACAGTGCCGTCATCAACGGTGCCGTCAAGTCCATCCAAGAGGACTTCGGCATCGGCAACGCCGAACTGGGCTTCGCGGTCGCCTCGGCCTTGCTCGGTGCCGCGGCAGGCGCCATGTCCGCCGGCCGGATCGCCGACCGGATCGGCCGCATCTCGGTGATGAAGATCGCCGCGGTGTTCTTCCTCATCAGCGCATTCGGGACGGCACTGGCGCCAAACGTCGAGATCGTCGTGCTCTTCCGCATCGTGGGCGGCATCGGCGTCGGCGTGGCCTCCGTGATCGCACCGGCCTACATCGCCGAAACGTCGCCGCCCCGGATTCGAGGCAGGCTCGGCTCCCTACAGCAGCTTGCGATCGTGTCCGGCATCTTCCTGTCGTTCGCGGTCAACTACCTCCTTCAAACGCTCGCAGGCGGCCCCAACCAAGAGCTGTGGCTCGGA
Source organism: Mycobacterium sp. (assembly GCA_025966225.1). Lineage (GTDB taxonomy): Bacteria > Actinomycetota > Actinomycetes > Mycobacteriales > Mycobacteriaceae > Mycobacterium. The sequence continues at coordinate 274 of JAOPVI010000297.1, read as the reverse complement.
CTCGATGCCTGGCGCTGGATGTTCCTGGTGATGTCCATACCCGCGATCGTCTACGGAGGTTTGGCGTTCACCATCCCGGAGTCGCCGCGCTATCTCGTTGCCAGCCACAAGATCCCGGAGGCCCGCAAGGTGCTGACGATGCTGCTGGGTGAGAAGAACCTCGAGATCACCATCGTCCGCATCAGGGAGACGCTCGTACGCGAGGACAAGCCGTCGTGGCGCGATCTGCGCAAGCCCGGGGGCAGCTTCTTCGGGCTCTACGGCATCTTGTGGG
>JAOPVI010000291.1 GCA_025966225.1 Mycobacterium sp. | reverse complement strand
TTCGGTGTCGCCGATTGTGTTGCGTGCGCCGGTGTTCCGGGGCGGCGAGGCGGGTCGACAGCCGGGCGTAGGCTGCGTATGGAAGCCGTTGTCTCAACTTGCGGCTCCCGGTTCGCTAATTGCCTGTACAGCTTCGTATCTGCTGCAGGGAGTGCACATGACCGACCTGAACACCACGCTGGCGCCCGCGTTGCGCAAGGCGCTGGAACTGCTCGCCGATCCGCCGACGAATCCCGATGTCAGCAAGGGCTATCTCGATCTGCTGGGAGCCCAACAGGTCGAGGACGCCGCTGTGCCCAAGAATTCGAGCGCGATCCAGGCGGTATTTGCCTCGCGGGTCGGGTCGATGTTCTACGACAACGCCCAAGCCCTGTCGCGCAGGCTGCTCACCGTAATGCAGCAGCCGACCGAGTGGCTTAACATCCCGCCGGGCGGGATCACCCTGGACGTCGGCTGCGGTCCCGGTAGCGTCACCGCGTCGCTGGGCCGCGCTGCGGGCCCGGACGGGCTCGCCCTGGGCGTCGATATCTCCGAGCCGATGCTGGCACGCGGGGTGCGTGCCGAGGCGGGACCGCAGATCGGCTTCCTGCGGGCAGACGCGCAACGGCTTCCCCTGCGCGACGAGACGGTCGATGCGGTCGTCTCGATCGCCGTGCTGCAGCTGGTACCGGACCCGGCGGCGGCGCTGGCAGAGCTGGCGCGGGTGCTGCGACCGGGTGGACGACTGGCCGTGATGGTACCCACCGTGGGGCGTGCTGCCCGGTTTTGGCGGATGCTACCGAACGCCGGGGCCCATATGTTCGGCGAAGACGAACTCGGCGACATCCTGGAGGGCCACGGCTTCGCCAGCATACGGACGAAGAATTTCGGCCCTATTCAGTGGGTGCGGGGCAAACGCGGGTGACGCTGCGGCGCTAGTCTCGCCGCATTTGCGAGGATGACAGCCCCCTTCGAGGTCAAATAGGTCGCCGGTGACCCGCGAAGGCGCGATTGGTCCGCTACGCGGTGAAAGTGCCCTCTGAAGCCAACTCCGGGGCGTAGAGCGAAGACATCGACGCGTCACGGGAACCGTCCCAGTGATGCCCGTGATGGCCACCGCTGCAGGCACCCAGGACGAATCCGCTCCAGAAGATCACGGCGATGATGAAAACGATGCCAGCCAAGGCGACGACCATGGCCGCAAACCGAAATGGCCTGCCACGTCGGTGCCACCGGTCCCACCCATATGGCGGTTCGGCGGCGGCACTTGGCTCCTGAGCTGCAGTTGTCGACTCAGTCGGATGTTCAGGTTCAGTCATAGGTCTCAGCATGCCCTGCAAAGCCAAGACTGTGCTGTGAGAATGCGCAGGCGCGACGTTCGGTCGCGTGAACCCTTTGTCGCCATTGCGTACCTCGACTACCACGACGTCACCAAAGTGAACTGGTGTCCCTGGCCGCCTACTCCACGGGAAGCTGGGCCTCCATCAGCGTCTCGCCCGCGCTGACGCCCGCTCGGCCGCCTGCGTGTGCTCGGCGGCGGTGACTCCCAAGGCATCGGAGCCCGGATACACCGTGGCCTCGTGGTCGCTCACAAGCCAGCGCACCACATAGGGCGGCGAGCCGTCTTGCGAGCGGACCTCGATGATCTCCGCGTGCTGATCATGCCGTTCGGTAGTCGTGCCCTTGACCACCAGGAAGTCGCCCACCTTCGCTTTCATCGCCCGCTCCCTTCCTGAAAAAACCTTGTGAGACCCGCAGACTCCTCCATCGTGCGCGCGATTCGAACTCGGCGGAAGCGGATCTGACAAGGCGATTCCGAAAGTCCGTTATCGACGGCGTACACCGCGCCGCTCGCCCCAACGGCCGCGAGTCCACCGCCGATGAAAATGTGCCCGTGCCCGGGCCGCCACCCGCAGAGTCAAAGTTGCTTCATGAGATGCCGTCGCCAAGCTGAGACTGGACGGCACGCCAACCCCACGTTCGCTGGGTGGCTCGGATGACGAAGCGGTCTGCATCAATAGGTGTGGGCAAGAGCGCTTCCCGCGATGGAGGCCGGACCGAGAGGCCGGATCATTACCCACGACCTTCCCCGCAACGACCCCTACAACGGCGGCCCGGTCGTTCGGCCTGGATGTCGAGCGCCAAGTTCACCCCCATCATGCGCGCGACATCCCCTCGCCGGGACAACTCGCCCCGCGCGATCGCACGCTCCAGAATCTGGGCTGCCTTGATACGACGCGGGTCTCGCCAGACACCGCGCCGAGCTCGTCGCCCGCGCCGACTACGAACACCACCTCTGAACCCACGGCGACGCACGCGGCTTCTACGGGCAATACCCTCCAGCACCAATGTGATTCGGTTGCTTCACGCGGTCGGTGTCGTGATGGCGAGCGGTTCTGCTGCGGAGGATACGACCGCTAAGGGGCATTGAGAGGGCTTACCTCCGCTGGGGGCTGACGGGTAGGCAGGGATCCAGCTGGTGGGGAAGCGTGGAGGGGTGTCAGCGCCGACGACACGGGTTCGCGGAGGCGCAATTCTGAAATGAGTCCAGATAGGGCTATCGAAGGAGTGCAACCATGCGAATCAGAAGCTACATCACACCGGTGTTGGCGGCCGGAGCTGCCGCGGTAGCTATCGCCGCCGCACCAGCGGCCCTGGCCGATCCCGCTCCGGCTCAGCCGGCAGTGGCCACCGCGTCGAGCGAAATGACCGCTGGACACATCGTCCTGGCTGGTCACGGCGGCGGCGGTGGCGGTGGCGGTCATGGCGGTGGCTTCGGCGGCGGTGGCTTCGGCGGTGGCGGCTTTGGGGGCGGCGGCTTTGACGGCGGCGGTTTTCATGGCGGTGACTGGGGCGGCGACCGCGGCGACTTTGGCTCATGGTGCTGGACACCCGGCTTCCCACAGTGCTGGTAGTCAATGACCCGCAGACCACCGCAAGGTGTCGCCGTGGATTGCGTGGAAGATCTCGTCGACCGACGTGGCGGCGCTGTCGGCGTTGGTCAGGTGGAGGTCGGGCGGTATCGGCTAGGTGGCGTTCCTTGTGAAACCGTGTGCGGGTGTCCGCGCGGCTGCGCCATCGGGTGTGGTGACGTTCCTATTGACCGATATTGAGGGTTCGACCCCCCGTTGCGATACGTCGCCCACTTCTCGGCACTCTCATCGCCCACCACTCTGGCGGGTCTAGGGAGGCGGCGGGAAGTTCCTGTTCACCGACGGGCCCGTCCCAGGACGCGACGTCGCGCAGAGGAGCCAGCGGGGATGAGCTTCTTGGCGTAATCGGCGGCGTGCCCGGCTACCCCGGTCGGTCGGCGTGATTAGCCGAGGCACTGATCTGCGGTTTTAACCGTTGCTGAGGTCTGAAGCCGGTGCAAGGGTCGTAGTCGACATGGATGACATCGGTTGTCGGCCGGGACTGGCAGGTGAGAATCCATCCGTCGGCGACGTCGTCTTCGTTGAGCGTGTAGTTCTGTTCCATATGCACGGTGCCGAGCAGGAGCTTGGCCTTGCAGGTTCCGCACACGCCGCCGGTACACGAGTACGGGGCGTCGATCCCGGTGCGTAGCGCCGCCTCCAGCAGCGACTCGTCACCTGCGGTAGTCATTTGGGTTGTCGCGTTGTCCAGCGTCACCGTGACCGTGGACGGGACCACATCGGCGTCGTTGGTGAACTCGGTCTGATTCGGCCACGACGTGATCTTGCGCCATGCGCGGTACTCGGAGGGCGTCCATTCGCGCCCCCACACTGTGTTGATCGGCACGTTGCGGTCGAGGTAGTCGGCTTCGGTGTTCTTCCACGCCTTTACGAGCAGGTAGAACGGGATCGTCGGATGGATGTGATGCACCAGGTGATAATTCTGGTAGAACAACAGCGGATTCATCACGCGCTCCCAACCCACGCGCACCCTGGCGGCCTGGAAGCGGTCGATACTCGCGGTGACGCCGAGGTCGTGATGGGGCAGCCAGTTGAATAGCCAGGCGAGGATTGCGAGCCCGAGGCGCTGCGGAATCAGGTAAATGAGCACCAATTCCCACCCGTAGCCCGTCCCGATCAGCGCGCCGAGCAGCGCAATGACTACGGCGAGGTTGGTCACGAAACCCGTGACTTCCTTGCGGGGACCGTGGCGGATGCGCGGCAGGTAGAACCGGAAATACCAAGCGTCGATCGTCATCCACCGCAACGGCAGCTGCCAGCGCGGACCCGCGTCGCTCCAGGCGTCTGGATCGGCATGGATGTCTTCGTTCGTGTGGCGGTGGTGCTCGATGTGGATGTACCTGAGCACCGGAAAGGTCCCGCCTAACTCGACGAACGGCATCGACAAACGGCCAAAGAGTTGGTTAACCCAAGCCAACCGGCTGGCCGTGTGGTGGATGGACTCGTGCAGGACGGTGAACATCGCGAAAGTCACCAACGCCTGAACGGGGATCGTGACCGCCAACCACCAGCGACTGGCGTCGCTGAGAACCACCGCAGTCGCCGCCGCCCACACCACGACTGAACACAGCCAGACCAGCACGGTAGGGACCGCGATCTTCGGCAGCGTGATGCCAGGGTCGGGGACGCCGCGGCCGATCGCGGCCCCCTCGCTCTCGCTGCGGACCCGTTCCTCCGCGCCGGCACTAGCCCGATCGACTTTTGCCACCCCAACCCCCAATACCGGGTCGACCAAGGTATGCGCAGTCTAGGCATAATCGCTTTGCTGAAACACATTATTTGCGATTTACGCGCTGATCACAAAATCCAGGTCCGGCACTACTCAAGCCACCGCTGAGATGCAGCGACCGACTCATCGACCTTGATCTTGTCGGAGATACCGGTGACGTAGTCGCCCAACAACCCTCAAATCATCGCGTAACTGGTCGAGTTCGTCGGCGGTGGCGATCAGCGCGGCGGCGACCTGCTTCGTCGGATCGCGACCGGAGTCAACCTTCCCATTGGGCACACATATCGCGCACACAATCTGTATAGCTTGACTATATATAGCTTCTCACCTGCATAAATAGCAGTGGTTGAAGCGATCCTCGTCGTCATCGATCCGCTCGACCTGAGGTTGTTGGTGCTCTGGATCGTCAGCACCCACCTGGCGCTGGAGTTGTACACGACTCCGCGGCTGCTGCTCGACTCCTCAATGCCTGGATCAGGTAAGACGACCGCTCTCGACCACATGAGCCGGCTGACCTGCAATCCGGTCCAGATGTC
>JAOPVI010000274.1 GCA_025966225.1 Mycobacterium sp. | reverse complement strand
GCGTGGTGCGACTGCGGTTCGGCCTCACCGACGGGCAGCCGCGGACGCTCGACGAGATCGGGCAGGTCTACGGCGTGACCCGTGAGCGCATCCGGCAGATCGAGTCGAAGACGATGTCGAAGTTGCGCCACCCCAGCCGTTCCCAGGTTCTGCGCGACTACCTGGACTAGGCGGCACGCCGGGCAATCGCCCTGAACTGCGACGATGTGCCTTAGTCCAGAAATATTGGACACGGACAGCGCTCTTAGTAAAGATATGACATGCGCGCCGCGAACCTGCACCTCTGGATTTAGCCGTTCTGCTGCCCTCCTGGGAGCTTGCGCTGCGTTCTGAGCGCAAGTCCCCGGCCACCGTCAAGGTGTACGGGGACGGCGTTCGGGCGTTCCTGAAGTGGTGCGCCGAGCACCACCACACCCCTGCACTCGACCGCGAGCTGATGAAGGGGTTCGTCGCCGATCTGCTCGACGCCGGGGCCGAGGCCGCTACCGCTCGCTCCCGGCAGCTCGCCATGCGCCGGTTCTCTACCTGGCTGGAGGAGGAAGGCGAGATCGACTCCGATCCGCTGCTCGGCCTCAAGGCTCCCAAGCTAGACGCCAAGGTGACCGAGTCGCTGACCGACGACGAATTGCGCCGCCTGATCAAGGTGTGCGTCGGCAAGGATTTCCGTGATCGCCGCGACGAGGCGATCGTGAGGCTCATGGCTGAGACCGGGATGCGGGCCGGAGAGGTCGTCGGTCTGGCGATCACCGACGTCGACCTGACCCGCGGTCTGGTGACCGTGCGGCGCGGCAAGGGCGGCAAGGGCCGTGTAGCCCCGTTCGGATCACAGACCGGGATCGCCATCGATCGCTACATCCGCGCCCGCCGCACCCACGCTCTAGCCGACACTCCCCCGCTCTGGCTCGGCGATCGCAGCAAGGGACTCAACTACGACGGGCTGCACAAGACGCTGAAGTACCGTGCCGAGCTGGCCGGGCTGAAGGGATTTCATCCGCACTTGCTGCGCCACACCGCCGCTTCGAGGTGGCTGGCTGCCGGTGGATCCGAGGGCGGGCTGATGGCCGTGGCAGGGTGGTCGACTCGCGACATGATTGACCGCTACACCCGCTCCACGGCAGCCGACCGGGCAGCGTCCGAGGCTCGCGCCCTGGGGCTCGGTGACCTGTGAGCGAGTTCGTTCCCATGAGCTGGCAGACATTCGAAGCGCACGCCGCCGAACTCAGCGCCATGGTCAACGTTCTGCTCGACCGATATGACCGGCGCATGCTGCGGCGCTTGGTGGGGATCTATGAGCAGGGATCACGCGGTGGCATACCAATCGGGGAAGTGTTCAACACCTCGCACGGCGCGGTGCTTGTCGGTCGGCCGGATGTCGATCGACGACCAAAACGGCACTAACGGTGCCGAGGCAGCCGACAATCGACAGAGCAAATTTCGCGGACCCGAGCCTGTAACCGGTGATCCCGCACAGACTTTCGAGCTGACATCCCGTCGCGGCAGATCCAAGGTCAGCGCTGAGGTACTGATCGAGGCCATCAATGCAGGCCGCGAACGAATATTCGTGCAGGCCGGGCGATTTACGCAAGTCCTTGACCCCAATTAGCCGACAGCGCTAGTACCCTATGCGCTAGTGCCCCTGCGAACTGCAGGATCGCTCGCAGGATGGGCCGCGAGCCGTTACCCGAAGGGGGGACGGCTTCCCATGCCAGAACACTCTCCCGAGCTCCGAGCTCTCCGCAATCGCGCCGCGTCGTATGAATCGTGGGCGCGCACTGAAGATCGTTCCGCCCGAACCGCACCGGCCCGCGCCGCGATGCAAGCCAAGTTCGAGCGCGAGGTGGATCCGAACAACGAGCTGACCCCGGCCGAGCGCGTCAAGCGGGCTGGATACGCACGCAAGGCGTACTACGCCCGACTGGCACTGAAGTCGGCTGAAGCCCGGCGCCGCCGCGGCGGTGCAGCATGACCGCCACTGCCGCAGCGCAATTCGATGAGACTGCCTCGCTCCTTGCAAGCGGAGGTATCGGATGAGCCGACGAAAAGGGCCGGTCCTGGCAGACCGGCCCTCTCCAAAGACGTCGACGACAACCGACACTGCAAATGATACGACCACTGAGGGCGACTCACGCCTCCGCGACATGCGGGGACTCTGGTGAGCGGGCAGCTGGTCGGCGAGGTGCTCGCAGCGTCGGATGTGTTGCAAGCCCGCGGATTGCAAGCGCGCTGCTTCTATGCACTCATTGCGATCGCCGAGAAGGCCGAGACACATACGCGCCAGGGATCGGTGCGGTGGGAACACATTCGCGCTGCGCTCTACGGAGCCTCGATGTCAACGGCCCAACGGGCAGTCACTGATCTGAAATCAGCTGGCCTGGTTCGGGTCATCCGGCGCGGTTTCGACAATCAGAACGGGCGTTCGTGCGCGCCGATCTATCAGATCGAACGGCTCACCCAGGTGACCCAATCGGTCCCTAGCGATCAGCTCACCCAGGTGACCCAATCGCCCCCGAGCGAACGGGTCATATCAGGGGGGCGAATGGGTCATATCGAGGAGCGAACGGGTCCCCCAGGTGACCTACTTGACGGTTCTATTGACGGTTCTATTGACGGGGGCGCGCGGGCGCGTGACACCGACACCGATCAGCCCGCAGCCGGGCCGACCCCAACCTCCCCCCATCCCGAACCTGCCCGAAGCATCCCGAGGGAACCGAACTGCCTTGCCTCGCTTGCAAGGACAGCAGACAGGCATACGACCGCTGGGTGCTGGAAGCGAGCGAAGGCGATAAGCGGGCAGACCAGCAGCGCCGAGCCGAAGCAACTGTGCTCCGGGCCGAGGAGGTCGCGCACTGCGAGCTCTGCGACGACGACGGTTACCGCAACGGGGTGCCCTGCGATCACGTTGACCGGTCGGAGACGGCGGAACGGGGCATGGCCAAGGTGCGGGCCGCGATGGCGAAGGGCACGAAGCCATGAGCCGCAATCGCACCACGACCTGAAACCGCCTCACGACGAAAGTGCACCGCGCCGTGCTGGCAAGGCTGGACGGCAACGACGAAGCAACCGACTTGGCGCTCGATGAGATCCGCGACGCTGACGAGCTTCGGCGCGCATTGCGGTACACCGTGGTCCTGCTCGCTGGCGAAATGTCTCACGACGAATGGGATCACGCGGGCGCGGTGCGCTGGCTCGAAGGCAGCATCCTCCGGCGCTTGGACGCACTCGACGAGGAGAGAATCCATTGAACGACTGGGACACCTTCGTTCGCGAATCTCGGCTACGCGCGATCGGCGGCGCTCGAACTGTGCGCGCGATGTCCTGCGCTCGACGCGTGCCGGGCGTGGGTGCAGTCCCTGCCCCCGCCTGACAGGCCGCTTGGCGTAGTGGCCGGCCAAACCCGAACCCGTCAAACCAGCTCCACCAACCGAGAGGAACCCACCATGACCGCCACCGCGAACACCGACAAGCGCCGTGTCGCCGAGCTCCTGCTTGCCTGCTTCGACGACGACGCCGAGAAGGCCAACGCCGTGCTCGACGCCGCGCACCGCGAAGAGGGCGGGCTGCAGAGGATGCTCGCCGCGATGTCAGCTGCGGTCGTCGAGCTCCTGATGCAAGCCTGCGGAGGCGAAGACGGCGCACGGAAGACGCTGAGCCTGATCCTGCTCGACGTCCAGGTCGACGGCGGCACCGATGACTGAGCCGACTGACGAGGACACGCCACCGCCAACGGTCCGGGTACCGATCCGGCGCGGGCCGGACCCGTTCGCGCGCGGCGAGGTAGCCGACGTGCCCGAAGAGTCTGCGGCGCACTGGAGTGACCGCGTGTGGCACGACAGGCCACCCCAATGAAGGTCCGCCAACCTGTCGCGACCCGGTGCTACCGTGAATCTCGGAGCGTCGCCTGCGCGGAGGTTGGATCTCAGAGAGATCTTGCTGACCGCGCCGCGAATCAATCCACCGGGCACGGGCCACCGAGCGGACGTGTGACGGCTATAGAGACTCCATCTCCATTGTCCGAGAGGGCATTTCATGAAGCATAAAATTGTGTCCGTTGCGGGCATCAAGACCGCTGATCTGCCAGAAGGCACGTTCATCGGGGGGGCGCGGTGTTCGACAACACCGACGCGCACGGCGACATCATCCGACGTGGCGCGTTCGCGACGTCGCTGAAGTCCGGGCAGGTCACTCCGCTGATCTGGGAACACAAGTAAGACGATCCGCGCAACTACGTCGGCGAGGTCATCGAAGCGACCGAGACCGCCGAGGGACTGCAGATCACCGGCAAGTTCGACACCGACACCGAGCACGGCGCTGCCGCGTATCGGGCCGTCAAGTCCCGCCGCGTCACCGGTCTGTCGATCGGCTACGTGGTCCGCCACTCCACCAAGAACGCCGCTGGCGCAACCGAGCTGACCGATCTCGACCTCGCTGAAATCAGCGTCGTCTCCCGACCGGCCAACGCCCGCGCACTGATCGGCTCCGTCAAATCGGCCAGCAGGCCAACCGCACCCATCCGCTCGGCGCTGGCGCGTGCCGCCGCTGACCGCTACCTGAAGGAGAACCCCGCCATGATGACCAACGCCAAGCTGGACACGCTGACGAAGGACCGCGACAGTCAGCTCGCGCTCGTCAAGCAGATCCTCGATACCGCCGACGAGCTCGGGCGCGATCTGACCGCCGATGAGTCCCAGAGCGTCGACACCGCCACGACGGCGGCGAAGGCGCTCGACGGCAGCATTGCCACGGCGCGCGCCGACCTCGCCGTGATCCATGGCGCGAAGGGTCTCGCCGCCGACATCGGCAAGCCCCTCGGCGCAGGCGAGGAGCCGGACGCCCCGACTGATGGGCACCTTGCCTTCACCGGGAAGCACGCCAAGGCGCTCGCCGGTCGCATGGTGAAGGCGATGCCCCACAGCGGAACCAAGGCGCTCGCCTCCGGGCAGCAGACCACCTCGACGGTCGTCCTGCCGGACGTCATCGAGACGGGCAGGCCCGCGCAGTCGGTCCTCGACGTGCTGCCGTCCCGCACGGTGAACCCGAGCTACTCGTTCCTCCGTCAGTCGGTGCGCACCAACAACGCGGCGCCGGTGCCGAGGGCGCGACCAAGCCGACCTCCGTCGTCAGCGTCGTCGCCGTTCGAGAACCGGCTGCGCGTCGTCGCGCACCTCTCCGAGCAAATCCCGCACTACCTGCTCAGCGACAACGTCGCGCTCGAGAAGTTCGTGGCCGACGAGCTGGTCTGGGGACTACGCAGGGCCGTCGAGAACGAGGTGATCGCAGGCGACGGGACCGGCGAGCACTTCACCGGCATCCTCAACACCAGCGGCATCCTCGTCCAGGCGTTCGCCACCAACGCGCTCACCTCGGTCCGCAAGGGACTGACCGCGCTCGACGTGTCCGGATACGAAGCCGGAGCCATCGTGCTCTCAGCCGCCGACTGGGAAGCCATCGAGCTCCTCGAGTCCTCAAGTGGCGCAACCGATGTCCGAGGAGTACCGATCGACCCCGTTGCACGCCGTCTGTGGGGAGTGCCGGTCGTGCTGAACCAGGGACTGGGCGTGAAGGTCGGCCTGATCCTCGGCAAGGACGCCGTGACCGTCCACCACGACGGCGCAGTCGACGTCCGCTGGTCCGAGAACGTCGCCAGCGACTTCGCCGCGAACTTCGTCCGCTGCCGCGTGGAAGGCCGCTTCGGCGTCTCCGTCAACCAGCCCGGCGCAGTCGTCAAGGTCGGCACCGCCGCATAGACCGGAGCGGCAGCCCGCACCTCCGTCATCGTCACGGGCTGCCGCTCCACCCCCATAGGGGTCGGCATATCCACGGATCGAGGGCGCGGACCCGATCCCGTGGTGTCGGATCCTCTCCCCCCGAGATCCCACGCGAACGATTGCCGAGGTGTCATGGCAGACCAGCAGAGGTTGACCGGCGCGCTGCGCGAACAGCGTGATCAGAAGGTGCTGCAGCTGTTTTTGGCCGGCGTGAGCTACCGGCAGATCGGTGCAGCGGTCGGATTGCGATCAGCGTCGGGCGTGCATCGCATCGTGCAGCGCGAGTTCCTGGCGGGCGCGCAGCGCCGGGCCCTGCTCGGTGATGAGGCGCTGGCGTTGCACATCGAGCGGCATGAGCGGCTGCTGCAGGCGCACTGGGGTCCGGCGCTGAAGGGCGATCACCGTTCCGCCGAGCTGTGTCGTCGCCTGCTGGATCAGAGTGCCCGGTTGCATGGGCTCTATGCCGATGACCCGGCGCCGCTCCCTGCGCCGACTGCGCCGGTCGACGGCGGCGGGGATGAAGAGGACGAGCTCGCGAGGATTCGCGCTCGTCGCAGATCGTGAGAAGGGCAGGCATTCTCGACGGCGGTCGCGCGTAAGAGAGCAACGCGCGAGTGCGCGTCGGAGGGCTTTCGTACAGTCGGAGCCATGGCCGCACCTCCCACACCGCTCGCCGTCGTCGAGGGTTTCCTGCTTCGCGCTCGACGAGTCCTGGCGCATTCGTTGATCCGCGAGCAGGCCGTGCTGATGCAGAAACTGCACGACGGTACGGTGAACGTGACGGTCACGGTCAACAAGCGCACGGGCGAAGAGTCCCACCGCATCAAGATTGAGTATCCGCCCGAAGAGGCGCTGGAATCCCTTGCGAGCCGGGTGCGTCCGCTAATTCTCAGTGGCGAGTCGATCTACTACGAGAAGGCGCTGAACGCGCTTGAGGAGCTGGTCGGGTCGGAGAGGCTCAACGAGGAGATCGACCTCCCTTGGTGGCACGGGTACTGGAAGAGCGTCATCGACGCGAATTTCGACACTCAGGCCTATTTCGTGGTGACTCAAAGTGGTTCGGTGACGGACCGGAAGTTGATGTACGCCTGGCTGTATGGCGATGTCCTGCACGCGAAAGCGCCTCGGTCGGCGGTCATTCGGGATCTCGACATCAACGAGCGGTACCACGCCGCGGCTCCGGGTATCGCTCGGATCTGCGACCGGGTGATCTACACCCACCTCATGCTCACTGAGCTCCTCGAAAAGGGGCTGTTGGTGGTCAGTCCCGAGATTCTTACCGAGCCGGTCGTCGTGTCCGAGATCGTCGTCGACCGGGACGTGAGGATCCGCACCGCTGAGGTGGGTGCCCCGCTGCCGGATGACTTGTCTGATCCAGACCCCGAGGTGTGGAAGACGCTGCATGAGACCTGGGGAGAACTCGAAGACGACGACGGTGCAGGCGAGGAGGAGGTCGGCAGCGATGGACCCGGCGCGGCATGAATCCTGCTTGTTGACTGTTTGCTGTGAATCGGCTGCGATCTTGTTGGGTGCTGGCTACGCTGCCCACTCATGCGGGGGATCGCCGCGGCGCTGGGGGCGCTCCTCATGATGTTCATCGTTGCGCCGTCGGCCGCCGCCGACCCACCGCCGCCCGGATGCGAACGCGTACCCATCTTTGGCCTCAACCCGCAGGTCCGGAAGATCTGCGACAGCCCGATCTTCCCCGACGGCTCATGGCAGAGAGCGCGCCAGTTCACGCATCCGCAGTTCGTGCACAGTATGTGCGGTGACTACGGTTACTTCAACCGAACTGGTACGTGTGCCCGGATTGGGCGCCACGCGACACCATCCCCGCGTGGGAAGGCCCCGTCGAGACGTACACCGTCACCCCGGACACCATCCCGCCAGGCGAGCCCGGACACCTCGACTGAGCCGGGGAAGGCTGAGCCTTCGCGAAACGGTTGGCCCAGTCGCTGCAGTGTGGCCGGGGACAGCCCTGCGAGGCTCAGCCAGCAGCCCCACGCGTCGACTGCTGCGCTCCAGTCCGAGGGCAGGTCGTAGGCGCAGCGTGCCGGGCGGGTCATGCGAGGCGATCCATCTCGTCGGCTGCCTTGAGGAGCGCAGCGGCGAGCTGCCTCGCCTCGACGGCACTCAGTCGGTCCTCGTCGGGGAAGAGGGCAACGAACCGCTCGATCCGCCCGTCCGCGTACTGCGTGCCGTCGACCCCGACGCCGACCTTCGGGGTGTCGTGGGTCGACCAGCTCAGCGTCCGGGAGATGTCGAACTGGCCGGGCCCGTCGCACCACTCGTCGGCGGTCGCGCCTGCAGGGATTGATGGGGCTCGGAACTCGGGAAAGGTGTTTGTCATGCCGGATAGCTAAACCCAACATTGACAAATTGCAAAGGGCTGCAACGGAAATGATCCATATGGCCAACTCTGCGCAAATCGCGCGATCTTGGCCATATGGCAAAGATCGCGCACTGCTGCGCGCAACGACAACGACTGCTAATTGCAGGCCTTCGCAGTGCCGTGGACGCTTGATCAAGTGTTGCGCGACGTTGTACGAGCTGCCGATCGGCATCCGAGTGTGGTGGTGTCGGCGCCTAATCACGGACGGAGTCGTAACTGTGCGGTCGCTGATAGGCCGCTGATAGGCCGCTGACGCTCTGACTAGGCAATGCTCCGCATCAATTTAAGCTAAGGGCTCCAAATAATTCGATGCGCTGACACAAAAAATTCATTTCCAACGTGAACCGGTTGATTCCCTCCATCGTGTCCAGAATGTAACTGCAACTGCAGATAGGGGAATATCATGAAACGCGCCATCATCGTGCCAGCCTTGGTCACCGCGTTCGTCGCGCTGTCGCCCGTCGGCGTCGCCCTTGCGGACAACCCACACTCCGGCCCGCCCGCTGGCAGCGGCGGCCAACCGAGCAAGTCAGAGGGTGATAACCCCACCTTGATACCGCCAGGCCACAACACCGCCGGATTCGCTCACGCGGCGTTGGTTTACGCCAACCCGACCTCCACGGGGGGACTGGCTAGCGGCAACTCCCACGTAGTGAGCCAATACGACGTCGCCGGCTTCCAGTGCAGCCAGCACCCTAATTGCCCCGGTCCTAAGTAAGTAAGGCGCTACACCCTCACCCGGGCCCGGCCAGAGCTCCCGCGACATCTGCGAAAGTGATGCGCTAGCTGTCGCGTGGACGCTGACCGAGCGTCACGGCTCGATCACTCCAGTAGGGCGTCGTCAGTCCAAGATATTTGCGTCCACAGCGCCGCTCAGTTAGCAGCGTATATGCAGGTAGAGCACAGCGCTTATCAGTCCCTAGTGCGCGACTACCTGGACTAGATCGTCAACCTGATCGACGGATCGGGCGCGTGTTCACCGTCGGTGAGCACGCGCCACGTTCAGCGGCGTTCGCGCACCTTGTACGACACACCCCAGGATTCGCGCGACTCGTCCCCGGTCAGTGGAATGCCCTTGCCGCCCACCTGGATCGCGTACGCCTCCATCCCGGCGCCGACCTCGCGGTCGGCCTTCTCCTTGGCAAGGTAGATCAGTTCGTCGATGCCGAGTTCCTTGAAAGCCACGAAGGTGCTCTTGCGGACCACGTGAGGACTGGTGACTTCGGCGACCATCCGATCGGTGACGACGCGGCCGGCGAGCA
>JAOPVI010000245.1 GCA_025966225.1 Mycobacterium sp. | reverse complement strand
GTGCTGAGCACGCCGAACCCCCGCGAACGCGTTGAGTTCAAATCGATGGGCCCCGGCGTCGAACGCTGTTGAGCCGAATTAGCTTGACGCGCTGACGATCTCGATCTCCTGTTCGGGGTCGTCGGCGTGTTCCTTCCGCCCGGCGATCAACAGCCCCAGCACCGCGCCGACGATGCAGACGATCGCGGTGATGCCGAAGATTTCGCCGTATTGCAGCGAGAACGCCAGGCGGTAGTTCGTGGCTTCGGCGGTGAGGCGCTCGGCGAGCGAGGTCCCGCCGCCCTTCTTGGGTAGGTGCTGCAAGATCTGGTTGAAGCGGTACAGCCCCCATGCGCTCAACGCAGAGATGCCGATCAGCATGCCGATCATTCGGGCCACCACGACCGCCGCTGAGGCGATGCCGTGCTGGGCGGCGGGCACTACCCGAAGCGTCGCCGAGGTCAGCGGTGCGATCACCAGCCCGAGCCCAATGCCTGCGAGCAGGAGGTCGGTATCGAAGGCGGGCACCGTGAAGAGCCCAAGATCGTGGTTAGCCGACAGCACGTCTACCGTCCAGTGCGATATCAGCCAGTATGCGAAACCCGCCACCAACAGACCCACGAACGCAACGATGCGATCGCCGATCTTGGTGGCGATGAATCCCCCGAGAAGCGCTCCGATGGGCAGCGCGCCGAGGAACCACAACAACAGGAAGGCGGCCTCGTTCTGGTTCTTTCCCAGCACGCCCTGACCGAACAATTCGACGTTGACCAGCGTGACCATGAGCGCCGCGCCGGTGCACAGGGATGCACCCAGTCCCGCGAGGAACGGCCGGAAGCGTATGCCGGCTGGCTCGATCAAGCGGGTGCGGGCAAATTTCTCCCATACGAAGAAGGCGATCGCGGCGAGCAGCGCGCCACCCAGAAGGGGCAGGCCCCAACTGGGAAATACTTGCTTGCCGTCTGGTTGCGGGTTGTACATCCCTACGACGGCGAGCCCAAGGGCCAGTGCGAGTAGCAGGCCGCCGACGACGTCGACCTTTTCGGGTCGATCAGACTTTTGTCGCGAGGGCAGGCTCACCTGGATCATCACCATTGCGAGCGCGGTGAGCGGCAGGTTGATCCAGAACACCGCTTGCCAGTGATGAAACAGCCAGATGCCCGCCAATCCGTAGAGCGGGCCGACCACGCTGCCGAGTTCCTGCGCAGCACCGATGCCGCCCAGCACCCCGGCGCGGTTGCGCTGTGCCCACAGATCGGCGGCCAGCGCGAGCGTGACCGGCAACAACGCGCCGCTAGCCGTTCCTTGAATCAGGCGGCCGATCACCAAGGTGGTCAGGTCGCCCGACAGCGCGGTGACAACCGAACCGATTGCGAAGCCCGCCAAGCTGACTTGGAGTAGCGCCTTACGCCCAAACCGGTCGGACGCGCGGCCCAGCAGCGGCATCGCGGCGATGTATCCGAGCAGGTACCCCGTGATGATCGGGGTGACCTGTTGAATCTTGTTGATGGCGATGCCGACGTCTTTCATGATGTCGGCCATGATCGTCACGACGACGTAGGTGTCGAGGGCCCCCAGCAACACCGCCAGGCCGCCGGCGGTGAGCGCAATCCAGCGGCCGGTGCCCGCCGGTGTGTCAGTTGCGTGAGCCATCAGACTGCGGGCTTGGTGACCGTCACCGGCTTGCCCCAGTCCGACATTGCCAGTTGGATGGCGGTGCCCGAGGTGGGTTCAAGCTTCGCCTGGATCAATTTGTGATCGCCGTCCGGGCTGATCCACGCCGTGCCTGGAACGGGACCGGTGACTGCGAGCTGCGGGGCGATGCCATTGACGGCGGCCGCCGATACGGTGCCGGTGACCTTCACCGTGTCGACGCCGTTGACCGACTCGCGGCCAACGGCCTTGGGATCGGAGAAGTTGGCCAGCACGTTGGCCAGGCCCTTGTCCGGGTTGAGGATCGCGGAGACGTCGTAGATGTCGGCGGCGGGACCGAAGTCCGTCCAGCTGCCCGGCGTGAGGGCGGCATACAGCTTGCCGTCTATGACGACGAATCCGACGCCCTCAAGCTTGGTGCCGAGGGCGGTGATGTCGGCCTTGCCGGATGCGGCCACTGCCGGGGTGTTGGTCAGATCGCCAGTCAACGTCGTGATCGGAAGTTCCTTGATCTCGCCGGTGACAGTGATCACCAGGTGGACGCTTTGTTGCGCCTTGGTGGTGGCGTTCGAGTCCTTCAGCAGCGTTGCTGCGTCGGGTAGCGGGGCGTTGGACGACTTGTCCGACGAGCATCCCGAGGTCAGGACGAGAGCCGTCACCAAGGCGGTGAACAGTGAAATGAGCATGGCAAGCCTGGGGCGCATCTGCATGAGGTCATCGTAGTGGGTGCCATGGGGTGGACTATCAGCCCGGGCACCCGGTAGAAGTGGAACCGTGGCAGCTGACCTGGAGTTTCGGCCCGTAGCCGCCGATGAGGGCGACGGCGCGGTGCTCATCGCTGCGATGGTCGAGGAGATGCGCGAGCTCTATTGGGACGTCGGAGCGGGGCTCGACCTCAACTCCCCGGACATGCCAAGGCCGGACCTGCCGAGTTGGGTCCGCCGCACGGGTGTTCCTCGTCGGTTACCGAGCGGGCGTCGCGGTCTGTGGCGGTGGCGTCAAACGGCTGCCAGACGGCGCGTGTGAGCTCAAGCGCATGTACGTGGTGCCCTCGGAACGTGGGCAGGGCCTGGCGCGGACGCTGCTCCACGCGTTGGAGGACGCCGCGCGCGTTGGCCTATCGGATCGCCAGGCTCGACACGGGGCCTCGTCAACAGCATGCACAGGGGTTGTACGAAGCCGAGGGCTACGGTGCCGTTGCGAATTTCAATGACAACCCGGTGGCGACGTTCTTCGGCACGAAGCACCTCTAGGCTGGCCGGCGGGCAGGAGCGAAGCGACCCGGGATTAGCCTTCAGTAATGTTCACCGGAATCGTCGAGGAGCTGGGTGAGGTCGTCGGCAAGGAAGACCTGATAGACGCTGCCCGGTTCGTCATCCGAGGTCCGCTCGTCACCGCCGATGCGGGGCATGGCGACTCGATCGCCGTCAACGGTGTGTGTCTGACCGTCGTCGAAGTGCTGCCCGACGGCGCCTTCACCGCCGACGTGATGGCCGAAACCCTGAACAGATCGAGTCTGCGCGCGGTCGACGTGGGTAGCCAGGTGAACCTCGAGCGGGCGGCCGCGGTCAACAGCAGGCTCGGCGG
>JAOPVI010000220.1 GCA_025966225.1 Mycobacterium sp. | reverse complement strand
GAATCTGCCGCGCGGCCACTGACAGCGTCGCGAGATCACGCTCGCCGTCCTCGTAGATCTCGGTGAGCGTCTTACGCGCCCGCGCCACCCGCGAACGGTTGGTCAGTTCCCACTCCTCGATCTTCTGCTCGCCGGTCTCGTCGGGCTCGCCGACGGCCATCACGTCGAAGCACAAGGCGCGCAGCGAGCCGTAGATGTCGTCGCGAATCGCCAAGCGCGCCAGCGAATGCCAGCGATCGTCGCGTGGTAGCTGGCTCACGGCGGTCAGCAGTCCATCGGTGCCGAGGTGATCCATCAGCGCGAAGTGGACGTCGGCCACCTCTGCCGCATCGCGCTCGATGATGTCGGAGATGTCGATGATGTCGAGCAGGCTGTACTGGTAGAGCCCGGATGCCACCGAATATGCCAGTTCGGCGGACACGCCAAGCCCCTCGAGCTCCGCGGACTGCTTGGCCACGATGTCACGGTCGTCACCACGCAGCCATTCCGACATGCGCGGCGTCAGCGCTGCCAGCTTGGCCGCGAAGCGATTGACCTCGGCCCCGACCGCCAACGGCTGGGGGCGGTAGTTGAGCAGCCACCTGCCCGCCCGGTCGATGAGCCGACGCAGGTCCAGCGTCATCCGGTCGGTGACGGTCACCGGGACGCCCGCTTCGCCGGCCGCCCTGATCTGGCGCCACACCTCGCCTACGCGGAAGATTTCGTCGGTGGCCACGTAACTGCGCACCGCGTCCACGGCGCTGACCCCCACGTCCTCGCTGATCCGGAACGCGTACGAGATCCCTGCGGTGTCGACGAGGTCGTTGATGAGCATGGTGGTGATGATTTCGCGGCGCAGCTGGTGACTGCGGATCTCCGGACCGAAGCGCGCCCGCAGCTGCTCGGGGAAGTAGTCGGGCAGGCGGGCCGCGAACACCTCCTGGTCGGGCAGGTCGCTGGCGAGCAGATTGTCCTTCAGCGCCAGCTTCACGTGCGCCATCAACGTCGCGAGCTCGGGCGACGTCAGCCCCAGACCCAGCTCGGTGCGCCTGGCGATCTCCTTCTCCGATGGCAGCGCCTCGAGTTCGCGGTTCAGGTCCCGCTCGGCGACGAGGTGTCGGATCTGACTGGCGTGCACGGGAAGCAGGCTTTCCGCGTTGATTCGGCTGGTGCCCATCAGGTCGTTCTGGCTGGCGTTGTCGGCGAGCACCAGCTTGCCGACCTCGTCGGTCATCGACATCAGGAGGTCGGTGCGCTCGTCGGCCCCGACCTTGCCCGCGACGACGAGCGAATCGACGAGGATCTTGATGTTGACCTCGTGATCCGAGCAGTCGACGCCAGCGGAGTTGTCCATCGCGTCGGTGTTGACGTGGCCGCCTGCGAGATCGAACTCGATGCGCCCCCGCTGGGTCACCCCGAGGTTGCCGCCCTCACCGATCACCTTGGTGCGCAACTGATTCCCGTTGACCCGGATGGCGTCGTTGGCGCGGTCACCGACGTCGGCGTCCGATTCGGTCTCGGCCTTGATGTAGGTGCCGATGCCGCCGTTCCAGAACAGGTCGACGGGCGCCAGCAGAATCGCCTTCATCAGTGCCGGGGGTGTCATCTCCTCGACGTCGGCGGGCAGGCCGAGTGCCGTCCGGACCTCTGCGGTGATGGGGATCGACTTCTGTTCCCTGGAGTAGATGCCGCCGCCCGCGCTGATGAGGGACCGGTCGTAGTCGTCCCAGCTGGACCGCGGCAGGTCGAACATGCGCTGGCGCTCCACCCACGAACTCGCGGCATCGGGGTTGGGGTCGAGGAAGATGTGGCGGTGGTCGAACGCGGCCACCAGCCGAATGTGCTTGGACAGCAACATGCCGTTGCCGAACACGTCGCCGCTCATGTCGCCGACGCCGACGACGGCGAAGTCCTCGGTTTGCGTGTCGACGCCCATTTCGCGGAAGTGACGCTTGACCGACTCCCATGCACCCTTCGCGGTGATGCCCATCGCCTTGTGGTCGTAGCCGACGGACCCACCGGAGGCGAACGCGTCACCCAACCAGAAGCCGTACGACTTGGCGACCTCGTTGGCGATGTCGGAGAAGGTGGCGGTGCCCTTGTCCGCGGCGACCACGAGGTAGGCATCGTCGCCGTCGCGGCGCACCACGCCGGGGGGCACGATGACGTCGCCGGTCGCCGTGTCGACGTTGTCGGTCACGTCGAGCAGTCCAGCGATGAATAGTCGGTAGCACGCGACGCCCTCCTTGCGAAGCGCGTCGCGATCGGTCGCGGCGTCGCCGGTCGGGGACGGTGCATCCTTGAGCACGAATCCGCCCTTCGCGCCGACGGGCACGATGACGGCGTTCTTGACGGCCTGCGCCTTCACCAGGCCGAGGATCTCGGTGCGGAAGTCCTCCTTGCGGTCCGACCACCGCAACCCGCCCCGAGCGACGTTGCCGAACCTCAGATGCACGCCCTCCACCCGCGACGAATACACGAAGATCTCATAACGGGGTCGGGGCAAGGGCAGTTCGTCGATCAGGCCGGGATTGAGTTTGAGCGACAACACGTTCTGGGCTCGCGCGGAATTCGCGTCGGTGACGAAGTAGTTGGTGCGCAGCGTGGCCTGGATCATCGAGGCGAACGCGCGCAGCACGCGGTCGGTGTCGAGGCTGGTGAGTGCATCGATGTCCTTGGCGACGGCGACCGCAGCCGCCTGCGCGTGGGTGCGGGTGTCGGAATCCGAGGGGTCGAAGAGCGCCTCGAACAGCTCCACCAGCGCGCGCGCAGTGAGCGGGTTACCGTTGACGACCGTCTCGATGTGGGCCTGGCTGTACGGAAAACCTGCCTGCCGCAGATACTTTGCGTAGCTGCGCAGGACCGTGACCTGCTGCCAGGTCAGACCGGCGCGCAGCACCAACTCGTTGAACCGGTCGATCTCGGCACGGCCCTGCCAGATCGCCGTCACCGCGTCGGCGAACCGGGTGGCGTTGGCGGCGAACTCATCAGCATCCGCCGCCACCGGGATGGATGGGTGGACGGCGATCTTGAACTGGTAGATCCACACCGGAAGGCCATCGGCGCGCGTCACGTTGAACGGGCGTTCCTCGAGCACGTCGACGCCCATCGACTGCAGCATGGGCAACAGGTGGCTCAGCGAGGCCGACCGGCCGCCCAGATACCAGGTCAGTTGTGGCGACCCGGCCTGCTCGCCCTCGGCGAACACCAGCTTGACCGAATCATCCTGCAGCTCTTCGATGATCGCGATGTCGTCGATCGCCTCGTGTGGAGTAAACGCCTGCTTGTACACGTCGGGAAACGCGGCCGCATAGTGCTCGGCGTTGGACCGGCTGATCAGCCCGGCCTTGGTGGCGCCGAGCAGCCGGTCACCCCACGTCCGCGCCGCCTCGGTCAGCAGCCCCTGAATCCTGGTCTCGTTCTCGAGCGAGGCGTCGACATGCCCGGGCCCGGAGCCGTCGGGCAGTCGAACGGTGAAATGCACGACCGCCCATGGTGATTCGCTGACACGCGCGGTGTACTCGATGCTGACGCCGCCGAGTTCGCGCACCAGGATGTCCTGCATCTCCAGCCGCACGACGGTGGTGTAGCGGTCGCGTGGGAGATACACCAGACACGACACGAAGTGAGCGAGCTGATCGGCCCGCAGGAACAACAGCGCGCGGCGCCGCGAACCTAGCTCGACGACGGCCTTGGCCATGCTCAGCAGTTCGCGTGCGCTGAGTGCGAAGAGCTCCGAGCGCGGAATGGTCTGGATGATGTCGAGCATCAACTGACCGGGGTGGCTGGGGTCGCCCTGCGCCAACTGCAGCGCCTCGTGGACGCGCCGCGAGATGAGCGGAATCTCGAGCACGTTGGCGTTGGTCGCCGCGACGGTGAACAGGCCAACGAACCGGTGCTCGATGCCGTGGCCGTGAGGACCACCCTCGCGGACCACCACGATGTACGGATACGCGCCGTAACGCAGGAAGCTCGGCATCGTCGCCTGCGCCAGCACCAGCAGATCCTCGGGCTTGGTGAGCTGCGGCAGCACGTCGGTACGTAGCCGCAGCACGCCCAACCGGCTGGCCGGGTCGACGGACGCGTGGCCGTCGCTCACCGCGCAGCGCTGATAACCCAGCAGCACGAAGTGCCCGTCGGCGAGCCAGCGCAGCAGCGCGGCCACGTCACGGCGGTCATAGCTCGGGAACCGGCCCTCGAGATCCGCGTCGAGTCCATTCGCCAGCCCAACCAGGGTGGCGTTCAGCGCGCCCGAGTCGACGGCCACCTGGCGCGCGTCGGCGAGCACGTTGGGCAGCAACGCGGCCGCATCGTGGACGGCCTTGGCATTGACCGACGACGCCAACGAGACGTGGATCCAACTCTCTTCGACGCCGGAGCGGGGTGCGTTCGGATCAGCCGCGGGCGCCAACTCCAGCAGGTCGCCTGACGGGGCCCGTCGCACCCGGAACACCGGGTTCATGATGGCCGTGTACGCGACGCCGAGGCGGTGCAGCAAGACCGTGACCGAGTCCATCAGCATGCCGCTCTGATCGGTCACCAACTGCAACGCCGGACCAACGCCCGAGGGGTCGTCCGCGGGGTACACGGCGACCTTGGTCTCGCCCATTGAGCGGCGCGCGCCGAGGCGACTGTGCGCGGCCAGCATGGCTGGCGACACCAACCTCCCGATGGCGGACTGGTCGACCGGGGCCGTTACCGCGGAATCCGCTGCGGGAGCGTCGCCGTGCGGTCCCTGATAGGTGGCCAGGTACGCCCTGGCCAGGCCGGCAGTAGCGTCCTGATTCAGGCTCAGCGCCGACGTCTCAGCCGATCCGTCGTAACCCTGGCCGCTCCCGGGAAACACCGCCATGCCGATAAGCTCCTGCCTTGCACCCGCGTACCCGCGCTGGCACGCAGGAGCGACAGTAATCGCCCCCCGGGTCGCTTCGCTCCTGCCCCGCCGGATTCGCCCCCCGGGTCGCTTCGCTCCAGCCCCGCCGGATTCGCCGCCTACACGCCGCGCCGCCACCTCGCCGGAATCAGTCGCGAGTAAGCCGCCTGTGAGTCACCCTGTGCGGGCGGGCTGCATCGGCGCCGAGTCGCTCCAGCTTGTTCTCCTCGTAGCCGCCGAAGTTGCCTTCGAACCAGAACCACTTGGCCTCGTTGTCATCGTCGCCCTCCCACGCCAGGATGTGCGTGCAGGTGCGGTCGAGGAACCACCGGTCGTGGGAGATGACCACGGCGCAGCCCGGGAACTGCTGGAGCGCGTTCTCGAGCGAGCTGAGCGTCTCGACGTCAAGGTCGTTGGTGGGCTCGTCGAGCAGGATCAGGTTGCCGCCCTCCTTGAGCGTCAACGCGAGGTTCAGCCGGTTGCGCTCGCCGCCGGAGAGCACTCCAGCCGGCTTCTGCTGATCGGGGCCCTTGAAGCCGAACGCCGAGACGTAGGCCCGCGACGGCACCTCGTTCTGACCGACCTCGATGTAGTCCAGCCCGTCGGACACGACCTGCCAGACATTCTTCTTCGGGTCGATGCCCCCGCGGTTCTGGTCGACGTAGCTCAGCTTGACGGTTTCGCCGACCTTGACGATTCCGCTGTCGGGCTCCTCGAGCCCGACGATCGTCTTGAACAGCGTGGTCTTGCCGACACCGTTGGGCCCGATGACGCCGACGATGCCGTTGCGCGGCAGCGTGAAGGACAGGTCCTTGATCAGGATCCGACCGTCGAAGCCCTT
>JAOPVI010000411.1 GCA_025966225.1 Mycobacterium sp. | reverse complement strand
AAGGGGACCGGGTCGGGATCGTCGAGCCCGACTACTTCGCCAACCGGCGGATCGTGCAGTTCATGGGCGGCGAGATCGTCCCGGTCCGGTTAGACCTCGTCGGCGAGTCGGTTCGCCCGCTGGATGTCGGCGCGCTGAGGCGGACCATGCGAGCGGCCGGCGCCAGAGTGCTCTGCCTGTCCAACCCCAACAACCCGTCCGGCTACGTGTTCGAGCCGAGCACTGTGAGCGAACTTGCGGACATGGCGATCGAGGATGACATTTTCGTCCTGATCGACCAGCTGTACAGCCGGCAACTGTTCACCGACCGGCCCTATGTGCATCTTCGGTCCCGCCCGGGGATGTCGCAGCGCTCCCTCACGCTGACGGGCCCTTCGAAGACGGAGTCGCTGAGTGGGTTCCGCCTCGGTGCCGCGATCGGCCCAGACTGGCTCATCGACCGGATGGAGGCGGTGCTCTCCATCACGAGCCTGCGGGCGCCCGGCTACAGCCAGCGGGTGTTGGACACCTGGCTGAACGAGGAAGCCGGCTGGTTGGAGGAACGGGTAGCGGCCCACCGCCAGATCAGGGACCGGATCCTAAAGGTGCTGGAGCTACTGCCGGGCGCGCGGGTCAGGAGCCCCGAAGGAGGGAGCTACCTGTTCGTGCAGCTGCCACCGTTGCGGACACCGATCCCTGAGTTCCTCCGTGCCTTAGCGCAGCGCGATGGGGTGATGGTCACGCCGGGCACCGAGTTCGGGCCCGGGTTCGACGATTACTTCCGGATCAACTTCTCGCAAGATGCCGACGCGGCGGTAGCTGCGGTGGAGCGGCTGGTCACGCTAGCGAACGACCTGCTCCTGACGTGACGGTGGCCGGATGAGCACGACCGAAACACGGCTCGCGGTGCTGGGCCTAAAGCTTCCCGAACCCCCTGCTCCCGCGGGCAATTACCACCGCACGGTGATCACTGGCGGGTTGCTGTTCACCTCCGGGCACGGCCCCAAGCCGGATCCGGAGCGGCAGTTCATCGGCAAGGTCGGAACAGACATCGACGACGAGACGGCACGGCGCGCTGCGCGGCAAGCCATCCTGGCGTGCCTGGCCAGCATCCGACACGATCTCGGCGACCTCGACCGCGTCGATCACGTCGTGAAGCTGTTCGGCATGGTGAACTCCGCGTCTGGCTTCGATCGCCAGCCACGGGTGCTCGACGGGGCGTCGGATCTGCTGGTCGAGCTGTTCGGCGACCGGGGGCGCCCCGCACGCTCTGCGGTGGGAGTCGCCGAGCTGCCGGGCAGCATGTGCGTCGAGATCGACATGGTCGTCGCGCTCGCCCCCTGGCCGCCGGTGAAGCTCCCTTGATCTCGCGCTGCACGACGTCGCCCTCAACTCAGTTCTTCGCCGCCAAAGCCTGCCTGGCGTAGGCCCGCACGTCGGCGTCGCCGTCGTCGAGCGCACCCGTGAGCGCTTCGCGCGCCGCCTCCTCAGACGAGGCCCACCGCGTGAGGCTCAGCACCGCCGCCTTGCGCACGTCGAGGTGCGGATCGGACAGCGCCCGCGATAGCGGCGGCACGGCGGCCGTCGGCGACGGCGCTCCGGCCAACGCCCTGGCGGCCCCCTGCCGGATCTGCCACGCCGACGCGGCGAGCGCCCCCTCGACCGTCGTCACGTCGGCGTCGTCCCAGCCGATCGAGCCCATCGCGGCCAACGCGGCGGCGCGCACCAGGGGGTCGGGGTCCTCGATCAGCGCGCGGACGGCCGGTGCCCCGGTGCCCAGCGTGCCGAGCCCGTTGGCGACGGCGATGCGCACTTCGCGGTTCGCATCGGCACGGGCGGCGCCGACGCCCTCGGCATCATCGACGGAGACCAGTGCGCGCACCGCCTCGATCCGCACGCGATGGTCGGCGTCGGCGATCGCACGGCGGTAGTGCTCGGCGATGCCGGTCCGCCGCGAGCTCAGCACGTACACGACCGCGCCGCGGACCACCGGGTCGCTGGACGTCAGGAGTGGTTGGACGGCAACGGGATCGGGCAACACCTCGACGAGTTCGCGGATGCCGTCGGCCGCGACCCGGCGCACCTCGACGTGCGGATCGCTCAGCGCCGACACCAGCGCGGGCGCGTACCCGTCACCGAGGTGTTCGGTGAGCACGTCGACGGCCGTGCGCCGGACGCCGGGATCGGCGTCGGTCAGGTAGGGCTGCAGTTCGTCGACGGTCGGTTCGTCGAGCGCGAGCACCGCGGCGATGCGAGGCGACGGTGGTGGGGCCGCAATCGCATCGACGCGGGACACCTCCGATGCAGGCGCCTGACCGCCGACGAGGTCGGGCTGGCGAACCGGGATGGGCTCGGTTTCACCGCTGGGCAATTCGTCCAGTCCGGGAACGGGCACGAAGTACGGCGCGACCGGCCGCTTGAGAAACTCCATGTCGCCGTCGGAGTCCTTGCGAAGGTTCAGGTGGTAGCGCCAGTCGACGTCGTCACGCTCGGGGGTGTCACTGCGGTCGTGGTAGAGCCCCCAACGCGATTCGGTGCGGGTGAGCGACGAGCGCGCAGCCATCTCGGCGCAGTCGCGGATGAACGACACCTCGACGGCACGCATGAGTTCGTGTGGCGTGGTGGCGCCGATGCCTGCGACCTCGTCGCGCATCCGCTCGAAGGTCTGCACCGCGATCGACAGCTTCGCAGCGGTCTTGGGCGGGGCGACGTAATCGTTGACGAAGCGGCGCAGCTTGTATTCGACCTGCGGCTGCGGCGGGCCCTCGGGGTGGCGCAGCGGGCGGTAGATCAGTTCGTGCGCGGCTGCGATCTGGTCGGCGGGGAGGACGTCCGGCGCGGGGCCGTCAACATATGTTGACGCCGCGTGCGTGCCTGCCAGGTCCCCATAGACGAACGCCCCGATCATGTAGTTGTGCGGGACGCACGCAAGATCGCCCGCGGCGTAGAGCCCCGGCACGGTGGTGCGGGCGTGTTCGTCGACCCACACACCGGAGGCGGAATGCCCACCGCACAAACCGATCTCGGAGATGTGCATCTCGATGTCGTGGGTACGGTAGTCGTGGCCGCGGTTGGCGTGGAACGTGCCGCGGGTGGGCCGCTCGGTGGTGTGCAGGATGCCCTCGAGCGTGGACAGTGTCTCGTCGGGCAGGTGGCTGACCTTGAGGTAGATGGGTCCTCGGGCGGACTCGATCTCGTGCTTGACCTCCGCCATCATCTGACCCGACCAATAGTCGGAGTCGACGAACCGCTCCCCCTGCGCGTTGACCTGGTAGCCGCCGAACGGGTTGGCGACGTAGGCGCAGGCGGGCCCGTTGTAGTCCTTGATGAGCGGATTGATCTGGAAGCACTCGATTCCCGACAGTTCCGCACCCGCGTGGAACGCCATGGAGTACCCGTCGCCGGCGTTGGTCGGATTCTCGTAGGTGCCATACAGATAACCCGACGCGGGCAGGCCGAGTCGGCCGCACGGTCCGGTGGCGAGGATGACGGCCTTCGCGGCGACGACGACGAACTCACCGGTCCGGCTGTTCAGCGCGGCCGCGCCGACGGCCCGACCCTCTGACGTGAGCACGCGCACTGGGACGAGCCGGTTCTCGATGCGGATCTTCTCGCGCATCGACTTCTGCCGCAGCACCCGGTAGAGCGCCTTCTTGACGTCCTTGCCCTCGGGCATCGGCAACACGTACGAGCCGGAACGGTGCACGCGGCGCACGGCGTACTCACCGTGCTCGTCCTTCTCGAACTTGACGCCGTAGCGTTCCAGCCGTTGGACCATCGCGAAGCCGCGGGTGGCGGTCTGATAGATGGTGCGCTGGTTGACGATTCCGTCGTTGGCGCGGGTGATCTCCGCGACGTAGTCCTCGGGGGTGGCCTTGCCAGGGATGACGGCGTTGTTCACGCCGTCCATGCCCATGGCCAGCGCGCCAGAATGCCGTACGTGCGCCTTCTCCATGAGGATCACCTGCGCGCCCTGTTCGGCGGCGGACAGCGCGGCCATCGTGCCTGCAGTGCCGCCGCCGATGACGAGCACGTCGCAGTCGAGCCGGATCGCGTCGTCGAGGTCGGGTATCTGCATCATCTGATCAACTCCGAATGGTCGAGTGCGGCAATCACTTCTGCGCGCAGAGTGCTCCGCACGACGTCGGCGTCGCGCGGGCGGGGCACCTCGAGCAGCGCCCGCAAGGGTAGGCCTGCCCGGCCGAGCACGGCGATGCGATCGCCGATGAGCAGGGCCTCGTCGACGTCGTGCGTGACGAACACGACGGTCGTCGGATGGGTGCGCCACGTGTCGACGAGCAGGCGCTGCATGGTGGCCCGCGTCTGGGTGTCGAGGGCGCCGAAGGGTTCGTCCATCATGACCGCGCGCGGGGCGCCGGCCAGGCCGCGCGCGAGTTGCACGCGTTGCCGCATGCCGCCGGACAGGCTCTTGGGCAGGTAGCGCTCGAAGCCGGTCAGGCCGACGTCGGCGATCCAGCGCTGCGCCTCGTCGCGGCGACCCTGGCGTGGGCGGCCTGCGAGCTTGAGTGCGAGCTCGACGTTGGATTGCACCGTGCGCCATGGCAACAACGCGTTGTCCTGGAATACCATCGCGCGGTCCCGCGACGTGTTGACGACGCGGGCACCGTCGGCGAGCACGTCACCGCGGTCAGGCCGCAACAGGCCGGCCAATGCGCGCAGCACGGTCGACTTGCCGCAGCCCGACGGCCCGGTGAGCACCAGTATCTCGCCGGGTTGCACGTCGAGGTCGAGTCCGTCAACGACGGGCGCTCCCCCATAGCTGAGCACGACGTCGCGCAGCGTCAAGCCCATTCCGGTCACTGGGCGTGCTCCTCGCCGCGGGGCAGCCAGCGGGTGGCGCGTCTGCCAATCAATTCGATGGCGGCGGAGGTCGCGAAACCGAGCACGCCGATGGTGATGATGCCGACGAACACCTCGGGATAGGCCAGCACGGTGTACGCCTGCCAGGTGCGGTATCCGACGCCGAGCCGCCCCGAGATCATCTCGGCGGAGATGACGCAGATCCACGCGACGCCGATGCCGACCGACAGCCCGCCGAAGACGCCAGGGAGGATGCCGGGCAACACGACTCGGCTGAGCACGTCCCAGCGGTTGCCGCCGAGCGTGCGCACCGAGTCCTCCCACAGTGTCGGCAGCGCGCGGACGGCGTGGCGGGTGCTGACCATGATCGGGAAGTACGCGGCGAGGAACGTGATGAAGACGATTCCGGCCTCGTCGGTGGGGAACAACAGGATCGCGACGGGCACGATCGCGATGGCGGGGATCGGCCGGGCCAGTTCGGTGAGCGGGCCGAAGACGTTGACAAACTTCGGCGAACGGCCGAGCAGGATGCCGGTGACGACGCCCACCACCGCAGCCAGCGCGAAGCCGGTGAGGATGCGGATCAGGGACTGGCCGAGGTCGAGCCAGTAGTCCTGCGTGACCAGTCGGTGGGCGAAGGCCGTCCCGATCTCGGTGACCGTCGGCAGCGTGTCGAAGCGCAGCCAGAGCCGAACGTGGTTGGCGGTCAACAGCTGCCAGAGCGCGACGGCGGCCAGCACCGAGCCGATGCGCACCAGCCAGGCGGACCAGCTACGCGCTTTGGGGCGCTTGCCGGCTGGCGCCACCGGTGCGGCGACCGCGGGTGCGTCGGCGACCAGCACCGCGGGTGGGGCCGTCACACCGCACCCGCCAGCGCCTGCTGGTAGTCGACGACGGTCGAGCCGGGATGAGCCGCGGTGTAGCGCCCGGCGCCCGCGGCCGAGTCGAAGGGCAGGTAGTTGGCCCCGTCCTGGACCCAACTCGACTTGTCGGCGAACCACCGGGTGCCGAGCTCGGCGTCGGGAACATATGCGGCGCGAACCTTTTCGCCGCGCGCGGTGGCTTCGCGGATGCCCCGCAGCAGGCAGCCGGGGTTGGCGGCGGGTTGGGTGGTGTCCTTGCCGTCGAGCCACAATTCACCGGCCAGCTTGGGGTCGGTCACCGCGACGTTGCATACCGAGTCCTGACCGCCGAGCGTCGACGGGTTGGCACTACTGCCCAGCGCGGCGTCGTAGTTCTGACCGCGTGCCGAGAAGGCCTTGCGGATGGCGTCGTCGGACACGAAGCCGTCGATGTTCAGGTCGGCGAAGTCGCCGATGGACTTCAGATACGGCACGTCACCCTTGAACGCTTGGACGAGCGACGGTTTCAGCGTGGTGTCGAAGCTCGTCCCGCCTGGGCCGTTGTAGAGGTAGACGACCTCCTGGGGTAGGCCGCTGCCGTCGGCGACGAGCTTGGCGGACTCGAGCGGGTGCTGGTTGAGGTATTCGGTGGCGTCGAGTTGGGCCTGCAGGAAGGCATCGAGTACCTCGGGATGCCGGCTGGCGTAGTCGCGGCGCACGACGACGCCGTGGAAGGTGGGGTACTTGCCCTCGGCGCCGTCGTAGAGCAGCTTGGCCTTGTTCTGGAAGACGAGCAGGCCGGGCCAGGCGACGAACTGCGAGAGTGCTTGCGCCTGGCCGGATTCCAGTGCGGACGCGCCGACCTGCGGTTGCTGGTTGAGCACCTCGACCCCGGTGGCCGGGTCGAGCCCGGCGTTGCCGAGGGCGCGGACGAGGGTGCCGTGTCCCGCGGAACCGACGCTGGCGGAGACCTTCTGGCCCTGGAGGTCGGTGATGGTGCGGGCGGGCGAGTTGGGTGGGACGACGACCATGTTGAGTGCGCCGGTCGGGCTGTATCCGGTGATGGAGACGAGTTCGGTCTTGGCGCGTTCGTTGGCCTGGGTCTTGGAGCCGTTGATGAGCAGCGGGTAGTCACCCATGGAACCGATGTCGATCTTCTCGGCGACCATCTGCGCGGTGATGGGCGCTCCGGTGTCGTAGTCCTGCCACTGCACGTTGTACTTGACGCCGGAGGACTTGGTGATGTCGGCGAGCCGCTGCTCCAGGAAACCCTTGGCCTTCAACAGGGTTCCGGCGGTGACGGTGTTGATGGTCTTGGACTGGTAGCCGATGACGACGTCGACGGTGTCGGAGGATTGGGACTTGGAGTCCAAGGAGCATGCCGCCAGAGCACTTACGGTGGCGGCGGCGAGTATGGCGGCGAGGATGCGCTTCATGAATGTTCCCGTGGTCTTATCGGAGGAGGTAGGGCATGTTGACGGTGACGGCGCCGGTGGGACAGCGGGCCGCGCATGGGCCGCAATACCAACACTCGTCGACGTGCATGAACGCCTTGCCGTTCTCCGGGTTGATGGCCAGCGAGTCGAGTGGGCAGATCTCGACGCACAGGGTGCAGCCCTCGATGCACAGCGACTCGTCGATCGTCACGGGCACGTCGACGCGCTGGTTGACCTGGGCCATCAAATTCCCCTTACTAGGTTGCCGCGCAGAGTGATTCGATCTCCACGCATGCGGATGTATTCGAGGTCGACGGGTCGTCCGTCGTCCAGGTGGGTGAGCCGTTCCAGGAGCAGCATCGAGGCACTGTCGGGCACCTGCAGGATGGCGGCGGAGTGCGGGTCGGCGGGCACGGCCTCCACGGCGAGCCCGGCGTTGCCAAGGCGTCGGCCGGTGACCTGTTCGATGAGCGCGAAGACGTCGTTGCTCTCGAGGGAGTGCTCGATGACCAGCCGGCCGATGTCTTCGGCGAGGTAGGTCATGTCCAGCGACAGCGGAAGGTCGCCGAGGTAGCGCAGCCGCTCGATGAAGACGACGGACTCCCCGGGATTGAGCTTGAGCTTGTTGGCCACCGACGGCGGCGCGGAGACCGTCAGGATGGCGCGGACCTCGTTGCGGATCTCGCCGTAGCCCTTGAACGTCTCCTTGAGCCCGACGAGCGCGTCGAGCCCGTGGTCGTACTTGCGGATCGCGACGTGGGTGCCGGTGCGGGGGCCGCGGTCGATCAGGCCTTCGTCCTTGAGCGTGGCGAGTGCCTCGCGCACGGTGTTGCGGGAGACGAAGAACTCGCTCGCGAGGTCGGCTTCTCCCGGTAGTCCGTCTCCGTAGCCGCCCGCGTGGATCTGGTGACGGAGCACGTCGGCTACCAGCCGGGCCTGATCGGCGCGGGGGCGCCGGATCGGTGTCGGTTCAACGTTTTCAGTACTGCTCAAGGCCGCGGGTCACCTCCTGGGGGCTGTTCGGTATGTGACTGACCTGGTCAGGAACGGTATCGGCGGATCTCGGGGCGGAAAATCGGAGGACTCGTCGGATTGCGTGTTCGGTGCCCAATCCGCCGCTGCGCAACGGCGTGGACCTGCGGTTGGAGGGATGCTTTCGGGGATTGCGCCACCCATGGTCAGATTGGATGGCTTCGAATCGCGGTGAGCAGAAGGCCGACGATCGCAGTCCACAGAGCGTGGTTGTCGCTGGGAGCCGGGCAATTCGACTAGGCCCTTCGGCGATGACCACTGCCCGCACACGCTGCGACGACTTCGGTCGGCGAAAGCCGGAGCTGTGAAGTTTCTCGATCTCTCCGTCGGTGCGCGTCAGATGGGCGACGATGGGGTACAGAGCAAACCGAGAGTCGTGCCGCAGTGAGCCGGGGCGCGGCGGTCGTTTACACGAGATGGGCGGGAAATGACGATCACATCCAAGCTGAGAGGCGCATGGCGCCGGATCGCGGTGGTCGCGATCGCGGCCGCCGTACTGCCTGGCCTCGTCGGAGTCGCTGGTGGCTCGGCCACGGCAGGGGCGTATTCACCGCCGGGGTTGCCGGTCGAGGACCTGCAGGTCCCGTCGGCAGCGATGGGCCGCAACGTGCTGGTGCGGTTCCAGCCGGGCGGCAAGCACGCGGTGTATCTGCTCGACGGACTGCGCGCCCGCGACGACAACAGTGGCTGGGACATCGAGACCAACGCGTTCGAGAAGTTCAACAAATCGGGCGTCTCGGTCGTCATGCCCGTCGGTGGCATGTCCAGCTTCTACACCAACTGGGAGCAACCAGCCGTTGGCAACGGCACTACCCAGACCTACAACTGGGAGACGTTCCTGACTTCAGAGCTGCCTGCCTATCTGTCGGCCAACAAGGGCATCTCGCCGTCGGGCAATGCCGCGGTCGGGATATCGATGTCGGGCAGCGCTTCGCTGATCCTGGCCGCGTACCACCCTGGCACCTTCAAGTACGCGGGCTCGCTCTCGGGATTCGAGCACTTGTCCGACGGCGTCTGGCCGTCGCTGGTCGGCTTCTCGATGCGCGACGCAGGCGGCTTCGATGCGAACGCCATGTGGGGCCCTGGCGGCGGCCCGGACTGGCAGCGCAACGACCCGACGCTGCAGGCCGCGACGCTCGCCGCGAACGGCACCCGCATTTACGTCTATACCGGCAACGGCACGCCCAGCGACCTGGGCCACGGCGATCTGCCCGCCACCTTCCTGGAAGGCCTGACGCGGGACAGCAACGTCGCCTTCCAGAACGCGTACACCGGCGCCGGTGGCAAGAACGCGACGTTCAACTTCCCGCCCAACGGCACCCACAGCTGGCCCTATTGGAGCGCGCAGTTGGACACCATGAAGCCCGACATCGTCCGGACGCTGGGCGGATAGCTCGAAGGTTCTGACACGACGGCGTCGCCACTTCCCCCCGGCGGGCTACGGCTTGACTTCGTGACGACTCAGGATCGACACCCGGTTGAACGAGCCGATGGCGATCGCCACCCAGATGACCGTGGACATTTCGTCGTCGCTCAATACTGCTCGCGCACGGGCGTATTCGCACTCGGCGGTGTCGTGGTCGGGCAGCGTCGTGGTGATTTCGGCCAGTCGAAGCGCCGCCTGCTCGCGCTCGTCGAACAGTTCGGTGTCGCGCCAGACGGGCAAGGTTGCGAGTTGTTTGTCCGTGGCGCCTGCCGCGACGGCGCGCCGGTGGTGCACCTCGAGGCACGTCGGGCAGCCGTTGAGTTGGGAGACCCGGACGTTGACGAGCTCGACGAGGTGGCGGGGCAGGCCGGCCTCCTTCGCGGCTGCGAACACGGCCGTCGAGACTCCGGTCAGCGCCTGATAGATCGACGGCGTCTGCTTGTCGATGTGGATGTGTTCGATGTCCATGTCCCGTCGATGGTAACCAGCCATGGCATTGTGGACGCATGGCGTTAATGGACAAGACCGGCGCCCCGGTGTCGGTGCACAAGGAGGCCGACAAATTCGTCGTCGCCGTCGAGGGACAGGACGTCGGGCTGACGATGTTCGAGGACCAGGGTGAGCAGCGGGTGTTCTTTCACACCGAAGTCGACGAGGCGTTCGGCGGCCGCGGCCTCGCCACCATCGTGATCAGCGAGGCGCTCGCGCAGACGAAGGCCGAGGGCCTGCGCATCGTGCCGGTCTGCCCGACTGTGGCGGCATTCGTCGAGAAGCACCCGGAGTACGCCGACGTCGTGGATCGCCCGACGCCACAGCTCATCGCGCGATTGCAGCGCTAGTGGCGCACTAGCGCTCACACTGAAGCCATGACGGAGACCGGTGCCACCCGCGTCGCGGTTTACCTCGACTTCGACAACATCGTGATCTCGCGGTACGACCAGGTGAACGGCCGCAACTCGTTTCAGAAGGACAAGGCCAGCGGATTGGAGTCCGAGCGGCTCGAGCGCGCGACGGTCGACGTCGGCGCGATCATCGACTTCGCGTCGTCGTTCGGGACCATGGTGCTCACCCGCGCGTATGCGGACTGGTCGGCCGACGTCAACGCGGGCTATCGCGGGCAGTTGGTGGGCCGCGCCGTCGACCTCGTTCAGCTGTTCCCCGCCGCGGCCTACGGCAAG
Organism: Mycobacterium sp.; assembly: GCA_025966225.1. Classification (GTDB taxonomy): domain Bacteria; phylum Actinomycetota; class Actinomycetes; order Mycobacteriales; family Mycobacteriaceae; genus Mycobacterium. The sequence goes on along the minus strand of JAOPVI010000411.1, from coordinate 18,239 downwards.
AACGGCGCCGACATCCGGCTCGCGGTGGACGCGGTCGAGGACATGTTCCGGCTGCCCGACCTGACCCACGTGGTGGTCGTCGCAGGCGATTCCGACTACATCGCGTTGGCGCAGCGGTGCAAGCGGCTCGGGCGGTACGTCGTCGGCATCGGAGTCGCTGGCGCGTCGAGCCGCGCACTGGCCTCGGCGTGCGACGAGTTCGTCACCTACGACGCGCTGCCCGGGGTTCCGGTGTTCGAGCCCGATCCCGAGCCTGCGAAGAAGGCGCCTGCGAAGAAGCGCAGCAGTAGGCCCGCCCAGTCGACCGAGCCCGACGAGCCGGAACCACCCGATCCGCAGGCGTCGGCCAGCGCACTGCTGCAACGCGCCCTGCAGATCGGCTTGGAGAAGGACGATGCCGACTGGCTGCACAACTCCCAGGTGAAGGCTCAGATGAAGCGGATGGATCCGTCCTTCAGCGAGAAGTCGTTGGGGTTCAAGTCGTTTAGCGACTTCCTGCGGTCGCGGTCGGATCTTGTCGAGCTCGACGAGAGTTCGACGACGCGGATGGTGCGGCTGAAGTAAGCGGTGACATCGCCGCCGCGGTGAGAAGCACGAAGGCGAGGATGGACGTACCGGTGCGGACGACGTGAGCGAGTTGCCAGCGGTCACGGACGTTTGCCCAGTCGTCGGGTGGGGACAGGACCGACCAGTTCTGTTGGTCGGCGTTGATCGGGAGGCTGATCGACACGCTGATCACCAAGGTCGCCAACAAGAGAAGTACGGCGGTCAGCGCCAGCCAGCGGCCGCGGGCGCGGTGACGGAACGCGACCAGGGTGACCGCCGCCGCGGCGAGGATGGCCGGCGGCAGCAGCGCGGTGGCAAGGTCGTCGAGGTGCTCGAGTTCGACGAGCCGGACCTGGGTGTACACCTGGGCGCCGAACCCGCGCAGACTGCCTTCGAGCACCAGCACGGTGGTGAGGAAGCCCGCGAACATGCCACTGAACAGCACTGCGACGCCGTCGACCGCCGCAATGGCGGCAGTCCGATTCACGAGGCGTCGGCCGCGGCCGGCGCGGCACCGTCGCGGGAGCCCGCTTCCCGTCGGATCATCTGCCACAGACTTGGGGTGTCATCGGTGGTGGACACGATTACCGTGCGGCCGATGGTCGTCGGGTCGGTGGCGAGTGAGACCAGGTAGTCGGCCAGGTCGATGCGCGCAGTGAAGGCGCCAACCGGATGAGCCTCGCCGCGAACGTAATTGGTGGGAGCGGGGAGATCGAACAGCCCCGACGGGCGAACGATCGTCCAGTCGAGGTCACTGCCCCGAACGATGTCCTCCATGCGTCGGATGTCGTCGTAGACGGTCTTGCCGATCGTCCTGGTCAGGATGGGCTCGATGAGCCTCAGTGCGACTGGAATGCGACTGCGGCGCATTGGCTGGGCGGCCGTCGAACTCACCACGATCAGGCGGCGCCTCCCGGAGGCGAGCATGCCGGCGGCGATGTTGGCCGTACCGACCGAGTAGGTGTCGACCGGCTCGCGGGTGAACGTGACCCCGAGGGTCGAGACGACGGCGTCGACGCCGGATACCACCGATTGCATCGCGGCCGAATCGAGCACGTCGGCCTCGACGACCGTCAGCTTCGGATCGGTAATGGGGAAGTCACGGCGCCGACGAGTGACGGCCCGGACGCGATGGCCCGCCTCCAACGCCCGAGTGGTCGCCAGGCGGCCGGTCTGACCGTTGGCGCCGAAGATTGCCAGTTCCATGAGTTCTCCCAAGTAGTCACCGTCAGTGATGATCACGATATATGACAATCACGAACAGTGCTAGTATCCGGGCATGACCGATCGGCCGACGGGCATCGTCGCTCTCGACGAACGCATCCCCTTTCTGCTGTCGCAGCTCGGCGCCCACGCCGCCAGTGAGTTCCATCGCCGGATGAGCGACATCGGTGTGCAGCCCCGGACGTACGCGGTGCTCTTTGCCCTGGCGTCCGAAGACGGCCAGTCGCAACGCCAGCTCTGCGCCCGACTCGGGATTCACCGCAACGCGATGGTGGCCGTCATCGACGCTGCGGAAGCTGACGGGCTGGTCGATCGCAGAGCCCACCCCGGAGACCGCCGCGCGTTCGCGATCACGCTCACTGCGCGGGCCCGCGGGATGCTGCCCGAACTCAACGAGGCCGGCCGCGCACTCGAAGACTCGATCGCAGCGCCCCTGTCAGCCGCGGAGCGAACTACCTTGCGGCAACTCCTGCAGCGCATCGCCACGGGCGCCGGCCTCATCCCCGGCGTCCACCCCGGTCTCTCCGAGGCCGATGCAGGCGGATAGTCCGGGTCCGGGGCGATGCGCCGGCTGAGATGTTCACCTGCAATTTCGCTGTGATTTGGCCGCTCGGGCACCCGCGATGGACGGCTTTGGGACACCATCGTCTGATGGACGAGAGTCGTCGCGATGCCGGAGCACACATTCCCGACACCGGCATTCCGGGAGACGTCGCTGACGGTATGACGATGGCCGAGCAGTACGACTGGCATCGGGCGTACCTGCGTCGACACCGCGTGTCCCGACGCAACTTCCTCTATGGCTCGGCCGCGGCGGCGGCGCTCGCCGCCGTGGGGGGCTCGCCCTTCGGAGAACGTGCCTACGCACAGGATTCACCGCTCACGGTGGCGAATCGGCGGGTCGGCTACGGGACTGACGCCTCTAGTCAGTTGCGCTTGGCGGCGCAGCTGTCCCGAAACCCCAAGGCCATCAAGGTCTTCGTCGACCACGGGCCGACGCCCGCGCTGGGGGCGACGACCGAGGCCGAAGTGCGCAACCTGGTGACTCAGATTCCGGACACCCGTGGCGGAGTGCTGGCAGCCGAGCAGTTCTACGCCCACGTCCCCGTGGACGGCCTGGCAGGGCGGGCACCGCACTTCTACCAGTGGCGCACCGACGACGGATTCGTCAGCGACGTTCGCTCTGCGGCTACCGCCATGCCGTCCGCGCGGGAAGCGTTGGCGCCGTTCCGCTTCACGATGATGGGCGATCAGGGCACGGACGAAACTCCTGTGCTGCCACCCGGGCTGCCTCGTGGCGTCTACGACGATGCCTACTACTCGGACGACAACGATCCCACCGCCGCGCACACCGTCAACGTGCTGAACCAGCTCATCGCGTCACGTCCAGACTTTCACGTACTTGCCGGCGACATTGCCTACGCCGACCCGAGCGGGGCTGGGCTCAAATCGACGTTCATGCCGTCTGCGGCCACGGCACCGGCCGGGTTCGACAAGTTCAATCCATTCGTCTGGGACGTGTACTTCGGCTCGATCGAGGCCAGTGCCGCGACGACTCCGTGGATGTTCGCGACCGGAAATCACGACATGGAGGCCGCCTACCCGACGCACGGGTACGGAGGGCACCTGGCGCGCCTCGACTTCCCCCACAATGGGCCGGCCGCCTGTCCTTCGGTGTACTCGTTCACCTACGGCAACATCGCCGTGCTTTCGCTGGACGCCAACGACGTGAGTTACGAGATCAGAGCGAATACCGGGTACTCCGGTGGTTCCCAAAATCATTGGGTGGACACCACATTGGCCGCTTACCGGGCTGATCCCGCAATCGACTTCATCGTGTGCTTCTTCCATCATTGCGCGTACTCCACCACCAAACAGCACGCCAGTGACGGTGGTGTGCGCGCGGCGTGGGTGGCTCTGTTCGACCGCCACCAGGTCGACCTAGTGCTGCAAGGGCACAATCACGTCTTCGAACGCACCGATCCGATCCGTGGAGGCGCGCCCACCACGGTCGCTGCCGACAACGGGATCGTCTACCCCGAAACCGATGGCACCGTGTACTACACCGCCGGCAGCGGCGGGCGGCCCCGCTACGTCTTCCAGGACGGCGAGCACGAAAGCTATCGGGGCAATGAAGTCGCCGACACCTTCGTTCCGAACAGCTATGTCTGGACGGCGGCCAAGGGCTCGAAGGCGAACGAGGCGGTCGGGTGGTCACGAGTGCGGTTCGCCAACTACGCCTTCCTCCGGGTGGACGTGCGACCGGGCACGCTCGTCAGCGAGATGGACGTGACGGGTGTAGACGAATACGGCCGAGAATTCGACAAACTCACCTACCGCCGCCAGGTGCGCACCTGATCGAGCGGCCCATGCCGTCAGCCGACCTTCAGCTCCCCCATGTCCGACCAGCCGTCCGCATCGATGGTGTGGCTGATGATCTTCGGAGTGGCCGTCAACAAGGCAGGCGTGTCGGCGATGAACCTCTTGAAGTGCGCGCTCGTCACGTGCTCCTTGCCGGCGTCCCCGTCGCGGAACCCTTCCACCAGAACGTATTCCGACGGATCATCTAGGCTCCGCGACCAGTCGAACCACATGTTGCCCGGCTCGTTGCGGGTGTCTCGCGTGAAGTCGGCGACCTTGTCGGGGAAGCTCTCGACGTACTCTGGCTTCGGCTTGAACTTGACGACGATGAAAATCATGGCTGCTCACTCCTCAAGGAATCAGGATGGCTCGACCGCGGACGTTGCCGTTGTCGAGATCGTTGATGGCGGACTGGAAGTCGTCGAGTGTGTACTTCTGGGTGTGCAGGGTGACCGCGCCGCGGGCGGCGAGTGCCATCAGATCGCACAGGTCGTTGTAGGTCCCGACGAGGTTGCCGATGAAGTTGATCTCGGTGGAGATGACGTCGATGGTCGGCACGTCGATGTTCTCGCCGTATCCGACGACGTGGTAGTCACCGGCCCGGCGCAGCATCGCGATGCCCTCCTTGGTGGCCCCACCCTCACCGACGAAGTCCACGACGGCCTCCGCGCCGTGCCCGCCGGTCAGTGCGAGCACCTGCTCGACCTGGCTGCCGTCGGCGCTCACGCCATGGTCGGCGCCGATCGCCTCGGCCAGCTTGAGCGCGTCCGGATTGCGGTCGACGACGATGAGCTCGGCCGGCGAGAGCGCCTTGAGCACCTGAATCCCGATGTGCCCCAAGCCACCTGCACCGATCACGACGACGTGGTCGCGCGGGGTCAGCCGCTTGGCGGCCTTGGCGGCCGCGTGATAGGCCGTCAGCCCGGCATCGGCCAGCGCCGCCACGTCCGACGGCTCCAGCGCGTCGTCGATCTTGACGACGCTACGCGCCGAGGTCTTGAGGTACTCGGCGTAGCCGCCGTCGGTGTCGATCCCGGGGAACTGGCTGGCCTCGCAGTGCACGTCATCGCCAGAGCGGCAGGCGCGGCACAGCCCGCAGGTGATCAACGGGTGCACGATCACCTTGTCGCCTTCGCGGACGTTGGTCACCGCGGATCCGACCGCGTCGACCCAGCCGGCGTTTTCGTGGCCGATCGTGTAGGGCAGCTGGACCTGTGACTTCTCGGCCCACTGACCCTCCAGGATGTGCAGGTCGGTGCGACACACCCCGGCGCCGCCAATCTTGACGACGACGTCGAACGGACCCCTCGGCGTGGGCGTCGGGACGTCGTGCAGCTCCAGGTTCTGGTGATAGCCCACCACCTGGACGGCGCGCACCGTGGTCATGATCGTGAATCCTTTCCAGCCAAAGCGAGTTCATTCGGGTACCGGGTGGCCAGCAGGCCACGGCAGAAATGCGCGTTGCCGTCGATGGAGATCCGCGTCGAGCGCGCCCGCCGCAGCGCCATCGGCACGGCGTCGGGCGGGTAGCTCGTCCCCGAATCGTCGACCATGACCAACGCGGCTGGGGCCGTGGACAATCCGAGTGCTTCACGACGCTCGAGCAACGCGGACTTGGCGCCATCGGAGGGCAGGTCGCCCAGCGTGACCTCCCCCAGCGACGACTCCGAGCGCCCCGGATCCGCCCGCAGCAGCGCAGTCAGGCAGCGTTCCATCGCCGCAGTGTGGGCCTTGCGCCGAAACGTCGCCCGCAACTCCTCGAGGCTGTCCTCGGCCTCGTGGGCGAAGGTGCCGCGGTAGCCCGCCTCCGCGGCCAGCCCAGCATTGATGATGCCCGAATCGTGGTGATCATCGAGCTCCACGGTCACCTCACCGGTCCAATCCAGCTGCTCTAAGACGTCTTTGGCATCCGAAGCCATCAGATAGGCGAAGTTCGGCGCGCAAAACGACGTCGGCAGCCGCAGGTGAACTTCGACGTCACCGTCGATGGTGACCTCCACCGAACGGACGAACCCGAGATCGGTGATCGGTTCGTCCAGCTCGGGATCCAACACCGCACCCAAAGCGCGGTAGACCACTTCCCGGCGGCCCATCTCAGGCCCCCACCAGATCGTCGGCGCCACGCGGCCCCACCGCCGGCTCGTCAGCCTCGGGGATCTGTAGCTCGGCCGGCACCGGGATGTCATACATCTTCGCGGCATTGAGACCGAGCACCTTCTTCTTCTGCTCGATCGTGATCGGCGGGTACTCGCCGAGCTCGTCGGGAATCTGGAAGTCGACGAACGCTTCGACGAGCCAACGCGGCGTCCACAACGCGTAATCCGAGGAGAACTGGATGCGGTCCTCACCAATCCAGTACAACAGCTCACCCATGATCTGCCCGAAGTACTTCGGCCGAGTGTGAATGAACGGCATCGCCACCGCCAGCCCCGCATGCACGTTGGGCTCCTGAGTGGCGATCCAACAGAAGTCCTCCAAACGCGGCAACCCGCAATGCTCGACGACGAAGTTCAAATCAGTGAAGTCGGTCGCCACGTGATCGACGTCGGCGACGTCGAACGCATCACGGTCCAGCGGCCGAATCGTCGGACCCTTGTGCACGTGAATGTTGCGCACACCAAGCTCACGACACACCTCGAAGTAACGGTAGGCCCACGGATCATCCATCCGCCAACCACGCGAGTCCCCATGCCACTCCGCGGTATACAACTTCACACCCTTGAGCCCGAACCTCGCGACGTCCTCACGGAACCGGTCCAAACCGGCCTCACCATTGCGGGGATCGAAATGGTGGTTGTAGGTCAACCTATCGGGATGCTCGCACGCCAGCTCGAACGCCTCGTCTGTCTGCCCGAAACCCTTGAAATAGAACTCACCGAGAAACGCCGGCTGAAAGATCGCGTGATCGACGTAACCATCGGCAAACAGATCCTTCATCAACCGCTCGCCACCCTGATAGAGATACTCCTCGTAACCCCACACCTCGGACTCCGGCGACAAATTGCGGTGATAGTCATAGAAACAATCGATGAACTGCCTGCCATGGACATTGCGCTGATTCTCCGGCCGCGCATCCCACAAAGCGACGTGGGCATCGACGATGAAGAAGCGGTTGTCGTCCTTTTGGTACATGGAGGCTGTCCTTCTCTGTCGTGTGATGGCTGTCACAACATGATGCGAGCCTAGGAGCGTCGACTCCGGCTACGGAGGGGCTTCGCGTCTCAATCTGAGACGCAGGTGGACTGTTTCGGCGGCCGCAGCTGACGATGGCTGAGGCAGCGCTCGAAATCGGGATGAGCCGCGCAACGCCATACCGCAAGATCGCCCAGTACGGGATTCAGGCTTAGCAGGCCGCTTGACGTCGTTGAACGGCTTGGCCGAACCCGCCGGACAGCATGTCGGGCGTGGTACTTGCTGCGGCGACGGCCACGGTAGCCAGCGGGCTTGGCGGGTTCTTGGAGATCGGTCAGAGCCGAGCAGCGTCAGAATGGCTTTCCGCGACACGTCGGCGTTTTCGTTCCCACGGCCAGGTCATCAAGGCCCAGATGATGGCGACCAGAGTGATCTCGACGAGCAGGTACACCGGCCACGGACCCAAGAAGTCGAGCACCGACGCGACCGGGGGCTTCTTGTTGAGGTATCCGTAGTTGGTGCCCGCGAGGAAGTTGAAGACCAGGGTGAAGACCGCCCAGGCCAGCGTCACCACGATCGTCATGCGGTAGCTGCGCCACGTCGGTCGCATCCCACGCCCCCATGTGAGGTATACGGCGGCCCAGACCACGAGCAGGTGCAGCGCGAAGAACGACAGGAAGCTGCGGTCGGGGAAGTCCGGCCCGTCCACGTCGGGAGTGAGCAACGCCTGCGAGCTCAGCACCAGACCCCAGTAGTACGTGAGCGCATACGCCCACTGTCGCTGCGACCACAACGCGTAGGCCACAGTCACTTCCGCGAGGTCGCACAGTTGCAGCGGCACCGAACTGGTCAGCGCGGGATGGAACAGCTTGTAGATCAGGACGGCGCAGAAGACGACCAGCAGCAGACCCCCTACGACGCGGCTGAAGCGTCGGGCCTGCGCTTCGGTCTGGCGGCGCCCGACCCACACCAGCGCGACGGCGCCGACCACGAATAGCGTCAGCACCGTCACGTGCGATGGGCCGTACGCCACGAATTCACGCGCGGCAGAGAACATGGCCATCACCTCCCTCGCCTCGTCATCCACATTATTGGGGTATCACGTTGCGGCGGAACCCTTGGTGCATTCTTGGCGAGGCCAAGGAGGATTGCCATTCGGCGGCCCGAAGCGGCTATACCCGCCTGGCCCGGACGACGCCTTCGACCCGCTGCGCCGCCTCGCGGGGATCCTCGTGCTCCCACACCCGCACGCTGGCCCACCCCGCCGCTTCCAACCGCGCGTCGGTGTCGCGGTCCCGAGCCCGATTCCCCGAGACCTTGTCGGCCCAGAACTTCGCGTTGGCCGCCGCGACGGTGTGGTGCTCGGGACAGCCATGCCAGAAACACCCGTCGAGGAACACCGCGACCTTCGCCGTCGGGAACACCAGATCCGCCGTGCGCCTCAACCCGGCCAGCGGTTTGGCGCCCACCCGGTAGCGCAGCCCGAGCGCATGCACCGCCGAGCGCAGCGCAAGCTCCGGCTTGGTGTCGCGGCTCTTGTTCGACTGCATGCGGGCCCGCGCCTCGGGGGAGGACGCCCAGGACGCCGAGGACTTGGCCACTCGTCCACCCTATTCGCGGCGCGCCGTCGCACCTGCCCGGGCTAGCCGGGCCCGCAAAATACGATTGGCCGTGTGAGCGAGCCGTCGCGCCTTCTGCTCGGCGATCGAACCAGCGTCGATGCCGGATTCGAAGAGTTCCGCACGCGCAACGGCAGCTACGAACGCATCCTCACCGACCGCGAGGGTCGGCACACCGTCAGCGTGCTCGGCGGCTACTCCGGCAGCGACACGCGACTCACGTCAGCGCACGAAGCCGATCGCGCATGGCTGCAAGGACGGGAGCCTCCGCCGTGCGGGGCGGCCCGGTCGTCGGTGCGGGCCATCGACCTGTTCTCCGGGTGCGGCGGATTGTCCATCGGCTTGGCCGAGGCCGCCCGCGCGTTGGGTCGGCCGTTCGAGCCGTTGCTCGCCGTCGACGTCGACCCGATCGCGACCCAGACCTACGCCACGAACTTCCCGACTGCCACCGCCCGTTGCGCCGACGTGACCGACGTGTTGCCCGGCGAGCCGGGTGCGAGGCTCACGCCCGCCGAACGGTTGCTGGCCAAGCAACATCCCGGCGTCGACGTGCTGGTCGGCGGGCCACCGTGCCAGGGCCACAGCGACTTCAACAACCGCACCCGCCACCACGACCACAAGAACGCGCTCTACTCGACGATGGTCCGTGCCGCGGAAGTATTTGAGCCCCAACACATTCTGATCGAGAACGTGCCCGGTGCCCTCAACGACCGCGGGTCGGTCGTGCAGCGCGCCGCCGACGCACTCGAGGAACTCGGGTACCGCGTTGCGATCGGCGTCATCGACCTCAGCGAGCTCGGGGTGCCGCAACGCCGCCGCCGACTGGTGCTCGTGGCCAGCCTCACGCACGCCGTCACCCCCGCGGACGTCGCCGCGCGGCACCGTCGCCATCCCTGCGATGTCGGCTGGGCGTTCCAGGACCTCGAGCGGCTACCCGAGGAGCAGCGCACGAGCCTGGTGGACGCCGTCGCGCATTCGGCTCCGGCCACTCGCAGACGCATCGACTACCTCTTCGACAATGACCTGTCCGACCTGCCCGACAGCGAGCGCCCCGACTGTCACGCCCGCGGCGGCCACAGCTACAAGTCCATCTACGGGCGGCTGGCGTGGGACAAGCCGTCGCAAACCATCACCACGGGCTTCTACAGCATGTGCATGGGCCGCTACGTCCACCCGAGCCTGCGGCGCACCATCACGGCCCACGAAGCCGCACGGCTGCAATACATTCCGGACTGGTTCTCCTTCGACGGCGTGCGCCAGCGCACGGCGCTCGCCCACATGATCGGCAACGCAGTGCCGTCGCGGCTCGGTTACGCCGTCGCGCTGGAGTGGCTGCGATGAAGGTCGTCGGCCTGTTCGCGGGCGTCGGCGGCCTCGAGCTCGGAATGTCGGCCAGCGGGCATCACGCCCAACTGCTGGTGGAAAACTCCCCCGCCGCCATGCACGTGCTACGCCGTCGCTTCCCGGACACCAAGATCGAGGGCGACGTCCGCGACCTGGCCAGCCTGCCCAGCGGCACCGACGTCGTCGTGGCGGGCTTCCCGTGCCAGGACCTCAGCAGTGTCGGCCGCAAGGTCGGAATCGACGGCGCCAGAAGCAGTTTGGTCGGCGAGGTGTTCCGATTACTGAAGCAGTCGGAGGTGCCGTGGGTCGTATTGGAGAACGTGCCGTTCCTGATGTCCTTGGCGCGGGGCGCGGCGCTGGGCCTCATCACCGAGACGTTGACCGAGCTCGGCTACCGGTGGGCGTACCGCGTGGTCGACAGCAATGCCTTCGGGCTGCCGCAGCGGCGCAACCGCTGGTACCTGGTCGCCAGCCGGGTGAGCGATCCGCGCGACGTGCTGCTGGCCGACGACTGCGAAAGGCCCACGCCCGAAAGGGCTTACCCGGACGTGGCGTGCGGCTTCTACTGGACCGAGGGCATGCGGTCGTTCGGCTGGGGAGTCGACTGCGTTCCGCCGATCAAGTGTGGCTCGTCGGTCGGGGTGGCGTCGCCGCCGGCCATCCGGCTGCCGTCGGGCCATTACGTCACCCCGGATCTGCGGGATACCGAACGGCTGCAAGGTTTTCCCGCTGATTGGACCGCGCCTGCCGAGGAGGTCGCCAAGCGCGGGGAACGCTGGCGCATGGTCGGCAATTCGGTCAGCGCACCGGTGGCGGCGTGGGTTGGGCGGCGGCTGGCCTCGCCTGGCCGATACGACCGGAGCGACGACCCAACGTGGACGGGCCTCAAGTGGCCGCGCAGGGCAGCCTGGGCGGAGCTGGACGGGGTGGTGCATGCCGCGGACGTCGGGCCATGGCCGGAATGGCAAACGCGACAGGGCTTGGCGGAGTTCCTCGACTACCCGGGCAAGCCGCTGTCGGCGCGGGCCGCGTCCGGTTTCCTGCGCCGCACCGAGAAGGGCACGCTGCGCTTCCCGCCGGGCTTCCTCGCCGAACTCACCGAGTACGCGAGCTAGGTGAGCTTGCTGCCCTGCCGCCACTCTGCCCACGGGATGGTCCAGTCGCCGTTCTGCCAAACCTGCAGCGGCTTGCCACCGGTGTTGCGGACTTCGACGACGTCGCCGGGCACCGCAAAGTTGTAGAACCACTCGGCGTTCTCACTGTTGAGGTTCAGGCAGCCGTGACTGGTGTCCGTGTTGCCCTGCGCCCACACCGTCGAATTGAGCTGATGCAGGTAGATGCCGTCGACGCTGATCCGGGTAGCGAAAGAGATGGTCTCCTTGTAGCCGAGCCGGCTGTTGGTGGGCAGCCCGAACGTCGACGAGTCCATGACGACCGGGTTGCCCTTGTCCAGCACCGTGTAGACGCCCGGCGGGGTCCAGAACGACAGCGTGGTGTCGCCGAAGGTCTGCGTGCCGCCCATTCCCATCGACGTGGGCATCGTCCGCACCAGCGCGCCGTTGTCGAACACGCTGACCTGTTTGGTGTTGTCGTCGGCGACGGAGACGTGCGCGTCACCGATCTTGAACGACGCCTTCTCGTCCTCTTCCCCGTACAGGCCGTCGCCGAGCGGCGCGCCGTAGATGTTGGCCGCGACGCTCACCGAGGTACCGGGTGCGTAGTACTTCTCGGGCCGCCAGTGGGCGTGCTGGTCGTCGACCCAATACCACGATCCGAGCACCGGCGGATTGGTGGTGACGACGAGGTTCCGTTCGGCGTTGGCCTTGTTGCCGATGGGTTCGTCGAAATGTGCGGACAGCACCACCCCGATGCCGTAGGTGCCACCGTCCTGCAGCATGTCGCCGCCGGCCGTCTCGAAGTAAACTGCGGTCTGGTCGCTCGGCGACACCGTGGTGAAGCTCGCCGTCTGGACGGACGGCATTCCGGTGGTTCCGGCGGCATGGATGGTCATCGTGTACGTGCGGCCGTATCCGAGCTGCTTCGTCGGCTTCCACGTCTTGCGATCGGGCGTCAGGATGCCCTCGATCGCCTTGCCATCGTCGTTGACCATCTTGACGTCGGTGATGACGCCCCTCATGGCCGCGACGCGGACCGGACCAGCAGGGTTCATCGTGTCGGTGCCGGGCGCAGGCGTGATCGCCACGGCGGCGGGCACCGCCCGAGCGGGAGGCGGGTGCGGATCCAGCAGACCCGTCGGCACGGCGGCGACGGCGCAGCTGCCTGCGCAATGATCGGCACTGCTCAGCGCTACCCCGCCCAGCACGGCGAGCACCGCGAGGGCAGCCGCCAGCCACGAACGACGGACACGTCGAATGGACGTCAAGCTAGCTCCAAGGGTTTCTGCATCAGCCAATGAACGAAGGATCATGGTAGGCGGTTCAAGTGAGCGTGTCGCAACGGCGCCCGCCCCCGTGGTTCGAGCCTGCTGTCGACGTAAGGACACTTATGGCCCACACTCACTTTTAGGCCAGTCGGAGGTCATGTGAGTCGTGCAATCATTACGACTTTGATAAACACTGGCCACACCCAATAGATTGAGACACCGCGAAGTCGATCGACATATACCTTGGTGGCAACGAACTGTGCGTTGTCGTTGCAAGCAATCAGGCCAAGATGATCTGTGCTCAGTGAGGGGGGAACCGCTGGTGTCGCGTAATGGGCAGTCCCCCGACCAAGCGGTCTGGGAGCCGCCGACGATCCTGAAGGTGTCCGGCGGCTCGGGGCGGTCGGGGTTGACCCAATTGTTCGGCACCGGTGTCGACGTCATCGACCCGGTCAACGAAATCATCGAGGAACTGTGTCAGCTGCGCGCCTGCGAGGGCGCCACGGGGCAGACCAGGGACATCATGCACGCCGAGGACGACGCGTTCGGGCACTGGGTCTACCTGCCATGGAAGAACGCCGTCGTGCGCTATCCCGACCCGGACGACCACTACGAATTGCGAACCTTCCGCAATCGGCACGTCATCACCGCCGACGAGCATCAGCTACTTCGCCACCAGACGGTCGCGTTCTTCGGCCTCAGCGTCGGCCGACGCGTGCTCAGCCAGGTCGCGCAGTTGGGCATCGGCAACCGCTATCTGTTCGGCGATCCCGACCGGATCAGCGTCACCAACCTGAATCGGCTGAACTCGTCGATGAGCGAGGTCGGGCTCTCCAAGACGGTGAGCGCCGCGCGGGAGATCAGCGACATCGACCCCTACATTGCGCAGGTCCACCTGGAAGACGGCTATACGACGCCTGAGGCCGAGCAGGCGATGGATCAATGGCGCCCAATGGTCATCGTCGAGGAAGTCGACGATCTGCGCGCCAAGGCCGCCGTTCGGGAGTACGCCATGGCGAAGCGCATTCCGGTGGTGATGGCCACCGACGTCGGCGACATCTCGGTGGTGCACGTCGAGCGGTACGACACCGAGGACGTGTCACCGTTCAGCGGCCGCGTCTCCGACGACACCTTCGCCCGCCTGCGCGACGACGAGTTGACGCCGCAGGAGCTGGTTTCGGTGCTACTCGACGTCTCGGGCCGCGACGCCGCACTGGGGTCACCCCGGCTGATCAAGTCGTTCATGGACATCGGGCGCGGCCTCGCGGGGCTTGCGCAGCTGGGCACCACCGTGGGGATGGGGGCGTCGATGGCGGCGCTGGCCATCCGTGAGATCGCCCTCGGCCGGCCGTTGCCGTCGGGCTCGTACGTCGCCGATCCCCGCGAGCTACTGTCGCTGTCCGACTCGGTCTCCGACGACGAGCGCGCGGCAATCATGTCCGCATTCGAGGGTGCATTCGGAGTGTCGGCGCGAGACGGCGCAGCGGCCAACTGACCAATGCGCGTGAATTTCAGTGTGGTGAAGACGTGAGCAGGTCGGGTTCGCACGCGACGGTTGCGCGTTTCATTCGGCGGGCCGCGATATTCATCGTGGTGGGCTGGGTGGCACTGGCGGCGTTCGTCACCTTCACCGTCCCGACGCTCGAGATGGTCGGCGAATCCCGCGCGGTCGCGGTGACACCCCCCGACGCACCGTCGATGGTGGCACTGAAGCGGGTCGGTCAGGTCTTCGAGGAGTCGGAATCCAACAGCATCGCGATGGTGGTGCTCGAGGGCGCGCAGCCGTTGGGCCCCGACGCGCACGCCTACTACGACGGGCTCGTGAAGGCCATCCGCGACGACACCAGCCACGTCGAGCACGTTCAGGACCTGTGGAGCGACCCGCTGACCGCGACGGGGTCGGAGAGCGGGGACGGCAAGGCCGCCTACGTTCAGCTGAGCCTCGCCGGAAACATGGGCGAAGCCCGGGCGAACGCAGGCGTCAGCAGCGTGCGGAAGATCGTCGCGGCGCATCCTCCGCCCGACGGGATCAAGGTCTACGTCACCGGCCCGTCCGCGTTGTTCGCCGACCAGATCTATTCCGGCGACAACAGCATGAAGACGATCACCGGGCTGACGTTGGTGGTCATCACCATCATGCTGCTGCTGGTGTATCGGTCCATCAGCACGGTGTTGCTGATACTGCCCATGGTGATGCTCTCGCTTGGCTCCACCCGCGGAATCGTCGCGTTGCTCGGCCGCGACGGGCTGCTCGGACTGTCGACGTTCGTGGTGAGTCTGCTTACCGCCCTTGCGATTGCGACGGCCACCGACTACGCGATATTCCTGGTCGGCCGATACCAGGAGGCGCGGCAGGCGGGCGAGGATCGTGAGGCCGCGTTCTACACGATGTACCGCGGCACCGCCCCCGTGATCCTCGGCTCGGGCCTGACCATCGCCGGGGCCACCTACTGCTTGACCTTCTCGCGGCTCACGCTGTTCCACACGATGGGACTGCCATTGGCGATCGGGATGCTCGTCTCGCTGTTCGCGGCGTTGACGCTGGCGCCCGCCGCCATCGTGCTCGGAAGCCGTTTCGGACTGCTGGAACCCAAGCGGCCCATGACATCTCGGCGCTGGCGCCGCATCGGCACCGCGGTCGTGCGGTGGCCGGGACCGATCCTCATCGCGGCGCTCGCGCTCGCCCTGGTCGGACTGTTGGCCCTGCCGGGGTATCAGGCCGGCTACAACGACCGCGACTACATGCAGGACGACGTGCCCGTCAACCTCGGCTATCAGGCCGCCGACCGGCACTTCGATGCCGCGCGTCTGAATCCCGAACTGCTCCTGGTGGAAAGCGACCACGACCTGCGCAACCCGGCCGACTTCCTCGTCATCGACAAGATCGCCAAGGCCATCTTCAAGGTGCCGGGCGTCGCCCGGGTGCAGACCATCACCCGGCCGGACGGCAAGCCGATCCAGCACACGACCATCCCGTTTCAGATCGGCATGCAGGGCACCGCGCAGGTGATGAATCAGAAGTACGGCCAGGACCGCATGGCCGACATGCTGAAACAGGCCGACGAGATTCAGTCCACCATCGACACGTTGACGGAGATGTCCTCGCTGACCCAGCAGATGGCGGACACCACGCACAGCATGGTGCTCAAGACCGCGCAAACGGCCATCGACATCGCCGAAGTGCGCGACAACATCGCCAACTTCGACGACTTCTTCCGCCCCCTGCGCAACTACCTGTACAGGGAACCGCACTGCTACGACATCACGGTCTGCTGGTCCATCCGGTCGATATTCGACACGCTCGACGGCGTCAACACCATGACCGACGACATTCAGGCGCTGGTGCCCGACCTGGTGCGCCTGGATCAGCTGATGCCGCAACTGGTTGCGTTGATGCCCGCGCAGATCGCGACCATGAAGTCGATGAAGCAGATGATGCTGACGATGTACGCGACCCAGAAGGGGCAGCAGGATCAGCAGGCGGCCGCGACGGAGAACTCGTCGGCGATGGGCGAGGCCTTCGACAATTCGCGCAACGACGATTCGTTCTATCTGCCGCCGGAGGTGTTCGACAACGCCGACTTCAAGCGCGGCATGAAGAACTTCATCTCACCGGACGGTAAGTCGGTGCGGTTCATCATCAGTCACCAGTCGCAGCCTGCCTCCGAGGACGGGATCTCGCGGATCGAGCCCATCAAGTTGGCCGCGAAGGAGGCCATCAAGGGCACGCCGCTGGAGGGCTCCAGGATCTACGTGGGCGGGACGGCCTCCATCTTCAAGGACATCAAGGATGGCACCAAGTATGACCTGATGATCATCGGGCTCGCATCGGCCTGCCTGATCTTCGTCATCATGCTGATAATGACGAAGAGCGTGGTGGCCGCGGTGACGATCGTCGGGACCGTCGTCTTGTCGCTGGGTGCCTCGTTCGGGTTGTCGATCCTGATCTGGCAGCACTTCGTCGGGGTCAATCTGCACTGGTCGATCATCGCTTTATCGGTGCTGGTGCTGATGGCCGTCGGCTCGGACTACAACCTGCTGCTGGTCTCGCGGCTCAAGGAAGAGGCGCACGCCGGCCTGAACACGGGCATCATCCGCTCGATGGCGGGCACCGGGTCGGTGGTGACGTCGGCCGGGCTGGTGTTCGCGTTCACGATGATGTCGATGGTCGTCAGCGACCTGCGGGTGATCGGTCAGGTCGGCACCACCATCGGATTGGGACTGCTGTTCGACACCCTGGTGGTGCGCGCGTTCATGACGCCTTCCATCGCAGCACTTTTGGGCAGCTGGTTCTGGTGGCCGCAGCGCGCGCCGTGGTCGAAGTACGAGCGGGCCAAACGGCAGGAGCCCGTCACCGAACCCGCACCGACCGCGTAGGACGGGCTTTCGCCGCCACTGGGAACCTCACGACGGTGAAGTCGGGTGACGCGTCGTGAAATTCACAGTCGTCTCCCTCGGCTACGAGACGCCCAACCGGCGCGCCAACTCGGGCCCACCCACGTCGCGGATGAAGTCGGGATCGCCACAGACGACGAGTTGGTCACGCGCACGGGATAATCCGACGTAGAGCCGTTCGCGGGAGCGCTCGAACTTGCCTTGATCGTTGACGACCAGCACGACGGCCCGGCGTTCGAGGCCCTTGAAGCCGAGCACGTGGCCGTAGAACACCTGATCGACGTCCCAGAAGGAATCCCAGTACGCCGTGTGGCCATCGCGTTGCCGTTCGGCCTGCTCCGGGTGCCGGCTCCCGGTGGTGAGCAGTGCGAGATCCTCTGGCCGCCAGCCTTGTTCGAGTAGCAGCTCGATCTGGTCGTCACCTTCGCCCATCGCGTCCGCACGGGCGCAGGACACGAAGGTGACGGCCGGCCCTTCGCCGCCAAGGAACCGCATCGGGTGGTCGACGAGTGGCTGGAAGGCATTGGCGATCTGTCGGGTGTTGCGCAGGTTGTGGTCGAGGATCAGCGGGACGAGTGGCACCGGCGGTGAGCCGTGTCTGCTGAACACGCGTTGGCCCTCGTCGGAGAAGACGTAGATGCCGCCCTCTTCGTCGTCCTTCAGCGCCGCCAACAGTGGGTTCCACCACGCGTCGGCGAAGTCCTGGGCCTCGTCGACGACGATGGAGTCGAAGCGGTTGCCGGGTTCGAGTTGCGCTGCGAGTTCGGTCATTTGGAGCGGGAGGTCGTGTTCCCAGAACTTGACGGTCTCATCGTTGCGGAGCGATTCGTCAGGTGCCTCGGCTGCGCCCCACTGCTTGCCGAGGTCGTGGAACTCGCCGACGTAGGCGGGCTGCTGGCGCCGCGGCCAGGCCGAGGCGATGCGTTCCAAGTAGGAAGCCAGGCCGTGCGAGTAGCAAACCAGCGCGACGCGCTGGCCACGCTGCGCGAGCCGGCGGGCCTGTTCCATCGCGAGGAAGGTCTTGCCGCTGCCTGCGCCGCCGCGCACTTCGACGCGGTTGAGCAGCCGGATGGCGTCGAGAATGACGGCCTGATGTTCTGTGAGCGCATCGGCGGCGTCCTGGTTGGCCAAGGCGCGGGCGACCACGCTGCGCTGGGGTAATCCCCTGCCCGACAACGCCGTCGACAGTTGCTCGATGCCCTGTTGACTGAGCAGGTCCCGTGGCAACTCCTGGC
>JAOPVI010000190.1 GCA_025966225.1 Mycobacterium sp. | reverse complement strand
GACTTCGACGACATTCACGACCTGGTGGGGGTGCGCATCCTCTGCGACGAGATCCGCGACTGTTATGCCGCTGTGGGCGTGGTGCATTCGCTGTGGCAGCCGATTGCCGGGCGGGTCAAGGATTACCTCGCGCAGCCGCGGTACGGCGTGTACCAGTCGCTGCACACGACAGTCGTCGGGCCAGAGGGCAAGCCGCTGGAAGTGCAGATCCGCACCAACGACATGCACAAGACTGCGGAATACGGCATCGCCTCCCATTGGCGTTACAAGGAGACCAAGGGCCGCAACGGAGTGCCGGCGGGCCACGCGGCGGCCGAGATCGACGACATGGCGTGGATGCGACCACTCCTGGACTGGCAGCGGGAAGCGGCCGACCCCGGCGAGTTCCTCGAGTCGTTGCGTTACGACCTTGCGGTGCAGGAGATCTTCGTCTTCACCCCCAAGGGGGACGTCATCACCCTGCCAACGGGGTCGACGCCCGTCGACTTCGCCTACGCCGTGCACACCGAGGTCGGTCACCGGTGCATCGGCGCCAGGGTCAACGGGCGACTGGTGGCCTTGGAGCGCAAGCTCGAGAATGGCGAAGTCGTCGAGGTATTCACGTCGAAGGCGGCAAACGCGGGCCCGTCGCGCGACTGGCAGGGCTTCGTGGTGTCGCCGCGGGCGAAAGCCAAGATCAGGCAGTGGTTTGCCAAGGAGCGCCGCGAAGAGGCGTTGGAAGCGGGTAAGGACTCCATCGCGCGTGAGGTACGTCGCGGCGGGCTTCCATTGCAGCGCTTGATGAATGGCGACTCGATGGCGTCGCTGGCGCGCGAACTGCGCTACGCAGACGTTTCGGCGCTGTACACGGCGGTCGGGGAGGGGCACGTCTCCGCGCGCCACGTCGTGCAGCGGTTGTTGGCGCAGCTAGGCGGCGACGACGAGGCCGAGGACGAGATCGCCGAGCGGGCCACTCCCGGCACGATGTCGGTGCGGCAACGCACCAACGAGGACGTCGGAGTCGCGGTGCCCGGCGCGCCCGGCGTGCTGACCAAACTTGCAAAGTGCTGCACCCCGGTACCGGGTGACGACATCATGGGCTTCGTGACCCGCGGCGGCGGAGTGAGCGTGCACCGCACCGACTGCACCAATGCCTCCTCGCTGCAAGAGCAGGCGGAACGGATCATCGACGTCAAGTGGGCGCCGTCGCCGTCGTCGGTCTTCCTGGTGGCCATTCAGGTGGAGGCCCTCGACCGCCATCGGTTGCTATCCGACGTGACCCGGGTGCTGGCCGACGAGAAGGTCAACATCCTGTCCGCGTCGGTGACGACGTCCAACGACCGGGTGGCGATCAGCCGGTTCAGCTTCGAAATGGGTGACCCCAAACACCTCGGTCACGTGCTGAACGTCGTCCGCAACGTCGAGGGCGTCTACGACGTCTACCGGGTGACCTCGGCGGCCTGACCGCGCCGACCGGTGGTGATGGCGCCCACGACTGCAGCGACCAGACACGCGACCGCCACCACGCCCGCGAACCAGGGGAACACCGAGCTCAGCGGCCATTGCTTCGCCGCCCATCCGGCGATGATGGTCGGGACCGCCATCGCGGGGCGGATTGGTCACGGCGGCCCGCCGTCAGTCGAGCTGAATCGTCTTGATCTGCACCGGTAGCTTGGGCTTGCCGTCGCCTTGGCCGGACGCCGGATCCACACCTGCGGCAGCGATCTTGTCCAACGTGGCGAGCCCGGTCTGGTCGATGGTCCCAAAGGCCGTGTAGTTCGGCGGCAGCGTCGAGTCCTTGTAGACGAGGAAGAACTGGCTGCCGTTGGTGCCGGGTCCGGCGTTGGCCATCGCGAGCGTGCCGCGCGGGTAGATCACCGGGTTCTGCAGATCGGGGCTGTCCGGTTGGTACTGATCGGTCGGGTACTCGTTCGCGAACTGGTAGCCCGGGCCGCCGGAGCCGTCGCCCTTCGGGTCGCCACACTGCAGCACGGACAGGCCCTCACCCGTCGTCAGCCGGTGGCAGCTGGTGTCGTTGAAGTACCCCTGCTGGGCCAGGCTGGCGAAGCTGTTCACCGTGCACGGCGCCTTGGCGTTGTCCAGCTGAAGGCCGACGTTGCCCTGGTTGGTGCTCATGCTGACGCTGACCTGAGCGGGATCCGTTGGCACCTTGCCCGTGCGGGGCGGGGTCGCCTTCTTCGCCGCCGGATCGGGCGACGCCGGGTATTGGCAGTTCTGCCCGAGCCCGGCTGGCGCCGCAAACGCAGGCAGCGGCTTGGGCGGAGCGGGCTGCCCGGGCGGAGCGTCGGGCGGCGCCGCCGCGTTGGTGCTGGTGGCTGCCGACGCGGTGTTGGTCGCGGAGTCCTTGTTGAAGTAGAGCACGGTCGCCACGACGGCTCCGATGACCAGGATCGCGCCCACACTGGCGCCGACGATCGTGAAGAGTCGCCGTCTGCGCGCTTGGGCCGCCCTGCGCTCGAGCTGCCGCTCGAGTTTCCGCTTGGCCGTCTCTCGCCGTTGCTCGTTGGTCGGCACCGCCGCTGTCCTCCTCGTGGTCATTGCTTTCGTCACACGCACGTCGCCGGGAGGGCGACGTCGCTCACAGTCGCACCGAGTGTGCCAGGAATAGCTGAGCGTGGGCGCCGCGACCCTCATGAACGCAAGGTGGGAAACTAGTCGACGTGTTGATCAAGGGGTTTCCAGCGGGCGTGTTGCAGTGCAACTGCTATGTACTGGCCTCGCACGAAGGATCAGACGCGATCATCGTCGACCCTGGTCAGCGGGCCATGGGGCCACTGCGCCGCATCCTCGACGAGCACCGCCTGACGCCTGCAGCGGTGCTGCTCACCCACGGACACATCGACCACATGTGGTCGGCACAGAAGGTGTCCGACACCTATGGCTGCCCGACGTACATCCATCCCGAGGATCGGTGCATGCTGACCGATCCGATCAAGGGCTTCGGGCCCCGGCTGGCGCAGGTGGCGTTCGGCGCGCTCTTCCGCGAGCCCCGTCAGGTGGTCGAGCTGGACCGCGACGGCGACAAGATCGAGCTGGGCGGCATCACTGTCACGGTCGATCACACCCCGGGGCATACCAGGGGCTCGGTCGTGTTCCGGGTCGGCGGGCTGGAGCGGAGCGACTGGGGGATGTCGTCCGGCGGGCTGGAGCGGAGCGACTCGGGGATGAACTGGGCCGACTGGCCGTCCGAACTGGCATTCACTGGCGACACCCTGTTCAAGCAGTCGATCGGCCGCACCGACCTCGAAGGCGGCAGCGGCCGCGACATCCTGAACTCGATCGTGAACAAACTATTGGTGCTCGACGACGACACCGTGGTACTACCGGGACACGGCCCGAAGTCCACGATCGGCGCCGAACGACGCACCAACCCATTCATCGAAGGCCTCAGTGACTGATTCATCGTCTTACCCGTCTCTTCGTGCGCCGAAGGGCGTTCCCGACTACCTGCCGCCGGACTCCGCGCAGTTCGTCGCCGTCCGCGACGGCCTGCTCGAGGCCGCTCGCCGCGCCGGTTACGGCTATGTCGAGCTACCCATCTTCGAGGACACCGCGTTGTTCGCGCGCGGAGTCGGTGAGTCGACCGACGTCGTCTCCAAGGAGATGTACACGTTCGCCGACCGCGGGGAGCGGTCCGTCACGTTGCGGCCCGAGGGCACTGCTGGTGTCATGCGTGCGGTCATCGAGCACGGCGTCGACCGCGGACCGCTGCCCGCCAAGCTGTGCTACTCGGGGCCGTTCTTCCGCTACGAGCGTCCGCAGTCGGGGCGGTACCGCCAGCTTCAGCAGGTGGGTGTGGAAGCCATCGGGGTCGACGACCCCGCACTGGATGCCGAGGTAATCGCGATCGCCGACGCGGGTTTCCGGTCGCTAGGGCTGGATGGGTTCCGCTTGGAACTAACCTCCCTGGGTGATGAGACCTGCCGCCCGCAGTATCGGGAGTTGTTGCAGGAGTTCCTGTTCGGGCTCGACCTGGACGAGGAGACCCGACGGCGCGCCGAACTCAACCCCCTGCGTGTGCTCGACGACAAACGCCCCGAGGTCCGTGCGCTGACGGCAAACGCGCCGTTGATGCTCGACCACCTGTCCGATGCGGCCAAGCAGCACTTCGACACCGTGCTCGCGCACCTCGATGCGCTCGGCGTGCCGTACGTCATCAACCCGCGGATGGTGCGCGGGCTGGACTACTACACCAAGACCACGTTCGAATTCGTTCACGACGGACTCGGCGCGCAGTCCGGCATCGGCGGCGGTGGCCGCTACGACGGACTGATGCAGCAACTGGGCGGCCAGGAGCTCTCGGGAATCGGATTCGGCCTCGGCGTGGACCGGACCATGTTGGCTCTGAAGGCCGAGGGCAAGACGGTCGGCGAGACCGCGCGCGTCGAGGTGTTCGGCGTGCCCCTCGGCGACGAAGCGAAGCTGGTGCTCGTCAAACTCGCAGGCCTGCTGCGCGCGGAAGGCATCCGCACCGACCTGGCTTACGGTGACCGCGGAATGAAGGGCGCCATGCGTGCGGCCGACCGGTCGGGCGCACGCATGGCGCTGGTGGCCGGTGATCGCGACGTCGAGGCGGGCACCGTCGGTGTCAAGGACCTGACGACGGGGGAGCAGGTAGACGTCGCTACCGACGCCGTGGTCGCCGAGGTCGTGTCACGGCTGCGGTGACACGCGAGTCACGGCGGCAGTCAGCACCTGATCGACGTCGCCGATGCCTCCGTCGAACGGATTGCCACGCTTGAGCACCCGAGTGCTGCGCGGCAACACCGCGACCAGTTTGGGCGAGCTCGAACCTAGTTGCATCCTGCGCTGAAACCGGACCTGGTCCAACGGCAACACCGCGCCGCCGGCATAACTGAACAAGCCCAGTTTGCGATCGATGACCGCGACCGAGCGGCATTCGTGCAGCGGTCGGGTGCGGCGTCGCCGAAACGCTCGAAACGCGACGAGGGCTCCGACGGCGACCGCCACGCCGGCCGCCAGGAAGCAGGCGCCGACCACGTTCGAGAGAGCGAACGACGCGACCACCCCGAAGCCGAGCAGGACGAGGGCGACGATGCCGAATACGAAGGCGGTGACCGCCAGCCCGCCGGTGTTGCGGTCGAAGACGAGCACCCGTCGGCCGTCGTCGGTCACCACGAGCCCGCCGGTGTCGGCCAATATCTGTGACCCGGCCGGCGTCGTCATCCGGGTAGCTTGTCACGCCACCTGCGCGCCTGCGGGTGTTTCGGCCGGTCGGACGGTCAGCGGCGCCCGAACGTCATACGTGACAGCATGCCGTCGCGCAGCGTCAAGGTGTGCAGCACCACCGCACTGACGTGGGCCGCGATGACGGCCACCAGGAGGTAGGCCAGTATCGAATGGGTCTGGCGCAGCCCGAAGAAGAGGTCGGCATTGAAGGGCGCGATCCGCGGTAATGGCCACGCGCCGAACACCCTGACGGCTCGCCCGGTCGCCGACACCATGGCCCAACCGACCAGTGGTTGGGCCAGCAACAACGCGTACATCGACAGTTCCGAACCGATGACGAGCTTGTGTTCGAACCGGGCGACGGTGTCGGGCAGTTTGGGCGTCCGGTGGGTGAGTCTGTTCGCGGCTCGTGCCACGACGATGACGAGGATCGACACCCCGAGTGTCATGTGCACGCTGACCAACGCCGCGTACGAGCCCAGCGAGTTCACCATGAAGAATCCGACCAGCAGCGTGGTGAACACCAGGACCGCGGTGAGCCAGTGCAGCACCCGGGTGCGCACCGGGTAGCGCACGGTGGCCGTCACGGTGCCACCTGGTCGACCTGCACGGCCGACGGTGTCTTCGGCTCCCCGGTGCGGGCCCGGTAAGAGGCGGCGTAGACCGCGGAGCGCGCACCGAGCAGTGGGTCGTCGGAAGGCACGATGCCGTCCGGGAGTACCAATGGGTCGAAGTTGACGTCGCGCGCATTGCCCGCCTGCTCGGTTTCCACGCCGGTCAGCGTCAGCGTGCCTGCGTCGATGACGCGACGGTCGCCGGGCCACGGCAGAGTCGGATCGAGCGGATCGTCCTGCGTTCCGACGGTGAAATACAGATCCCATTGCAGGGGGGTGGTTTTCAGCTGCCGCACCAACGCGTCGAAGAGCACATCGTCACCGTTGGTTGTCGTCGCGAGCGCGGCCTGCCGCGGAACGAACGACCACCGCACCGGGGTGCGGGTACCGGACTCGACGACCAGATGGAACGTGTTGAGCCCCCAAAAAGTGCTGTCGGCGAATCCCGGTGTCGGCGGATGTTTCTTC
The DNA here is from genome assembly GCA_025966225.1 of Mycobacterium sp. Lineage (GTDB taxonomy): Bacteria > Actinomycetota > Actinomycetes > Mycobacteriales > Mycobacteriaceae > Mycobacterium. The sequence goes on along the minus strand of JAOPVI010000190.1, from coordinate 20,449 downwards.
GCCACGGCCATGGCTGCGGCGGTTTCGGGGTGCGCGGCCAGGAACGTCGCCATCTTGGCCGGATCCGGCTTGCCGGTTCCCGCGACCACCTGCGAGGCGAACAGTCGGTCGTAGAAACCCTGTGCGGAGTTGTCCGGGAAGACGGGCAGATTCAGCATCGCGGTGCGCCACTGCTGAGCGCCGGGGAAGCCGATCGCCAACCCCAACCCGCGGGCGGCACCCGGGGCATCGACTACGAAGGGATTGCCGCCGGTGAGCGAGAAGCGGCCGGTGACCGGGCTGCGGCCGACGCCGAGCACGGCGGCGCTGGAGAGCTCGCGGCCATTTCCATTGCCGTCGAAGTACCCGACGACCGCGACGCCCTTGGCGTGGTTGCGGCGAAACCCGGGATGCGCGCCGAAGACCGACTGAAACGCGATGATGAACTTGTCGCGGGTGAGCGCGGCCCCCGCACCGACCCACTTGTTCGCGTACGCGACCGCGCCAAGGTCGACGGCGAGGAAAGCGCCGACGGCGCCGATTCCAAGCAGCATCGAGCGTCTGGTCAGGGGAGTGCCGCGCCAGTTCAAGCCGGCTCGCGGGGGCTGGTCCACGACTACAAGACGTACCACATCTGGTTGGGGTTCGATCGAGTGAGCGACGCCACTGTGGTGTGGCAACATCGGCGACCGTGCGAGTCTTGGTGCAACGTGTGACGTCAGCGCGGGTGATCGTCGCCGGTGAGGTGGTTGGTGCGATCGATCCCGAGCGTCAGGGCCTTTTGGCGTTGGTGGGCGTGGCCCATGACGACGACGTCGCCGTGGCTCGCAAGATGGCCGAGAAGCTTTGGCAGCTGAGAATTCTCGATGGTGAGGCCAGTGCTGCCGACATCGCGGCCCCGATCCTGGTGGTCAGCCAGTTCACGCTGTACGCCGACACCGGGAAGGGGCGCAGGCCGTCGTGGAACGCCGCGGCCCCTGGGTCCGTCGCGGAGCCTCTCGTCGATCGGTTCTGCGCTGCGTTGCGCGAACTCGGTGCGCACGTCGAAACCGGTGTGTTTGGGGCCGACATGTTGGTGGAGTTGGTCAACGACGGACCGGTGACGCTGCTGCTCGAGCTTTGACGGTGGTGACGTGACGGATGGTGAGGAATGTAACGATCGGGTAGCGTCCGGCGATGTGATGGTCATGCGAAAAGCGAAGTCCAAGATTGGGTCGGCATTTGCAGTCGCGGCGCTGGTGGCGTCCGCCGGAGTCGCGGTCAGCCAGGGCACCTCGGCCGCCGACCCTGCCGCTGGGCACAAGGTCGTCTACACGCTGACGACGGGCGCCGGCGCGGATTTCGACCTCTACTATCTGACGACTCAGCCTGCGAACAAGGCGGCTTACAACGCCGACTCGTATTCCTACCTGAAGAAGGAGTCGGTGACCCTGGCGCCGGGTGCGCCGTGGGTGTTCGAGACGACGCTCGCGGACCCGCAATGGGCGATCTTGACCGTGAGTAGCACCACGCACGGGGGTCGGGAGGCGCCGAATCCGCACTGCGACATCACGGTGGACGGTCAGGTGGCCGTGCAGCAGGACGCGCCCTACAACTTGCAGTGCCAGCTTGGGCAGTGGTGACCCGGGCCTCAGCCCAGTCGAGTTCGAAGCCCAGTATCGCGTCGAGGCGACCGTCGAGTTCGCGGCCGAGCGTCGCCAGTTGGACTTCGCCCTGACGTAGGGTCCCGTACGAGGACAACAATTCGGTCGACTCAGCCGTCACCGATCCATTCGACACCGCCCTAGGACTTCTTCGCGTGGCACGACCGACGCCGGTGTTGGCGATCGCGGCGCCCGTTGGACTCGGGTTGTGGTCACTGGGGCTGGCTTTCGGCCTGGTGGTCGTTCACGCCGGGCTCGCATGGTGGTGGGCGACTGTGTTCACCGCGGTGGTGTACGCAGGCTCGCTGGAGTTTCTGCTCGTCGGGTTGGCCGTGGCAGGTGCTCCGTTACTTCAGGTGGCGTCCACCACCCTCATCGTCAACCTGCGTCACGTGTTCTATGCGCTGTCGTTCCCGCTGGACCGCGTCAACGGCCTACCAGCCAAGGTCTACAGCACCTACGCGCTGACCGACGAGGCGTATGCCGTCACGTCCACGCATCCGGAAGACTGGACGTCACGCCGAATTCTATTGGTGCAGTTGATCTTTCAGGTGGCCTGGGTGTCGGGCGCGACGATCGGTGCGTTGGCGGGGTCGGCCCTGCCCATCGAGCGGGTCCAAGGCCTCGACTTTGCGCTCACCGCGTTGTTCGTCGTGCTGGCCATCGATGCGTATCGCGCCCGGCCCGACCGGGTAGTGGCCGTGTGTGCCGCAGGTTGCGCGGTCGTCGCGTGGCTGTTGGTCCCGGGCCAGATGCTGGTGTGGGGCTTCCTGGGCTACGCCGCGTTCCTGGTTGGCCGGCTCGGGTTGGAGCGGCGAAGACGTGCGCATGGCTGACCCGGCTCACATCGCGGCGATGGTGGTGGTCAGCGCCGCCATTACCTGGATCTTGAGGGCGTTGCCGTTCGCGGTGCTGGCGCCGATGCGGCGTTCGGTCGTGGTGCGTTATCTGAGTCTGCACATGCCGCTGGGAATCATGGTGATGCTGGCGTTCTACACCGTCCGGGACGTACCCGGCGCAGAAGCCATCCATCGATGGGCGGCATTGGCCGCCCTCGCGGTCACCGTCGGACTGCACCTATGGCGACGCAATGCGCTGCTGTCGATCGTCGGCGGGACGGTCGTGAACGTGCTGATCGTCTCGCTGCTCTGACCGCTACCTCGGCGGGCCTACCCAACCGGGGCGGCCCGAAGAACACTAAGGGCTGGCAAGGATTGACCTTGCCAGCCCAAAGCTAGTTGTCGTTCTTAGATCGCGGTGACGCCGGTGGCCTGAGGCCCCTTGGCGCCCTGACCGAGGTCGTACTGAACGCGCTGATTCTCCTCGAGCGAGCGGTAGCCGCTGCCCTGGATCTCGGAGTAGTGGACGAAGACGTCCGGGCTACCATCTTCGGGAGCGATAAAGCCGAAGCCCTTTTCGCTGTTGAACCATTTCACAGTTCCCTGCGGCATATCTAATCTTTACCTGTCATCAAACTGGGATGTTGAGTACACCCACCTGCGGATGCGTCTCACATCCGTGCATGAGCTTACTGCACGCAGCCGCCAATGGAAGAGCCTGTGTGAATAACGTGTCCTTGACGGATTTATCGAATGTATGTTCGACTATCGTATGCGATGGGACGGCCTGAAGTCCGGCGTCGACGATGGTGCCCTACCGGGGCTTCAGCGCCTTGGTTTGGTGCGGTCGGTTCGCACGCCTCAGTTCGAGGGAATCACCTTCCACGAGATTCTTTGCAAGTCGGCACTCAACAAGGTGCCAGATGCAGTAAATTTGCCATTTCGCTTCACCGTCAACGGTTTTCGTGGCTGTAGTCACGCCTGCCGGTACTGTTTCGCCAGGCCAACACATGAGTATCTGGACTTCGACTGCGGTGATGACTTCGACACCCAGTTGGTGGTCAAGGTCAACGTGGCGGACGTGCTGAGGCGCGAACTGTCCCGCGCCTCGTGGACGCGCGAGACGGTCGCACTTGGCACAAACACCGATCCTTACCAGCGCGCTGAGGGCCGCTATGCGTTGATGCCCGGCATCATTGACGCGCTCGCCGACTCGGGCACGCCCTTCTCCATCTTGACCAAGGGCACGCTGCTCCGGCGTGATCTTCCGCTGATCGTCAAGGCGGCCGACCGGGTCGACGTCAGCGTTGCCATCTCGCTGGCCATCGGCGATGCCGAGTTGCATCGACGGGTCGAACCGGGCACGCCGACGCCCGAAGCGCGCCTCGGGTTGATCCGTTCGGTGCGGGCGGCCGGCCTTGATTGCCACGTCATGGTTGCGCCGGTGCTGCCACTGCTGACCGATTCCGCCGCACAGCTCGATGCGCTGCTGGGCCGGATCGCAGCGGCCGGAGCGAGCAGTGTGACGGTATTCGGCCTGCATCTGCGCGGTTCGACACGGGGCTGGTTCATGGGTTGGCTCAACCGTGAACATCCGGAGCTGGCAGGGGACTACCGCGAGTTGTACCGGCGCGGGGCGTATCTGCCGCCGAGCTACCGCGAGCTGCTGAGCGCGCGAGTGGCGCCGTTGATAGCCAAGCATGGCTTGGCGCCCGATAATCGACCATTTGCGATGCGCAGCGCCCCGGCGGTTCAATCCGCCGGGGCGTTGCCGCACACTCTTCAACCGATGTTGTTCTAGCCCTTGCCGAATCCGCGCTCGGCGTGAAGTCGTCGTCAACTCACGGGTTGCCGCACCTGCTCCTGCGGTCGGACCTGCTGGGGGGATCGTGCCGTGAACACCACGTCGTCATCGATCGGACCGCGGCGTAACAGCGCGACGTCCCGCACATAGTTCTGATGCAGCCGCCACGGGAGGCGATCGCCCTGCTTGGGCATCAAGTCCATGCTGCGTTGCACGTATCCCGACGTCAGGTCAAGGAACGGGTGCTCGGCCTTGACGCGGTGCGCGTCGGGGGTGGCGGCGGCGTAACCCTCGCGATCCATGTGTGCGAGCAGTCGGCACACGTACTGTGCGATCAGGTCGGCCTTGAGCGTCCAAGAGGCGTTCGTGCAGCCGATGGTCCAGGCGAAGTTCGGGACTCCCGAGAGCATCATTCCCTTGTAGGACACCGTCTCCGACAGATTTACCGGGCAACCGTCGACCTCCAGCGTCATCCCGCCGATGGCGAGCATGTTCAATCCGGTGGCGCTGACCACGACGTCGGCGTGAAGTTCGACCCCGGAGGCCAGCCGGATGCCCGTCTCGGTGAACGTGTCGATCTGGTCCGTCACCACCGACGCGCGCCCCTCGCGGATGGCCGTGAACAGATCTCCGTCCGGGATCAGACACATCCGTTGGTCCCACGGGTTGTACGACGGGGCGAAGTGGGTGTCCACCGCGTAGCCGGTGGGGAGTTGCTTCACCGCGGCCTTGCGCAGCATCGACTTCATCAGATCGGGGCGGCGACGGCTGAGTTGGAAGATGGCCATGCCCTGAAGGGTGTTCTTCCAGCGCACGATTGCGTAGGCGAGTTTCTGCGGCAGCCGGGCCCGCAATCTGTCGGCGAGCCGATCCCTGGCGGGCTTCGCTGCGATGTAGGTCGGCGAGCGCTGCAGCATCGTCACGTGCGCGGCAACCTGGGCCAGGGTCGGGACCAGCGTCACGGCCGTCGCTCCGCTGCCGATGACGACCATCCGCTTCCCGCGGTAGTCCAGGCGCTCCGGCCAGTGCTGGGGATGGATCACGGAGCCTGAGAAGCGTTCCGCGCCGGGAAACTTCGGGCTGAAGCCTTCGTCGTAGCTGTAGTAGCCCGAGCAGACGTAGAGGAACGCGCAACTGAATGTGACGGTCTCGTCGAGGTTCGTGCGATGCACCTCGACGGTCCAGCGGGCGGTGGCGCTGTCCCAGTTCGCTTTCACCACACGGTGATTCACCCGAATCAACCGGTTCACGTCGAACTCGCGGGCGGTGTCGTGGATGTAGTTCAGGATGCTCGGCACGTCGGCGATGGCCTTGGGTTCCGTCCAGGGCCGGAACCGATAGCCCAACGTGAACATGTCCGAGTCGGACCTGATCCCGGGGTAGCGGAAGAGCTCCCAGGTACCTCCGATCGCGGCTCGCGCCTCGAGCACCATGACGGACTTGTCCGGGCAGTCCTGCTGCAACTGGCACGCGGCACCGACACCAGACAGCCCCGCCCCGACGATGAGCACGTCGGTGTACTCGATGGGAATGCTCGTCGACATGGGGCGCACCTCTCCCCCAGAACCTTCGGTACGCGTGGGTACCGGCTGCGGTACCTGACGGTACCATTATTGAACGCGTGTGGAAAGAGCTCCTTGTGAAGTTCGGTACCGGGACGTACCGTGGCTGAGGAGCCCCGCCACCAAGGAGAAGAGAAATGGGTGAAGCCACCACCGACCCCGTCCGATTGCCACCCGCGCCGCGGATTCCGAAGCTTCTGCAGGGCATCGCCTTCGTGATCAATCGCGACAAGGCCGTCGGCGCCGTCGGGCGCCGGTACGGGTCGGAGTTCACGCTGAATCTGCCGATCTTCGGCCACGCCGTGGTGATCAGCGACCCCGCCCTCGTCAAGGACCTGTTCACGACTAGCAACGACCTGATCGCCCGCGCAGGGACGCTCGGGGAAGTGCTTGGCCCCGGGTCGACCTTCAGCCTCGAAGGCATCCCTCACCGTCAGCGGCGCAAGCTGCTCGTCCCGCCGTTCCATGGCAAGCGGATGCAGGGCTACGAGCACATCATCGAAGAAGAAGTGATGCGCGAAATCGCGACGTGGCCGGAAGGCGAGGAATTCGAGACGTTGCCCTCGATGATGCGCATTACGCTCAATGCGATCCTCCGAGCGGTGTTCGGCGCGGAGGGCGAAGCCTTCGAGGAACTGCGGGAGTTGCTGCCGGCGATGGTGTTACGAGCGTCCCGGTTAGCCGTGCTGCCGCCAATCGCGCGGCGGGATTACGGTCCGCGGAGTCCATGGGGACGGGTGGAGGTGTTGCGCCGTCGCTACGACGCGATCATCTCCCGGCTCATCGCCGACGCACGCAACGATCCGGACTTCGACGAGCGCAACGACGTGCTCGCGTTGATGCTGCAGGCCCGCTACGAGGACGGCTCAACGATCTCCGACGATCACATCGCCGACGAGTTGCTGACGCTCCTTGCGGCAGGCCACGAGACGACGGCCACGACGTTGGCCTGGGCCGTCGAGCGCCTGCGCAGGCATCCGCGGCTGCTCAACCGGCTGACTGACGAGGTCGACGCGGGTGAATCCGACCTGCTGCAGGCCACCATCTTCGAGGTGCAGCGCACCCGACCGGTCATCAACGCCACCGCGCGAATGACCAAGACGCGGATCAAGCTGGGGGAGTGGGTCATTCCCGAGCGTCATGCAATTCTGGTCAGCATCTCGCTCGCCCACGCGTCGGATCGCAGTTTCCCCGACGCCGCGTCGTTCAACCCCGATAGGTTCGTCGGCAGCCCGCCGGACACTCACGCGTGGGTGCCGTTCGGCGGCGGTATCCGTCGTTGCATCGGGGCTGCGTTCGCAAACATGGAGCTGATGGTCACGCTGCGTACCCTGCTGCGCGAGTTCGAGTTCGGCACCACCTATGCCGCAGGAGAATCGATGCACTCACGCGGTATCGCCACCGCCCCCGGACGCGGCGGTCGCGCAGTCGTCCACCGTCGGGTTTCGCGTGTCGAGCAGACCCGGCGCGACGCGGCTGCGGAGGTGTCGGCGTGAGCTCGCGCGAAGACCATGTCGCGGATGAGCGCTTGCGCGAAGACCATGTCGTCGACGTCGGCCGAGGCATTCAACTGTGTTACGACGGGTTCGGCGACCCCGCGGATCCACCCGTCCTGCTCATCCCGGGCCTTGGTCAGCAATTGCATTCCTGGCCTGATGATTTCGCGGCTGAGCTTGCAGCCCGCGGGCTACGCGTCGTGCGTTTCGACAACCGGGATGTCGGCCGATCGACGCACATGGACTATCCAGCGCCCAATCCGATTGCCGTACTACGGGGTGGCAACCACCCGCGCCAATACCACCTCGGCGACATGGCTCGCGACACCGTCGGGCTGCTCGACGCACTCGGGTATCGCGACGCCCACCTGGTCGGAATCTCGATGGGCGGCATGATCGCCCAGACCGTCGCCGCGCAGTACCCCGGCCGCGTCCGCACACTCACGTCGATCATGTCGAACACGGGTGCACCACGCATTGGGCGTCCGGCACCGTCCACGTGGTGGCGCATGGCGACGGCGCGGCCGCCGCGAAACCGCATGGAGGCGATCGACGGCGCAGTGAAGATCTTCAAGCACATCGGCTCCCACGGATACCCGTTCGACGAGGGGTGGGTGCGCGAGAAGGCCGGTGTCGCATGGGATCGCGACCCCACCTCGGACGGCGTGTCCCGACAACTCGCCGGCGTCTTCGCGTCGGGCGACCGGACCGCCGAAATCGGCGCGATCGAGGTACCAACTCTGGTGATCCACGGCGACCGGGACCGCATGGTCCATCCGACGGGAGGCGTCGCGACCGCCCGCGCGATCCCCCGGGCGAAGTTCGTCACCATGCCCGGGATGGGACACGACCTCCCCTTCGGCGCATGGGGGCGCATCCTCGACCTGATCGCAGACCACACCGCACCGGCGTCCGTCGTCACCGCCACCAACGAGGAGCAAGCATGAGCAGATCGGCCAAACACGTCGTCAGCGGTCGCACCGCCGTCATCACCGGTGCCGCATCCGGCATCGGTCGTGCACTCGCGCAGAGGCTTTCGGCCCACGGCTCTGCGGTCGCCATTGCAGACGTCGACGAGCGCGGCTTGAAGGAGACCGAAGCGTCCTTGGCCGGCCCTACCCTGACCCGGGTACTTGACGTGCGGGACGCGGAGGCGCAGCACGACTTTGCGGGCGAAGTGGCAGAGTGGGCGCCGACCCCGCTGGGTGCGGTGTTCAACAACGCTGGCGTCGCGGTGGCGTCGCGGGTGCTCGACACCGTGGTGGCCGACGATCAGTGGCTGTGGGACATCAACTTCCACGGTGTGGTCAATGGCACGCGCGCGTTCCTACCGATACTCGTCGCGCAGGATTCCGGATCCATCGTCAACACGTCGAGTGTGTTCGGACTGGTGGGCATGCCGAACCAAAGTGCCTATTGTTCGGCCAAGTTCGCGGTCCGCGGCTTCACCGATTCCCTTCGCCAGGAGCTGCGCGGCACGGGCGTCCGGGCGGTCAACGTGCACCCAGGCGGCATCAACACCAACATCGTGCGCAACGCTCGATTCCGGAAGGATCCCGAGGGGCGTGGCCGCAGCCAGAGTCAGATGGCCGATGAGTTCGCCGCCATCACGATGACCCAGCCGGACAAGGCCGCCGAGCTCATCCACCGTGGCGTGGAGCAGGGTAAGGCGCGCATCCTCGTTGGCCCGGATGCTTATCTGTTCGACACTCTCGCGCGGTTGGCGCCGACCCACTACTTCGACCTTCTGAGCCGTTTCGAATCGACGTTGCGCAAGCGCAATCGGGCCGCGGCGGAACTTCCTTCGGAGGCGCGCGGCTAGGGCTGCCAGCGCGCTGTGTTCGGTCCCGCTCGTGCTCAGTCGCGCTTGCGCTTGACTTGGTTGAAGGGCACTCCGCGATCCGCGGCGTGCTCGCGTGGAAAGCCCAGCACGCGCTCGCCGATGATGTTGCGCGCGATCTCGGTGGTACCGCCGCCGAGTGAGGCCGCCTGTCGGGACAGGAAACGGCTGCCGACACGGAACAAGCCGCTTCCGTCGTCGACGACTCCCTGGCTGCCGGTCAGCGCCAGTGCGGTGTCGATCTCGAACTGGACGTTCTCGGCGTGCGAGATGCGAATGATCGAGCCTGCCGCCGGGGGCAATGAGCCGTCCAGCACGCCGTGGTAGACGTGATCGATGAGCTGCTCGTGGACGGCGCGGCGCACCATGGCGCGGCCTGCCAGTTCGCGAACTCGCTCGTTGTCGGACTGACCGATTTCTTCCGCCAGATCCACGTAGTCGACGGGTTGATCGCTCTTGCCCTCCGCGCCGATGCCACTGGCGAACTCGGAGCCCCCGCCCACCGCACGGCGTTCGTGGTACAGCTGCCGGGACGCGACGTTCCACCCGTCGTTGACCTCGCCAACGACTGCGTCGTCATCGAGTTCGAGCCCGTCGAAGAACTCTTCGCAGAATTCCTGCGAGCCGTTTACCTGCGTGATGCGCCGCATTTCGATGCCAGGGCTGTCGAGCTTGACCAGGAACATCGTCAGTCCCTCGTGCTTCGGCACGTCCCACGTCGTGCGAGCCAGCAGGAGGCCGTAGTCGGCGGCGAACGCGCTGGTGCTCCACGTCTTGGCGCCCGTGACGACCCACTTGTCGCCCTTGCGGTCGGCGCGGGTCATGACGCTGGCCAGGTCGGACCCGCCGCTGGGTTCGGAGAGCAGCTGGACGAGTACTTCCTCCCCGCGGATGGCACTCGAAATGTGTTGCCGCTTCTGCGCTTCGGACCCGGTATCCAAGATGGTGGCCGCACAGATGGTGAAGGTCGGCGTGTTGAGGATCATCGGCATCTCGTAGCCGCGGGACTCCTCGTCGAACGCGCGCTGGTACTCGATGGGCAGCCCGAGTCCGCCGTACTCGCGCGGGAAGCAGATGCCCGCGAATCCACCTTCGTAGACCTTCTGCTGAAGTTCGCGCGCCCGCAACCACGGCTGCACCTCGCCGCGATCCGCGTCGGGCGGATTCCTGACGTCGATGGTCGGAACGTTCGCGGCCAGCCAGGCCGCGGCGCGCTGGGCGAACTCCGCGACCGTTTCGGTGGTCGGCCGTGCCGACGTCGTCTCGGTCATGACGCGGCCTTCTGTGCCTCGGCGCAGGTGTAGACGCGCAAATTGTGCTCCTCAGGCGTTCCGAACATGGAGCGGTACAACGTGACTCGACGGAGGAACAGGTGAATGTCGTGCTCCCACGTGACGCCGATGCCGCCGTGCAGCTGAACGCAATGTTGCAGCATGGGCGCCGCGTGCTCACCGATGTACGACTTCGCGACGCTGGCCAACATGTCTGCATCGGTCGCGCGGGCCCCGACCGCGGCGACGGCGGCCCGTGAGGTGGCCCGGCAGGCCTCCAACCAGATCTTCATGTCGGCAAAGCGATGCTTGAGCGCCTGGTATGAGGCCAGCGGCCGTCCGAACGAGTACCGGTCCAAGGCCCACTGGATGGTGAAGTTCATGACGGTGTCGAGTACCCCCACCACTTCGGCGCACTGCAGCACCTGGGCGACCTGTGCCTGGCGCGCTATGAGCGCCGCCGTCTGGTCGGCCGAGCCAACCACGGCGTCGGCGCCGACCTCCACGCCGTCGAAGGTCACTCGGGCATAACGCTTTATCAGGTCGATGGATTGCTGGGCCTCGACCGTCACGCCTGGGGTGTCCGCAGCGACGAGGAACTGCCGCAGTTCGTCGCCGCACTGGGCGACGACGAGGAAGAGGTTGCTTTCCGGTCCGGCCTCGACCCGATCCTTGACGCCGTCGATCCGGAATCCGGCGCCCGTCGCCGTCGCGGTGACCGTCGTCTCCAGTGGCGACCAGCCGCGCTGCGGTTCGTATACGGCCCATGACGCGATGAGTTCGCCCCCGACCAACGCTCCGATGATGTCCGAGTGCGCCGGGGCTGAGTCCGATCCGGCGGCGGCATCTACCAAGCCGGCCAACACGGTGTTCACCGGATGCAGCGGTCCCGGTGCGACGGTCCGGCCGATCAGTTCGGCGATCAACGCGAGATCCCCGACGCCGTCACCGGAGACGCTGCCGCCGCCGAGTTCCTCTGGCACCAGCATGCTGGCCCAGCCCAGTTCGGCGGCCCGCCGCCACCAGTCCGGTTCGTAGGACTTACCGGAGGCGTGCAATTCGCGGACCCGGCTCAGCGAGGCTTCCTTCTCGAGGAACGCCTGTGCCGTTGAGGCGAAGAGCATCCGCTCTGGATTGGCGACGTCGGTCATGGGCTCGATTCGCTTTCGATAAGCCGAGCACGTGCGTGCCGGCGAACCGACACGCACGCTCCCGGAGCTGAGCTCGTGATCAGGCGAATTCCATGGCGGGCACGCCGGGCTTGTAGACCACCTTGTTCTCGACCTTGAACAGGTCGATCATGTTGCCGCCCATGATCTTCCGCTGACCTTCGGCGTCGAGCCCCTGCAGGTCGTCGATCAGTGCGATCGGATCGGACAAGCCCTCGGGATGCGGCCAATCGGATCCAAAGATGATCCGGTCGACACCGCACAGCTCGGCCATCTGGGCGAAGTCGTCCTCCCAGAAGGGCGCGACGTAGACGCATCGCCGGAACGCCTCGATCGGGTCCTCCAGGAACCCCTGCGGCATCTTCGAGTAGACGTCCTTAAACTGCTTCAACAGGGTGGGCACCCAGGATGCGCCGTTCTCGATCGACAGCACGCGCAGATCCGGGTTGCGGGTCAGCGCACCGTGGCAGACCAACGCCGCCATGGTGTCCTCGATGGGCCGCTTGCCCATCGCGACCATGCGGAACGAGGTCGGCGCGAACGGCTTGAACTCGTCACCGGGCTCCCAGTCGTTCAGGTACTCGGAGTAACCCGAATCCGAGGCGTGCATCGACACCGGGATGCCGGCCTTCACGCACGCGTCCCAAAACGGGTCGAACTCCTCCAGGCCGAGAGAGCGGGTGCCGCGGTAGCCGGGCACCGGCGCAGGCCGGACGAGGACGGTCTTGGCGCCGCGCTCCAGGCACCACTCGAGTTCTTCCAAGGCGCGGTCGACGACGCCGAGGTTGATGACCGGGGTGGAGAAGATGCGGTCGGAGTAGTTGAACTGCCAGGTCTCGTACATCCACTCGTTCAGCGCGTGGACGATGTCGAGGATCAGATCCGGGTCGTCCTTGAGTCGTTCCTCGACGAGGCTGGCAAGGGTCGGGAACATCAGCGTGTAGTCCAGGCCGAGCGAGTCGAGCACCTCGAGGCGTGCGGCGGGGTCGCGGAAGGCGGGGATGGCCTTCATCGGCTTGCCCATGACCTCGCGGTAGCTCTTGCCACCGCTGCCGTGCCGGAAGTACTCCTCCTGCGCGCCGGGTCGCGCGACCACCTCGAACGTCGGGTTCGGGATGTAGTCGCTGACCACGTTGCGAACCATGATCTTGGTGCGGCCGCGGACGTCGATGTAGTCGATGACGCCCTTGCGGTGGTCCGGAAGGAACTGGGTCAGCGCCTCCTTGGGCTCGTAGAAGTGGTTGTCGGCGTCGAACACCGGATATGGAAGCTCGCGGCTGGGCATTTCCGCCTCCTGAAGTCTGGGTTTGGTGAAGTGGTAATGACGTTACCACGTCGGGACCAGCGCCGACACCACCCTTGGTGAAGCGATGTGTGACGTGCGGTCGCCGCTGGTCAGCGAGCTCTACCGGTCACTTGCGCAAGGTGCGCAGGCAGAAGTCCTTGATATGGCGTTGCTCGAGGGGCACGTCGTTGAGTTCGGCGCCGAGCACGCGGAGCCGCATTGCCCCCATCGAGGACTGCATGATCAGCGTGGCGGTGGGAGCCACGTCGAGGTCGGGGTCGAAGACGCCCTCGGTGATGCCCCGCTTGATGATGTCCTTGATGAGCCCGTGCACCGGGGCGAGCACCCGCGCGTACTCGCGCGGCAACGACTCGGCGAGATGGTCGTTGTAGAAGGTCAAGCCGCGGTTGATGCTGTCCTGCGTTGTCGATGACGCTGGGGCGCTGACCTTGTCGATCAGATGGCTGAGCGCCGCCACGGCATCGAGGCCGTCGACCTCCTCGCGCCACCGCAGCGTCGACTCACTCATGATCCGGTCGATGAGCGCAAGCAGAAGCTCGTCCTTGGTCGAGAAGTGTTGGTAAAACGACCGAAGTGAGGTCTTCGAGCGTTCCACCACCTCGAGCACGGTGAAGTCGGTGCGACCGGTCTCGCCGAGGATCGCCAACGCTGATCGCATGAATCGTTTGTCGCGTGGCTCCTCGTCGCCGGCACCGGCGTCCGCCGCGCCGGTCGAGGAACGGGCGCTCGACTTGGCCATGAGAATGACGTTACCGTCTTGACCGAGCCAGCGGTGTCGTTGCCGTTGATACGAGAGGTGGAGTCGCCATGACCACGGAGTCCGATCAGGCCCAATGGACCGTCGCAGGACTGTTAGACCTGTTCGACGTCGAACCGGCAGAGGACGACACGTTCGTCGGCAAGACCGGCATCGCAGGAGCCGACGAGCGTCAGGTCGTCGAGGGTACCCAGGTGCTGGCTCAGGCCATCGTCGCTGTGGCCAAACGCTTTCCGGAGAAGTCGGTGCGCTCGGCGTACGCGGTGTTCGCCCGTGCGGTCGTCGCCGGGCCACCGGTCGAATTCGCGATCGACGTGGTCGCGGAAGGTCGTTCGACGGCAACCGCCATCGTCAACGTGACGCAGAACGGCAAACGCTGCATCACCGTGACGGCGTTCACCGACGTTCCGTCCGGCGACGTGATCCGCCATCATCTTCCGCGGCCCGATGTCGCGGCGCCCGCCGAGGCCATTCACTCCGAGATGCCGATGGTTGGACGCGAACTGCGGCTCGTCGACGTCGCGGACGTCAACAGCCCCGACGAGGTCGGGCCGCCAGAGTTGTTCGCCTGGCTGCACTACGACCCCATTCCCGCGCGTGCCGATCTGGCGAAGGCCCTCGTCGCGTACTTCACTGGACACCTTGGGATTTCGACCACCATGCGGGCGCACGAAGGCATCGGTACCGCCCAGGCGCACCTCACGGTTTCGACGGCGCCGATGACGATATCCGTCAGCTTTCACGAGCCGTTCGCCTGGGGTGGCTGGATTCTGTACACGCACGAGAGCACTCAGGTTGGTGCGGGCATGTCGTACGTGCGCGGCGCGGTTCACACCGAAGAAGGCGAACTCATCGCCTCGTTCGCGCAGGATGCGTTGATCCGCCCGCTGCGGACCACTGACACGTCGATCGCCGCTGAGAACCGGCTCTAGGTGAGTGCGGGTCGTTAGATCTTGAGGTAGCCCTTGTCGGCGGGGATCTGCGCGGCGGTCACCAGTGAGGACGAGTCGCTGGCAAGCCACAGCACGATGTCCGACATCAGGTCTGGCGCTGCCAGTGAGTCCGTCGGTAGCGCACCGGGGGAGAAGCTGTGGATGTACGTCTGATGGTCGGCGAACATCTGATACATCGACATATCGTTGCCCATCGGCGTGTCTGTGCCATACGGGTGGACGGAGTTGACCCGAATTCCGAACTCGCCCAACTCGACTGCCAGTGAATTGGTCAGCGCCACGAGCCCGAACTTGGTGGCGCAGTAGTGGCCGCAGCCCGGAACGGCCTTGATCCCCGCGGCCGAGCTGATATTGATGATCGAACCTCCGTTCTCGTCGGCGCTCATGCGGAGTTGCTCCTCAATGGGTGACGTCCCAGGCGTGATGGACGATGTCGTGGAGGTGATAGCGCGCGATCGAGGTGACGGTGAATTCGCTACCATTGCTGCGCAGTCCGCGCCGTGGCCATGCGTCGGCGGGCACGCGTGCGTAGGTGTCGGCGACCGCGTTCGCGGCCTCCGCCAGTTCGCCTGCGACCGACGTCGGGTCCTGCGATGCATAGTCGTCGGCCAGCGCGGTCTGATCCTGATCCCAGTTGGGAAACGTCGGGTCCTCTTGGGAGAGCATCAGTTCGACGCGGTGGTTGAAGATGCGGTGCACGTCGCGAACGTGGCAGCCGTATTCGAGGACCGACCAGACGCTTGGCGTTGGGCGGACGGCGACGCCAGGCCGCTGCAGCCGGGTGACCCAGTCAGTCGCGTCGCGGCGAATGTGTTCACCGACGTCCGTGGGATGCACCATTGCCCCGTCGTAACCGCACTGGGGACACGGGCGGCTCAACACCCAGGTCCAGTCCTTGTCGTCGGGCGTGATGGCGTCATCCGGCGTCATCGTCATGCGCCCGAGCCATTACTCGTGCAGGTCCTGCGCGGAGAAGGTGTCGCACTGGTTTGCGTCACCGGTCTTGTAGCCCTGGGTGAACCAGAACTGGCGAGCATTCGACGAGCCGTGGGTCCACGACTCCGGATTGACCCGGCCCGTCGAGGACTTCTGGATGCGGTCGTCGCCGACCGAAGAAGCAGCCGACAGCGCATCGTTGATGTCCTTGTCGGACAGCGGTTCCAGGAAGGGCACATCCGAACCCTCCTGCTTCGTGACTGCGGCGTAGTGCGCCCACACTCCCGCGTAGCAGTCGGCCTGCAGCTCAGTGCGCACCCCGTTGCCCTGCGAACCCGTCGCGCCCTGCTGCGCCCGGCCGAGGGTGCCCATGAGGTCTTGCACGTGGTGACCGAACTCGTGCGCAACCACGTACTCCTGGGCGAACGGCCCGCCACTGGAACCGAACTGGTCGACCAGCACCTGGAAGAACGAGGTGTCGAAGTAGGCGGTCTTGTCCACTGGGCAGTAGAACGGGCCCACCTCGGTGGTCGCCGGTCCGCACCCCGTGTTCACCTGCTGGCTGAACAACCGCACCTTCGGCCGGGTGTAGCCCTTCAGCAGTTGCGACCACACCCCGTCCACCGAGTTGCCGGTCGCAATTACGCGGCATTCGACGATGGTGTTGGCGTCCTTGCCCGTCTTGCACTGGCTCACGTCGAATCCAGGTGCGTCGACGCCCTGTGTGTCGTACTGGTTGACGCTGCCACCTTGCGGGAGCACGGAACTGGGATCGACGCCGAGGAAGAGCGCCACCACGACGATGAGCAGGCCGCCGATCCCGCCGCCGACTGCGATGCCGCGCCCGCCGCCTCCGCCGCCACCGCTCGTCGACGTGGTGCTGGTGTCGATCTGCATACCCTCGTTGAAGGTCATCCACAGGTCCTTTCGAAGCGATCGGCCGCCCCGCCCGTTCAACGTAAACGCTCCGACCGGGAACGCTTGGCGCCAGCCGTGTTCAGCTTCCCACACTACGATTCAGCGGGTGGGCGCCCTGAACGAAGCTGCCGAGATTTCGACCGTCGTCCAGACCGCGTCCGGACTTCTACGCGGGACCACCGAGGGTGGTGTGAACGTCTGGCGCGGGATCGCGTACGCCGAGCAGCCGGTGGAAGGACGCCGGTTCCTGGCGCCCGCGCCGCTGGAACCGTGGACGGGTGTCCGTGATGCCGTCGAGCATGGGCCGCTGCCCCCTCAAGGCCGGTCGTTCGTCGGCGGCGGGCGCGATGATCCGAAGATCCGTGACGAGGCGTGCCTGACCGTCACGGTGTGGTCGCCCGACGTCACGGGACCGCTGCCCGTCATGGTGTGGATTCCCGGTGGCGCATTCGTCTACGGAGCGGGTCAGCTGCAGCTGTACAACGGTTCGAGGCTGGCGGCCAACGGCAACGTAGTGGTGGTCAACGTCACCTACCGGCTCGGCGTATTCGGGGGATTCGAGCTCGGCGACCTCGGGCCGGGATTCGACGACAACCTATGCCTGCGCGACCAACTCGCTGCGCTGGCCTGGGTACGCGACAACATCGCCGCTTTCGGCGGAGCCCCCGACCAGGTGACGGTGTTCGGCGAATCAGCCGGTGCGACATCCGTGTTGGCGCTGATGGCCTGTCCGGCCGCCGACGGACTGTTCGGCCGGGCGATCGCCCAGAGCCCCGCACTGCCGTTGATCGCCGACCGCGAGACGCGGGCCCGGCAGGCGCGCCGGTTCGTCGAGCAACTCGGCGTCGGCGTCGGCGAGCTCAAGCAGCTTCCGCAGCGCGCATTGCGCCGCGCCGCGGGGGTGCTTCAAGCGGAGAGCGCCGCCCAGTCCCCGGTGCTGGCGTTCGGGCTCACTCACGGCGTCGAACTTCTGCCGCACCACCCGATCGAGGCGGCCAGGGTAGGTGCGGTGTCCGGGGTGCCGCTGATCATCGGTACCAACAGCCACGAGGCGTCGATGTTCGCCTGGGTCAAACCGCCGATGCTGCCGACCACCCGGGAGACCGTCGACGCGTACTTCGACCGGACGGCGCCGGAGGCCAAGGCGCGAGTGCTGGCGTCCTATCCGGATCATCCACGCAGACGTGCCCTCGTCGCCATCGGCTCGGACGCAATGTTCGGCGCCCCGGCGTGGGCGTTCGCCGACGCCTACAGCGCGCACGGCCCGACCTACGCGTATCGCTTCGACCACACCACGTGGACGCTGCGGGTGCTGGGCCTCGGTGCCACACACGGCAGCGAAATCGTCCACATCCAGCACAGCTACTCGTCGTATCTGGGCCGCAAACTGCACCCACTGGGCCGTCGGGTGCAGCCGAAGGTGGGCAGGCGCATGCAACGCACCTGGGTGAACTTCGCGACCCGAGGATTGGATGCCGATTGGCCGCGCTACGACACCGAACACCGCCGCACCCGCGTCATCCGTTCGACGCGCGACGACACCGTCGCGGACCCGGATGGCGTCAGACGCTCGGCGTGGGAGGGTCTGTACTGACTTACAGCGAGAAGCGGAGCGGATCGCGTCAGTGGGTAGGGGTGAGCCGCGCGTCGGTGTAGCGCCGCAGGTTGTGCAGGAACCGCTGGAACAGCCAGCCCATGACGGGCTGTCCCAATATCATGCCGAGCTTGCCTGCCAGGCCGCTCGGCTTCATCGCCATCACCCACGTGAGGTGGCAGCCCTCGGCGGTCTCCACGACCCGATAGTCCTCGGCGAAGGCGGAGATGGCGTTGGAATTGCTCTGATTGAATCGAAATGCTATGTGGGAGAACGGTTCCCATGCGATGTACTCTTCGTCACCGACGATGTTGCCGCGCATGGTGACGGTGCGGGTGGTGCCAACGCCACGCGGCTCCGGGCTGGTCCAGACCACCTTGGTGATCACCCTCGCCCAGTGTGGCCACGACGCCGCGTCGCCCAGCACCTCGAACAGCTGCTTAGGGGTGATGGCGAGGTCCACCTTGCTGACGAAGCGGACCGGCGCGGCGTCGATGAAGTCGAGTTCGACCTTCTGACACGGGTACTTCTTCGCCATGAGTAGACACTGTAGGCGGTGGTGTCTACTCCTAGTTCCACCCGTCGCTTCGCTCGCCCCTCCTAGTGGCTCAGCCCGGACCGTCACTGGCGGCGGCCAGCAGCGGTACCAAGACGTCGCTGATCGGAGTGGGGAGTCCGTGCTGGACGGCCTTGCGGGCGATGACGCCGTTGCGGATGTCCCACTCCAGCTGCCTGCCCTGTTCGCGGTCGGTCAGGATCGACGTCGTCATGTCCTGCGGCAGCTCGGTGAACAGGCTGACGATCTGCTCGATGAGCTCATCGCCGAGGTTTGCCCCCTCCGCCCGCGCAACTGCCAGGCCTTCGGCGACGTAGTCGCGTGCGAGCGTGGCGATGTCGGCACGCCCGAACATGCCCGACTTGCGGCCGGTCAGCACCATTAGTCCGGCCACGGCGTTGACCAGCAACTTGTGCCACGTCGCGGTGACGAAGTCGGGATCGGTGTCGAGCGACAGCCGCGGGCCACGCAGCACCTCTAGTCGACTCGCGGCCGGCTGGTCGGGCAATACCAGGCGAACCGGCGTGCGAAGGCGGACCCAGCCTTGCTCCTGCGTCTCGGCCGAGAACCACACCACGCATGGCAGCACCGTCGACTCGGGGCACCATCTGCCCACGCGTGCGCGTTGTTCGACGCCGTTCTGCAGCGCGCATACGACGGTGCGCTCGTCGCACAGCCGTGCCAGCCACCCGGCGGCGGCTTCGGTCTGGGTGTCCTTGACCGCCAGCAGCACGATGTCGACGGGCCCTGCGACGTCAGCGGGATCGGTGCACACCGGTTCGGGCACCACGATGGGAGCTCCGTCGTCGGGCCTCACCTCGAGGGCTGCCCGCGGGGTACGGCCGCACACCAGCACGGGATGACCTTCGGCGTACACCAGGGCCGCGATCGTCGTGCCGATGGCACCTGGGCCGACGACGGCGATCGAAGGAGCCTGGCTCACCTCGCGCTCATCCACACTGGCCAAATTACCGATCGACGCACCCCTCTAGACTCATCAGTCGGTCCCATCCCCATTTCGCGAGGAGTTTTCGTGCTGCGCAGCCATGCCGCCGGTTCGTTGCGGTCCACTGATGTGGATCAGACGGTCACACTTGCCGGATGGGTGGCGCGGCGTCGTGACCACGGCGGAGTCATCTTCATCGATCTGCGCGACGCGTCCGGAGGGCAGGACCCGAGAAGTCGGCAGGGTGTCGCGCAGGTGGTGTTCCGCGACGCAGCGGTGCTCGAGCAGGCGCACCGTCTTCGGGCGGAGTTCTGCGTCGCGGTCGAAGGCGTCGTCGAGACCAGGCCCGAGGGCAACGCCAACGCCGACATCGCCACCGGCGACATCGAGGTCAACGCCACCAAGCTGACGGTGTTGAGCGAAAGCGCTCCGCTGCCGTTCCAACTCGACGAGACGGCGGGGGAGGAAGCCCGACTCAAGTACCGCTACCTCGACTTGCGTCGCGACTGCCCGGGCAACTCAATCCGATTGCGTTCCAAGGTGAATGCCGCGGCGCGCGGGGTGTTGGCAGAGCAAGACTTCATTGAGATCGAGACCCCGACGCTGACCCGCTCGACCCCTGAGGGAGCGCGGGACTTCCTGGTTCCCGCCCGGCTTCAGCCCGGGTCCTTCTACGCACTGCCGCAAAGCCCGCAGCTGTTCAAGCAGCTGCTGATGGTCGCAGGCATGGAGCGGTACTACCAGATCGCCCGCTGCTACCGCGACGAGGACTTCCGCGCCGACCGTCAGACCGAGTTCACCCAGTTGGACATGGAAATGAGCTTCGTCGACTCCGACGACGTCATCGCCGTGTCCGAACAGGTGCTCAAGGCGCTGTGGG
>JAOPVI010000409.1 GCA_025966225.1 Mycobacterium sp. | reverse complement strand
ATGGGGATCCACGGACGCGTCTACGTGCCAGCCAAGACACCCAAGCAGAAGCGGGACCGGATTCGCTATCACGGCGGCGAGTTCATCGAACTGATCGTCGGCGGCAGGACCTACGACGTGGCCGCCGCCGCCGCGCTCGATGACGTCGCCCGCACCGGGGCAACGCTGGTACCGCCCTACGACGACGTGCGCACGATGGCGGGGCAGGGCACCATCGCCGTCGAGCTACTCAGCCAACTCGACACAGAACCCGATCTGGTGATCGTTCCCGTCGGCGGCGGTGGCTGCGTCAGCGGCATCACCACCTATCTCGCAGAGCGGACCACCAATACCTCCGTGCTCGGTGTCGAACCGGCAGGCGCTGCGGCGATGGTCGCCGCGCTCGCCCACGGCGAGCCCGTCACCCTCGAGGACGTCGATCAATTCGTCGACGGCGCGGCCGTCGCGCGCGCGGGTGCCATGCCGTACGCCGCGCTGGCGGCTGCGGGCGACATGGTGTCGATCACGACTGTCGACGAGGGAGCCGTCTGCACGGCGATGCTCGACCTGTACCAGAACGAGGGCATCATCGCCGAACCCGCCGGAGCGCTCTCGGTCGCCGCGCTACTCGAGGCCTCGTCGGAAGGATCGATCGCGCCGGAGTCGACGGTGGTGTGCCTGATCTCGGGTGGAAACAACGACGTGTCGCGCTACAACGAGGTGCTCGAGCGGTCGCTGGTCCACCTCGGCGTCAAGCATTACTTCCTGGTCGACTTCCCACAGGAGCCGGGCGCCCTTCGCAGATTCCTCGACGGCGTGCTCGGTCCGAACGACGACATCACGCTGTTCGAGTACGTCAAGCGGAACAACAGGGAGACGGGCGAGGCGCTCGTCGGCGTCGAACTCGGATCTGCGGCGGACCTCGACGGTCTCATGGAACGCATGCGGGACTCCGACATGCACGTCGAGGCGCTGGAACCGGGTTCGCCGGCGTATCGCTACCTGACCTGAGCCGCTACCCGGTGTCCTCCAGATCATCGGGCTCTAGCGGAACCAGGGCTTCGTCGTTGGCGCGGAAGATGGGTTCCAACGGCACCTCGAATTCGGCTGCCGTGCGGGTGAGCGACGTCGACCATTGCCGATCTGCGTTCGACACCGGACCCACTCCGGGGCGGGTCAACAGCAGTGCAACCGTGCTGCCTTCGCCCACCTGATGCACGAGTCCGCTCAACGCCACCATGAGGCTTCGCACGAGCTCTGGCTCCGGACTCAATCTGATGGGCACGTCGCCCAGCACCTTGACCATGCGACGGTCGGGACCGACGAAGCTGAATCGCAGCAGCCGTTCGCCGAATCCCAGCGGGCCCATGAGCGCACGCCAACGCTGGCGCATGTCGGCAGGGGAATGGATGGGGTCGGTGGCCGTCTCGATGGGCGGGATCGGTACCAGTTCGCGATGGGTCATGACGAAATCGTCGGCTTCGCCGGGAAGGCGGGCAATCAGCCATCCACAGGGGCGGTCGTTGTGGATGAGTGCTTGACTCGCCGAGCACCCCGCTCAGGAAAACAGCGGCTGACCGACGTAGTGCCCTTGCTCGGGTGCGGGCGGGATCGCGAAGATCGCCGAGCCGATGTGCCGGACGTACTCGTTGAGCAGATCGTGTGCGCCGAGCCGGTTCTGAATGGTCATGAAATGGCGCGGATCGTTCTGGTACGAGAGGAACAGGAGGCCGGCGTTGAGTTGGCCGTTGGGGTCAAGGCCGTCGGTGTAGTTGTAGGACCGGCGGCGGATCATGACGCCATCGTTGTGCTCGTGGGCGGCCAGTGCGACGTGTGATAGCGGGTCGATCACCAAATTGCCCGCGGTGTCGCGGGCTGCGAAGTCGGGGGTATCGAACTCGGCGCTGCCGGTCAGTGGAGCCCCGTTCTCCTTGTGCCGACCGAAGATTCGCTGCTGATTGCCGACGCGGTCGGTATCCCACGTCTCCATCAGCATGCGGATCTTGCGCACCACCTGGTAGGTCCCGCCCTCAAGCCATGGCTGGTCTCCGCCCTTGATCCAGACGAACCGCGCGTAGTCATCGTCGGTCGAGATGTTGCGAGTTCCGTCCTTGAATCCCAACAGGTTTCGCGGGGTTTGCTGACCGGGGCCGGCCGATGCGCGGCCGAAACCCAGTACGGCCCAGTTCGGGTAGACGACGCTGCGGCCGAGCCGGGCCAGGTTGCGCACCGCGTGGTAGCAGACCTGTGGGTCGTCGGCGCACGCCTGCACGCTCAGGTCACCCCCGGTGAACTTCGGATCCAGATTGTCGCCGTTGAGGTGGGGCAGTTCGCTGAACAGTCCGGGCCGATGCGTGCCCAGCCCGAACCGGTCACCGAATACCTGCGGACCAAGCCCGAGCGTCACGGTGAGGCTGGCGGGGCTCAGCCCGAACACTTCGCCGGTGTCTGCCGGTGGCTGCACCTCGTTGTCGGGCTGAACCGCGCCGATCGGCTTGCCCTGCTGTAGCACCGAGGCGGCCGCCGACCACCGGGCCAGCAGGCTCTGCAGTGTGCGGCGGTCCGCGGAGTCGGTGAAGCGGAACGTCATGAACACGCAGTGGCGCTGTGGCTCGGTGGCCACCCCGCCCTGGTGAGTCTGGCCGTAGAACGGGTGGCTCGCGGACAGGTCGACGACGTCGTCACCGTCGTGCGGGTGCGGTGCAAGCGCCCAGCCAGTGGCACCGCCTGCGGCCGCGCCGACAGCAATTCCGCCGGCACCGGCCCACAGCGCCCCCGCGAGCATGCCGCGCCGAGACACCCCCGTGGGGGCGGGGGCGTCCGGCGCAGCATCGTGGGTCATCAGTTGGCCGCAACGACCTTCTGCGCGACGGTCGAGAGGCTCTCGTGCAGCGGCTGGATCACCGCGGTCAGCTTCGGCGCATCGGTGGCCCGCAACTGCGGGGTCCACACTTTGTAGCCGCCTGGCGCCGTGGGATCCCGGTAGCCGTCGAGCGCCGTCAACACGGCCTGGAACTGCTGATCGAGTTGCGTCACCAGGTTGGCGTCGATCTTCTGCAGACCGGGCCGCAGCGCCGCGTAAGCCTGTTGCGCGCCTTCGACATTGCCTGCGAAGTCGACGAGGTCGATGTGACTGAAGGCTTCTTCCTCGCCGGTGATCTTGGTGTTCTGAACCTCTTCGATCAGGTCGGCCGCGCCGTTGGCCAGGTCCTCCGGCTTGTACTGAAGCGGGCCGACGATTCCGACGAGCTGGCCGACATTGCCAACCAGTTCGGTGCTGAGCGCCTTGGTGGCCGGTGTGATCGCGTTGCCCTGATACAGGTCTCGCTCGATGGCGTGGAAACCCTTCCAGCCCACCTTCGCGTCCACCGGGGTCGATTCGCGCATGTCGATCAGGTAGTCGAGGTTGCCCGCGTTGTCGTCGACGGCGAAGCCCGGCAGCACGAAGCCGTCCACGTTCGACTCGGAACGCTCGTAGAACGGCCGCGTCCTGGCGTACTCAACCTTGGCCTGCTCGACATTTCCCGACTGGATGGCGGCGTCGAGTGCCTTGACGCCCGCATCCAGTTGGTTGACCTGGTCGGCGACGTATGCGGCGTAGGACTTGGTGCCGTCGGACATGATGGTCTGCACCGTGCCGGACGGGGCGGCGGCCTGACCCGTCACCGTGAAGTCGACGTACTCGGTGCCCGCACCCGGGCAGTACACCCTGTAGCCACCGTCGTCGAGTGTCGCCGTGAAGGAGACCGGATCCAGTCCTGGAGCCAAGTTCTCCTTCTCGCCGACGATGCGCTGGTCCTTGATCAGCTCCAACTCGGTGATGCCTGGGGCGCTGGCATTGGTGACCTTGAATGTCACCGGACCGGCTGCGACGCTTGATTTGTCGAGCTTGCAGATGTCCTTGCCGGATTCATTGGTCATCGTGACATTGACGGTGTTGACACCGCCCGTACTCGAGGTGGCGGTGGTGCTCTTGGCCGTATCGCCGTGCGAGCCACAGCCGCTCAGCGCCAGTGCGGTGGCGGCGGCAAGCGCAGGTGCGCTCAGCAGGAAGCTACGCGACACCGATCTCGTCGGGGCGTGCGGGTTCGTCATGGCCGCTTTCATTGTTGTTGTGTTGCCCTTCTTCAGTTGTGGGGAAGCTGCGGCCTGTCCGCACTGCAGCGACGGCGATGACGGCCACCGCTGCGGCCAGCAGAATGGGCAGCCAGACCCGCCAGAGTGCACGTTCGGCGCGGTCTTGGGCCGCGTGGGCGATCGTCGCGGCGACTTCGGTGTCGTCGGCGGGCGCAGTGGCCCAGTCGTCGCCGAGGCTTCCGAGGCTGACGGTCTTCGCCGTGCTGATGCCGCCGCCGCTGAGCGCGGCGACGCGGTTGCTGTCGGACCGAGCGCTGATCAGCGAATCACCTTGGGTGACCACGTCATAGGACGTTGCCGCGGTCCAGGTCGCCTGGAAGGGTCCTGGGGTTCGCGCGGTGCCCAGCCCAACCGGCAGCCGACCACCGGTGAGGTCGGCCAGCTGTTCGAGAGTGGTTGTCGACGAGCTGATTCCCGGATCCGTCGCGACCTGCGTCTGCCACACCTCCGCGTCGACACCGTTCACGGATTGGGTGCCCGCGGGTCTGAGCGAAATCGCGGGGGCATCATCGTGAGCTGGCGTGCCGACTGCCAGGCTCGGCGTCCCGCCATCCGGGATGAAGGTGATGGTGACGGTGCTGCCGTCGGCGCGGGTCGCGGTGCGCTCGCCGCCGGGCGGCACGGAGCCCTGGGCAGGCACCAGCAACACCAGGGCCAGCGCCGCCGCGGCCAACACACCCGCGGTGGCGGCCAGCAGGTTGCGGCGGGCGCGCGGGGTGGCGGCAAGCCCGGCCGGCCAGAGGAAGACTACTAGCACCGGTGTCGCGTACGACAGCCAGCCCAGTACCTCGATGAGCCGGGGATCGCTTGGGATACCGAACATTCCCGTGATCAGCGCGCCCAGAACCGATCTCGACGGCATCCAGGAGGAGAAGTCGCAGACCTGCTGTTGACCGACGTTCACCCAACCGGCCTCGTGCGCGGTACGCAGGGCGCCCGTCACGAGGCCGGCCGCGATGAAGATCAGGAATACCCCGGTGATTCGGAAGAACCGACTGAGATCGAGCTTGAGCCCGCCGAAGTAGATGGCCATGCCGATGCCGACGGCCACGGCGATTCCGGCCACCCCGCCGAACAACGCCGCCCATCGGCTGCCGTGGGTGGCCTGCGCGGCGGCCAGCAGGAACACGGCGGTCTCGAAGCCCTCCTTGAGCACGGCCAGGAATGCCATCGTGACGAGCGCCATCGATCCGCCACTGTTGATCGCTTGTGCGGCTTCGTATTCCAGTTCGCCCTTGAGTCCGAAGGCGTTCCGGTTCATCCAGATGATCATCGTCGTCACGAAGATGACGGCGACGAAGCCGATGACGGTCTCGAGCTGCTCCTGCTGACGCTGCGGCAGCGAAGTCGACAACACGTCGAGGCTCACGCCGACGGCGACGCTGGTCAGGATCGCGAGGCCTACGCCGACCATCATCGGTCGGACCGACTTCCCATTTCTGCTCAGGAACGTGGCGACGATGCTGACGATCAGCGTGGCCTCGAGGCCTTCGCGGAGGCCGATCAGGAAGGTGCCCGCGAAGATGCCCGGCAGGATCGTTCCTCTCGCAGCGCCCGGTGATCGGGCGGACTATGGCGAGGCTAGGCTAACCTGAGTACCCAACGCCATCGTTGCTTCTTGACGCGCAGCAGATTCGCAGGGCGCGTACATGATTCGGACAGGAGTTGATCACCCGGTGCGGAGCACGGCGAACGAATGGCCCGGCAGCACCGTCGCCTCACCGATCGTGGGTTCATCCCAGGCGAGCACCACGCTGCCTGCGACCGGCACGGTCGCCGGGGCCTCGCCCAGGTTGCACGCGATGGCCAGCGCGCCGCGGTACATCACGATCCAGCGGTGCTGTTCGTCGTAGTCGATGTGGAGGTCTTCCAGCCAGGGATTGGCGAGGTCCGGCTCGCGGTGCCGCAACGCGATGAGGTCGCGGTAGGCGTTCCACAACCGGGCGTGGGGCCCGACGGTGACCTCCGCCCAGTCCAACTTGGACCGTTGGAAGGTGTCGGGGTCCTGGGGATCGGGCACTTCGTCGGCGTCCCAACCGTGTTCGGCGAACTCGGCTTTGCGTCCCTCTGCGGTGGCGCGTGCGAGTTCGGGTTCTGGGTGCGAGGAGAAGAACAGGAATGGGCTCGACGACCCCCACTCCTCGCCCATGAATAGCATTGCGGTGTAGGGCGATCCGAGCGCGAGCGCGGCCTTCACGGCCAGTTGCCCGAAGTCCAGGTTCTGCGATGGGCGATCGCCAGTTGCGCGATTGCCCACCTGGTCGTGGGTCAACGTGTACGCCAGTAACCGGGTAGCCGGGATGGTCGCGGTATCCAACGGCCGACCATGCCTGCGGTGCCGGAACGACGAGTACGTGCCCGCATGGAAGTACCCGTGCTTCAGCGTGGTCGCCAGCGTCTCCAGAGAACCGAAGTCGGCGTAGTAGCCCTGACGCTCACCCGAGACCGCGGTGTGAATGGCGTGGTGGATGTCGTCGTCCCACTGCGCGGCGATTCCGTAGCCGCCCTGGTCGCGGGGGGTGATGAGCCGTGGATCGTTTCGGTCGCTCTCGGCGATCAGTGACAGCGGGCGGCCCAGTTCGGCTGCCAGGGCATCGGTTTCGGTAGACAGCTCCTCGAGGATGTGCACCGCCGTGGTGTCGACGAGCGCGTGGACCGCGTCGAGGCGCAGGCCGTCGGCGTGGAAGTCGCGCATCCAGCGCAGTGCGCAGTCGATGAGGTAGGTCCGTACCTCGTCGGATTCGTCATCCGCGATGTTGATGGACTCGCCCCACGGATTGCTGCCCCTGGACATGTAGGGACCGAACCGCGGTAGGTAGTTGCCCGACGGGCCGAGGTGGTTGAACACCGCGTCGATCAGTACGCCAAGACCGAGGCCGTGGCAAGCGTCGACGAAGCGGACCAGTCCGTCGGGTCCGCCATAGGGTTCGTGCACGGCGTACCACAGCACGCCGTCGTATCCCCAGCCGTGGGTGCCGCCAAAAGCGTTGACGGGCATCAGCTCCACGAAATCGACGCCGAGTTCCACCAAGTAGGCGAGCTTCTCGATGGCCGAGTCGAAGGTGCCTTCCGGGGTGAACGTGCCGACGTGCAACTCGTAGATCACCGCGCCCTCGATCGAGCGTCCGGCCCAACGGTCGTCGGTCCACGCCGCCGTGGAAGCATCCCAGAGTTGGGAGCGTTCGTGCACGCCGTCGGGCTGACGAGGGGAGCGGGGGTCGGGGAGTACCGGCTCCTCATCGTCTAGGACGAAGCCGTACCTGGCGTCGGGGGCGACGTCGATGCGAGCGCTCCACCAGCCGTCGTCGGACCGCGACATCGGATGTCGGGTGCCGGCGACGTCGAGGCTCACGCGTTCGGGCCGCGGTGCCCAGATGGTGAATTCGTGGTCAGCCACGCGTCTTCTCCAACAACGTGATGGGCAATTCGGCGAAGAGGTCGGCCGTGTTCACGCGGTCCGCGAATCGACGCCCGGCGAGCCGATCGGTCCACTCGCCGGGAGGCAGCTGCAACGACGTGTCACCCCAACCGGTTTCGGTGAGCCGCACGGTCCAGCGGGAGACCGCCACCAGTACGTCCTCGCCGCGCAGGAACGCGACGGCGTGCGCGGCGGCAGGGCCATCGACGAACACCGGTGTGTAGGCGCCGGACAGGAAGGTGTCGGGCCGCTGCCTGCGCAGGCGCAACGCGTGGGTGACGACCCTGAGCTTCGGATCGGTCAAGGCCTTCAACGCTTGGCGGCGCGCGTCGTAGTCGACGGGCCTGCGATTGTCGGGATCGACGAGGCTGTCGTCGAACAACTCGGTGCCCTGGTAGACGTCGGGGATACCCGGCACCGTCAGGGACAGCAGCTTCTGAGCGATGACGTCATTGTCGATGTGTGTGCCCAACTGCGCGACCAGTCCGGTGAGTTCGATGCCGACCGGCCCGTCGACGACGGCGTCGAGCCAGCCGTGTACGGCGGCTTCGAACTCCTCGTCGGGCCGATGCCAACTGGTCCACATGGCGGCCTCGCGCATCGCCTTCTCGGCGTAGGCGTGTAGGCGGGTCCGCAGTTGGTCGGTGACCGTGCCGTTGCGCGGCCAGATTCCGAACACGTTCTGCAACAGAAAGAGTGCGGTGGGCTCATCCGGCGGGGGAATCATGATCGTCCACTTCGCGACCAGCTCGTCCCACAGCGCAGGCACCTGCGACAGCACCCCAATCCTGGCGCGGACGTCCTCGCCGCGCTTGGTGTCGTGCGTCGACAGCGTCACCATCGCCTTCGGCCACAGGTGCGCCCGTAGCGCCGCGGCGTGGTGGAACTCGGCGGGGCCCGCGCCGAAACGGTCGGGCTCGCCGCCGACCTCGTTGAGTGACACCAGTCGCGCATCGCGGTAGAAGAGGCAGTCCTCCACCGCCTTTGCCGTGACGGCACCGCACAACTGCTGGAACCGCGTGGCGGACTCGCCGTGATTGAGGGCCGCCGCGACGAGCTGCAGCGGGCGGGCCAACTCCGGTGCGGCGCAGGCAGTCTCGGCGAGTGCGGTCGGCATGATTGCGGCGAGCCCACGGTAGTCCGAGCGGTAGACGTCGATGTGAGTGAGCAAGGCGGCCAACGCATCGGGGAGTTGGGCGTCTTCGTGACCGACAGCGGCGACGATAGTGCGACGGAGCCTGGCCAGTTCGCTGGCCAGGGTCTCGGTGGCCGCGGCGTGCTTGAGCTGCTCCACCGCGTCGGGCGGCGGCCCTGCTGCGAGCGCACCGTTCGGGTCGACGAACAGACCGCCGATCTCGCGTAGCGCGTCGTAGCCGGTGGTGCCAGCGATGGGAAGCGTGGGTTCCAAGGCTTCGTCGACGGCCAGGATCTTCTCGATGACGATCCACGCGTCAGGTCCGACGAGCTCCCTGAGCCAGCCGAGATAGCCTGCCGGATCTGCTAATCCGTCGGGATGGTCGATGCGCAGGCCGTCGACGATTCCCTCGGCGAACCATCGGCCGACCTCGACATGGGTGGCGTCGAAGATCGAGCGGTCCTCTTGTCGCAGGCCGGCGAGCGACGTGATGGAGAAGAATCGACGGTATCCGCAGACGTTGCGCTGCCATCCGATCAGGCGGTAGTGCTGTCGGTCGTGCACTTCGCGACCGGTCCCGCCACCGGTGCCCGGCGCGATCGGCCACGTGCGCTGACCGAGCCGCAACACGTCGCCGTCGACGTTCAACTCGTCGACGTCGTCATCGGAACCCAAGACGGGCAAGACGATTCGCCCATCGGGATCCAGCGCCCAGTCGATGTCGAAGTACGAGGCGTATGTCGAATCACGGCCATGCTCGAGCACGTCCCACCACCAACGGTTCTGCGCGGGGTCGTCGACGCCGAGGTGGTTGGGCACGATGTCGACGATCAATCCCATGCCGCGAGACTTTGCTGCCTGCGACAGGCTCGCCAGCCCTTCCGCACCACCCAACTCCGCCGAAACGGTCGTCGGATCGGTGACGTCGTAACCATGCGCCGACCCGGTGGTCGCGGTGAGAATCGGCGACAGGTACAGATGCGTCACGCCGAGCTCGTCGAGGTAGTCCAGTAGCTGCTCGGCATCGGCGAAGGTGAAGGGCTGACCACTCTCCGGTCCGCGCAACTGCAATCGGTATGTCGAAATGACCGCCATCGGTCAGGCCGTCTTGCGCAGGATGACTGCCGATCGTCCTGCCAAGGGCACCGGTTCACCCGTCTTGAGCACCAGGTCGGTGCTGCCCGTCGGGTGAGCGGTGTCGAGCTCGCCGGTCCACTCGGCGGCGTAGCTCGCGTCGGGCGTGACGAACTCGACGGGGTCGGCGAGCGCGTTGAAGCACAGCAGGAATGTGTCGTCGACGACGCGTTCACCGCGTGCATTCGGGGCGGGGATGGCATCGCCGTTGAGGAACACCGCGACGCTTTGGAAGCCCGAATTCCAGTCTTGGGGCGTCATCGGTATACCCGCGGTGGTCAGCCAGGCGATGTCGCGGACGTCTTCGTCACCGCTGCGAATCAACTTGCCGTCGAAGAATCGTCGGCGCCGGAACACCGGATGATCCTTTCGCAACGCGGTCACCCGCCGCGTGAACTCGACCAGATCGGCGTTGGTCTCGCACATCGACCAGTCCATCCACGCGAGTAGGGAGTCCTGGCAGTACACGTTGTTGTTGCCGTGCTGGGTGCGGCCTAGTTCGTCGCCGTGGCTGATCATCGGCGTGCCCTGGCTGACCATCAACGTCGCCATGATGTTGCGCGATTGCCGTGCGCGCAGAGCAAGGATCGCGGGATCGTCGGTCGGGCCCTCGGTACCGCAGTTCCACGAGCGATTGTGGCTTTCGCCGTCGCGGTTGTCCTCGCCGTTGTCCGCGTTGTGCTTCTCGTTGTAGGACACCAGGTCGGCCAGCGTGAATCCGTCGTGGGCGGTGACGAAGTTGATGCTCGCGCTGGGCCTGCGGCCCGTCGCCTCGTAGAGGTCAGAAGACCCCGTGAGCCGGGAGGCGAATTCGTTGAGGGTTGCGGGTTCGCCCCGCCAGTAGTCGCGCACAGTGTCGCGGTACTTCCCGTTCCACTCGGTCCACAAACCTGGGAAGTTCCCGACCTGGTAGCCGCCCTCGCCGATGTCCCACGGCTCGGCGATCAATTTGACCTGGCTGATGACCGGATCCTGCTGCACCAGATCGAAGAACGCGCTCAGCCGGTCCACTTCGTAGAACTCACGGGCGAGGGTGGAGGCCAGATCGAATCGGAAACCGTCGACGTGCATCTCGAGCACCCAGTACCGCAGCGAGTCCATGATGAGTTGCAGGGTGTGCGGGTGCCGGGCGTTGAGGCTGTTGCCGGTGCCGGTGAAGTCCTTGTACAGCTTCAGGTCTCCGTCGAGCAGCCGGTAGTAGGCAGCGTTGTCGATACCGCGGAAGTTGATCGTCGGTCCGAGGTGGTTGCCTTCGGCCGTGTGGTTGTAGACGACGTCGAGGATCACCTCGATGCCGGCTTGGTGGAACGCGCGCACCATACTCTTGAACTCCGCGACCGCACCGCCGGCGCTCGGGTTCGAAGCGTATTGGTAGTGCGGCGCGAAGA
This sequence comes from Mycobacterium sp., assembly GCA_025966225.1. Taxonomy (GTDB): domain Bacteria; phylum Actinomycetota; class Actinomycetes; order Mycobacteriales; family Mycobacteriaceae; genus Mycobacterium. The sequence goes on along the minus strand of JAOPVI010000409.1, from coordinate 35,753 downwards.
AGCCAAAGGTGTTGTAGCCCCAGTAGTTCCGCAGTCCCAGGTCGAGCAGCCGGTGGTCGTGCATGAACTGGTGTACGGGCATCAACTCGATGGCCGTCACGTTGAGTGACTTGAGATGATCGATGATCACCGGATGGCTGAGTCCGGCATAGGTGCCGCGCTGCTCTTCCGGGATGCCGGGATGCGTCTGCGTCATGCCCTTGACGTGGGCTTCGTAGATGACGGTCTCGTGATACGGCGTGTTGGGTGAGCGATCGGAGGCCCAGTTGAAGAACGGGTTGATCACCACGCTCGTCATCGTGTGGCCAAGCGAATCGAGCATGGGTGGCGTGCCGCCAACGGCGAGGTCGTCGGCCTTCAGGTCGTAGGAGTACAGCACCTGGGTGAAGTCGAAGTCGCCGTGAAACGACTTGCCGTAGGGGTCCAACAGCAATTTGCTTGCGTCGCAGCGGTGCCCGGCGTCGGGATCCCACGGGCCGTGCACCCGGAACCCATAGCGTTGGCCCGGCGTCACGGTGGGCAGGTAGGCATGCCATACGTAGCCGTCGACCTCTTCGAGGTTGATGAGTTCCTCGGTGCCGTCCTTCTCGATCAGGCAGAGCTCGACTTTGTCTGCGACCTCGGAGAACAGCGAGAAGTTGGTGCCGGCGCCGTCGTAGGTCGCGCCAAGCGGATACGCGGAACCAGGCCAGATGGCGGAGACCATCCTCACCACCAGCCGGTCGCGGCAGCGATCTGTCGTCCGAGTTCGTTGGTCATCGTGCGCATATAGGTGGCCGAGATGTGATGAGAATCGTGATACAGCAACACATTTCCCTCCACAGCACGACAGTAGTCCTCACGGCACACCGCATCACTCATGTCGAGCGGTTTCAGCAGTGGGAACTGCGCGACGAAATCCAGAGTGGGGTTGTGGTCGGACAGTACCTCGGAGCGCTTGATGCCGCACGAGATGGCGTCGCCGCCGGAGGCCAAGCAGTCGGTGGGGAAGAACGGCTCGCCGTCACGGACCAGCCAAGGGGTGTCGCGCATTGCCAGGATGGGAATTCCGGCGTCCGAGAGTTCCTGCCAGATGCCGATGTAGAAGCCGGGCATCACGTCGCCGTCCTTGATGTTCCATGGCCTGGTCGACGTGGTGAACACGTAGTCTGGGTGGGCTGCGATCAGCTTGGGCATCACCGCGTCGTTCCATTCGCGGCACTTGGGGTAGGGCCGGTTGTCACCCATAACGAGTGGATTCTGCTCGGTGGTGAGCGGGCAGCCCATCTTCAGGTAGGTCACGACTTTGAAGCCGTGGGTGCGGCCGAGTACGTCGAGTGCGGTGATCCAGTGCTCGGCGTGCGACCCGCCCGCCAATGCGATCGTTCGGGTGGCTGACTTGTCGCCGTACGTGCAGTTGATGACGGTCACGTCGTCGAAGTCGCTGATGCAGTGTTCGGTGGTCGATTCGGGGATGTCGTCCTTGGCTTCCAGCACGGTTGGGCGCATCGGGAGTTTCGGCACCTTCGCGTGGTTCAGCAGGGCACGCGCTCCTGGATAGTCGCGCGACGACAGCCCCGCGAGTTCCTTGCCGTTGGCCCGCTGAACGGTCACGTGCTCGCGCCACGTGAACGACGTCGCGGTCAGCGCGACGCCGAGCAGTGTGACGACCGATCCCAGCACGATGGTGGGGCGGCGCCACCGGGTGGACATCGGCACGATCACCGGAGCGGGACGTGCGGCGGCCGCCCGGTAGCGCAGCGGGTCCTCCACGTACTTCGTCGTCAGCCACGCCAACACACCAGACACGAGCAGTACGAACGCGCCGGTGAGGAAGTTCGCCCTCGTCTCACCCGTGTACGCCAACCAGAAGATCAGCAACGGCCAGTGCCACAGGTAGAGGGAGTACGCCATTGCGCCGAGCGATACGAACGGCGCGGTGGCCAGCAGCCGATTGGGGGCGGGCATGCGGTTTGTCGCTGAATCCTTGAGGTGGGGATCGGCCACCCTGTTCGCGGCGCTGAGGATGAACAGCATGGTCGCGCCAACGGGCACCAGGGCCCATGGGCCGGGGAACTCCTTGACTCCGTCGATGAACGCACCGCACGACAGGATCGCCACGAGTGCGATGGTGGCGACAGTCGTGCGTAACCACATGGGCCACCGCACGTAGGGCACCAATGCACCGACCAGCGCACCGAGCAGCAGTTCCCAGCCCCGGGCGAAGCTGTTGTAGTAGGCCGTCGACTGGTCGACCTCGTGAGCGAAGATCGCGTACACGAACGACGCGATCGTCAGCACGCTCAGCAACACGATCAACGACGTCCGCGTATGCCTGCCGAGCCGCTTTCGGAACAGGTATGCCCACCCGAAGATGAGCGCGAGGAAGGAGATGTAGAACTGCCCCTGCACCGACATCGACCAGATGTGCTGAAGTGGGCTGACGGCCTCGCCAGCGCGCAGATAGTTGGAGGCGGTGTCGGCGAGCTCCCAGTTCTGGTAGTACCCGAGACTGGCCAGGCTCTGGTCGGCGAACGTCTCCCAGCGCGTCTCGGGTTGGACCAGGATGGTCAGCACCGTGCACGCCGCGAGCACCACGACGAGCGCAGGCACCAGGCGCCGGACCAGGCGTTTGACCTCGGGGGCCGGGGCCAGCGACCCGCCCGGCGTCAGCGCGGCACGGAGCAGTCGTCCGCCGAAGAAGAAACCGGACAGCGCCAGGAAGACATCGACGCCGCCGGACACCCGGCCGAACCAGATATGGAACATCGCGACGAGTGCGATGGCAATGCCACGAAGGCCGTCGAGGTCATGCCGATAGAAACCCGACTTGCGCGTGCCGATAGCAGGCCGGGGTGGGGCGAGGGTCATCATGGTCGACGGCCAATCTACCGAACAACGCTGCTTTGGTCGGCGGTGAGCGCTTGCGCGACGGGCAGCAGCGGCTTTTGCCATGAGCGGCCGAGCGACGCGATGATGACCGGGTGCCTGCGTTGACTCCCGCTCAGATCAGTGCGATCGACGCCGCGCACGTATGGCATCCGTACAGCACGATCGGCGCCGAGACGATGCAGCCGGTCGTCGCGGTCGCGGCGAAGGGCGCCTCGATCACCGTCGTCGACGACGGAAGGCACGTAGAGGTCATCGATGCCATGAGTTCGTGGTGGACGGCGATCCACGGACACGGTCATCCCATGTTGGATGCCGCGCTGGTCGACCAACTGGCCACGATGAACCACGTCATGTTCGGCGGCCTGACCCACGAGCCTGCGGCGCGCCTGGCGCAGCTTCTGGTCCAGCTCACCCCGGACGGTTTGGACACGGTCTTCTTCAGCGACTCGGGGTCTGTTTCGGTCGAGGTGGCGGTCAAGATGGCGCTGCAATACCAACGCAGTCGCGGCAGGCCGGCCAAGCACCGGCTGATGACGTGGCGCGGCGGCTACCACGGCGACACGTTCACTCCGATGAGCGTCTGCGACCCCGACGGCGGAATGCATTCGATCTGGACCGACGTCCTGGTGCCGCAGGTGTTCGCGCCCGCGGTGCCGCGCGAGTACGACCCCGACTACATCGCCGCATTCGAGCGCCAACTCGGCGAGCACGCCGACGAACTAGCTGCCGTCATCGTCGAACCCGTGGTGCAGGGCGCGGGCGGGATGCGGTTCCACGACCCGCGCTATCTGACCGACCTGCGCGACATCTGCTCACGCCACGACGTGCTGATGATCTTCGATGAGATCGCGACGGGGTTCGGCCGCACCGGAACGCTGTTCGCGGCCGACCACGCGGGGGTGAGCCCCGACATCATGTGCGTCGGGAAGGCGTTGACGGGCGGCTATCTGACCTTGGCGGCGACGCTGTGTTCGGCCGAAATCGCGCGCACGATCAGCTCCGGCGAGCCTGGTGCGTTGATGCACGGGCCGACGTTCATGGCCAACGCGCTGGCCTGTGCGGTGTCGGTGGCTTCGGTGGAACTGTTGATGGAGTCGGACTGGCGCGCAATGGTTTCGGCGATCGAGTGTGGCCTGCGCGACGGGTTGGCTCCGGCGAGTGCGAGGCCTGGTGTGACAGATGTCCGCGTACTCGGCGCCATCGGCGTCATTGAGTTGGATCATCCGGTCGACCTCCGGATCGCGACGACGACGGCGTTGCGGCACGGCGTCTGGCTGCGCCCGTTTCGGAACCTCGTCTACGCGATGCCGCCATACATCTGTACGTCCGACGAGGTCGACCAGCTCACCTCGGCGATGGTCGCCGTCGCGCATGCACTAACCTGAACGGTGTTCAATTGTCGGCTCACCGACGTGTCCAATTGTTGAGCAAGGAGCCCCTGGTGACACGCGCAGTCAGCTCGCCGCTGGCCTGGCTCGACGACGTCGAGCAGCAGCGACGCGCAGCCGGACTGCGGCGCTCGCTGCGCACCCGCGCGCCCGTCGGTGCCGAACTGGACCTCGCCTCCAACGACTACCTGGGTCTTTCGCAGCACCCCGACGTCATCGAGGGCGGAGTCGACGCGCTGCGCATATGGGGCGCAGGGTCGACCGGGTCGCGCCTGGTCACCGGCAACACCGAGTTGCACGAGCGCTTCGAATCCGCACTGGCCGAGTTCGTCGGGGCCGAGTCGGCACTGGTGTTCTCGTCGGGTTACACCGCGAATCTCGGTGCGGTCGTCGCGCTGTCTGGCGCGGGGTCGTTGTTGGTGTCCGATGCCTTTACGCATGCCTCGCTGGTCGACGCGTGCAGGCTGTCGCGGGCCAAGGTGGTGGTGACGCCGCACCGCGACGTGCACGCCATCGAGGCCGCGCTGCGCGGCCGCACCCAGGAGCGCGCCGTCGTCCTGACCGAATCGGTGTTCAGCACAGACGGCGCGCTGGCACCGCTGCGCGCCCTGCACGACGTGTGCCGCAGACACGGTGCGCTGTTGATCGTGGACGAGGCGCACGGGCTTGGTGTGCGCGGCAGCGGCGGCCGCGGTCTGCTCAACGAAGTCGGACTCGGGGGAGCCGCCGACGTGGTGATGACGACGACGTTGTCGAAGGCGTTGGGCAGCCAGGGCGGAGTCGTGCTCGGCCCGAACGTGGTACGCGACCACCTGATCGACGCCGCGCGCCCGTTCATCTTCGATACCGGGCTGGCCCCTGCTGCGGTGGGCGCGGCCTTGGCTGCGCTTCGCCTGCTCGGCGCGGAGCCGTGGCGTGCACAGGCGGTGTTGGACCATGCCCGACAGCTTGCACACATCGCAGGAATCGACGAGCGACCAGAGTCGGCTGTCGTCTCGGTGGTCCTCGGCGAGCCCGAGGTCGCATTCGGGGCGGCGGTGGCGTGTCTCGAGCGTGGGGTCCGGGTTGGCTGCTTCCGCCCGCCGACGGTGCCCGCGGGTACCTCACGGCTGCGCCTGACCGCACGAGCATCGTTGACCGACGACGAAATGAGGCTTGCTCGTGGGGTTTTGACGGAAGTCCTCGCGACCGTACGCATATGAGCGTTCTGCTGATCACCGGCACCGGTACGGGTGTCGGCAAGACCATCGCAACCGCCGCGCTGGCCGGTGCTGCTCGTTCGGCGGGCCTCGACGTCGCAGTGTGCAAGCCCGTTCAGACCGGAACCGCGGACGGTGACGACGATCTCGCCGAGGTGGGTCGACTGTCCGGTGCGCAGAGCCTGCACGGGGGCTGGCGCTACCCGGAGCCACTTGCCCCGGTGGCGGCGGCGGGACGCGCCGGGTTGGCCTTGCCCACCCGAGGCGACCTGTTGGCCGCCGTCGGCGAGGTGGATACCCCGGATCGGCTCACCCTCGTCGAAGGTGCCGGGGGCCTGCTGGTGGAACTCGGTGCTTCTGGGGTCACCCTGCGTGACCTCGCCGCCGACTTGCATGCCCAGGTCCTCATCGTCGTCGGACCCGAACTGGGCACTCTCAACTACACCGCTCTCACGCTCGAAGCGCTTGCCGCCAAGGGTGTTTCGTCCGCAGGCCTGGTGATCGGGTCATGGCCCGAGGAGCCCGACGTCGCGGAGCGAGACAACCGCGAGGCGCTCGGCAGACTGGATCACGTGCGCGCCGTCTTGCCCGAGGGTGCGGGGGCACTGAGTGCTGAAGACTTCGCCTCGATGAGCGCGTCCGCGTTCGACCCATGCTGGCTGGCAAGTCTGGCCGGCTGACGTGGTGCACTCCGTCGAGCTCGTCTTCGATGCGGATACCGACACACGCATCCGCGAGTTGTGGGACGACCTTGGCGCCGTCGGAGTGCGCAGCCAGGCGGCCGCGAAGTCGCCGAACAACCGCCCACATGTGACGCTCGTTGTCTCCGAGCAGATGACCGACGACGTCGACGACGTGCTGCGCCAGGTGCTCTCCCGACTGCCGTTGGCCTGCCGGATCGGCGCGCCCATGTTGTTCGGCGGCGGACCGTTCACCCTCGTGCGGCTGGTGGTGCCGTCAGCGGAACTACTCGCGTTGCACGCAGACGTCCACCGGTTGTGCCTGCCGTACATGACACCGGGGTCGTTGCCACACGCCGAGCCGGGTGAATGGACGGCCCACGTCACGCTGGCCAGGCGCGTCGATCCGGCGCGGCTACCTGATGTGTTCGGGGTAGCGGGTGTCGTCTCCGACCTCGACGCCACCGCCGTTGGCCTGCGCCATTGGGATGGCAATTCCCGCGTCGAGCACCGCATCTGCTGACATCCAGGGGAAAACCTGGGATTCTTCTGCCTGTGTCGGGGATGCTCGACAGGCCCGAGGCAGTCCGGGCTGTCGACCGGTTGCTGGATGTGGCTGCCCGGGTGCCGGCTGCCCTCCTCGTCGAGGGGGAGCCGGGCATCGGCAAGACGACACTGTGCCTGCGTGCCGTCGAAATGGCGCGCGCGCGTGGTGTGCGCGTGCTCACCACTCGTCCTGCGCAAGCCGAATCCGTAGTCGCGTACACGGCGCTGGCCGATCTACTCGGTGGCGTGGAATCCGAAGTGTTGGCGGCTCTGCCCGAACCCCAGCTTCGCGCCGTCGACCAAGTGCTGCTGCGGGCAGGCGCCGACGGTCCGGCCACCGAACCGCGGGCGGTCGCGGCGGCGTTCCTCTCGATCATCGAGACGCTCGCCGAGCGAACGCCTGTCGTCGTCGCCATTGACGACGCGCAGTGGCTCGATCCGTCGTCGGTGTTCGTTCTGGACTTCGCGGCCCGACGGTTTGCCGGTCGGATCGGCGTACTGGCGACGTTCCGCACCGAACGGGGAAGTGGTGACACCACGTCGTGGCTGAACGTCCACGATCCCGAAGCGCAACGTCGAATCACACTGCCGCCGTTCACCGTAGGTGAAGTCGCCGAGCTGCTGCACAGCTCGCTGCGCGTCCGGTTCGACAGGCACGAGATCAATCGTATACACCAGATATCAGGCGGAAACCCTTTCTACGCACAGGAATTGGGCCGGTCGGTCACTGAGGGACAGGCAGAGGGCGACCTCGCGCTGCCCCACACCCTGTCCGATCTGGTACAGGCCAGAATTGGAGTCTTGGACTCCGGCACGCTGACCGCATTGCTGGCCGTCGCCTGTCTCGCAGCGCCCACGGTCGGCCTGGTGGCGAGTGCCATCGACAGTTCGACCGACGAAACGGTCGAACTGCTGGAACGGGTCGAGGACGACGACATCGTCCGCATCGACGGCAATAGCATCCGATACAGTCATCCGATTCTGGCGCGCTGGGTCTATGGGAACGCGCCTGCTGGGGCGCGCCGGGTGATGCACCGTCGGCTGGCAGACCTCGTCGACCAGCCCGAATTGCGGGCCAGACACCTGGCGCTTGGCGCGACGAGTGCGGACGAGACGACCCTGCACGCCCTGGACAGTGCCGCTGCAATGGCGCGGAGCCGCGGTGCGCCCGCCGCCGCGGCCGAATTGCTGGATCTCGCGGTGAATCTCGGGGGTGATGACCCGGAGCTTGAGATCCGCTCGGCCGCACACCATTTCGAGAGCGGAAATTCTGGGCGGGCGCGCGCGCTGCTCGACGCTGCGCTGAAACGCCTCAAAGCCGGACAACTGCGCGCCAGGGCGGCCAGCCTGCTGGCCACCATCGTCATCTACGCCGACGGCTTCGGTTCGTCCGCGAGCCTTCTGGAGCGTTACCTGCCAGACGCATCGGGCGACGTGGCGCTGACGATCCACATGTCGATGGCGCTGTCCTACGCACTGATGAACACCGGTGCAAAGGCGCAGTCCATGCAGTACGTGGATCGCGCAGTCGTGCATGCGGAGGGAATCGGCCAGCCGGCGCTGCTCAGCCAGGCGCTCGGTCTTCGAGTCGTACTGAACTTCATGTGCGGTGGTGGCGTGGACCATGCGAACTTGAGCCGAGCGCTGGCGCTGCACGACGATCGGGCACCCGCGCCGGTGGCTTTCCAACCGAAACTGCAGCGCGCGCTGTTGATGGCGTGGACCGGCGAGCTCGCCGCCGCGCAAGAGCAGCTCGGGGCCATCCAGCGTCGCCGGATCGACAACGGCGAGGACAGCGAATGGATCTTCATCAGCTACCACCGCGCGATGGTGGAGATGTGGCTGGGCGATTTTCCCGCGGCCGATCGCATCGCGGACCAGATGATGGAACGAGCGGCGCACCTCGACGGTGACGTTTCGCTCTTCAGCGCACTGTCCGTCCGGTCGGCACTCGCGGCCTACGCAGGCCGGGTGGACGAGGCGCGCCATGCCGCTCGTATCGCCCTCGATGCTTCGAAGCGAAGCGAGGGCCGCGAACTGAACGGGTGGATGGTGGCCAACATCGGATTCCTCGAGGTATCGCTCGGCAACTACGAGGCGGCGCTAACGGAGTTGCGGCCGGTGATCGACGGGCTACTTGCAGACCCCGACTACTCCGAGATCATCGTCGCGTCAGGTGTGAGCGACGCGGTCGAAGCCATGGTCCGGCTGGGCCGGCTCGATGAGGCCGAAGGACTCACGGCCCTGATCGAGCGCAACGGGAGCAGGCTCGACCGTCCGTGGATGTTGTCCGTGGCGGGCAGATGCAGAAGCACATTGCTGGCCGCGCGTGGTGACGTCGCAGGGGCCGTCCGAACGGCAGAGGCGGCAATCGCCGTGCACGACCGCATTCCCATGCCCTTCGAACGGGCCAGGACCCAGTTGTTGCTTGGACAGTTGCAACGCAGGCAACGCCGAAAGCAGGCGGCTTCGGCGACGCTGCGGGAGGCGCTGGAAGCATTCGAGCGGCTGAACACGCCGCTGTGGGCGGAGCGAGCGCGCGCCGACCTCGCCCGGCTGACGGTGAACGATGGCGTCGCCGAGCTTTCGCCGTCGGAACGACGCGTCGCCGAACTCGCCGCCTCCGGAATGACGAACCGCGCGATCGCGGCCGAGATGTTCATCAGCCCCAAGACGGTCGACCTCAATCTGACCCGGGTGTATCGCAAACTTGGCATCCATTCCCGAGCGCAACTTGGGCGCTGGGTGTCAGACAATCGGAGCTGACGCCCTACAACGTGTGGCGCTGACGTGCGCGAATGCCGTCGATGAGCAAGCCGAGCCCGAACCCGAATCGGGCACTTGGATCATCGGTAATCACTGACTGGTCGTCGGTCAGCGCACCTGCGGCATCCCACTGCAGCCGGGACTGCTCGTCGACGGTGAAGCCGAGCACGTAGTAGACCACCGTGCGGGCCGCCAGCTCCGCGTGTGCGGGTTCGACGCCCGCGTGGGTTGCGGCGCTGGCCAGCCGGGCCAGAATCTGCGTCATGCCCTCCGAATGGCCCGCGGCGAAGGTCGCCGAGACCAACTCGGCGCCGTCGGTGTGCGAGAGCAGCGCATCGCGCAGGCGTCGACAGCTATCGGTGACATCGCTCTGCCACGACGTCGCTTCTCGTTCGGCGAGCGCGGGCTGCAGGATGCGGTCTGCGACGGCCCCGAGCAGCTGCTGTTTGTTGGCGAAGTGCCAGTAGAGCGCGCCGGGACTGACGTCGAGTTCGCGGGCGAGCCTGCGCATCGTCAGGTCGCCGATGCCATAGCTATCGAGCAGCGCCGTCGCTGCCTGAACCACGTCGCGTTGGTGCAACTGCACGCCTGTATCCTAAACACCGTTCAAGTCTGGATTTCAGGAGGTACACCGTAGTGACGCAGGCAGCGACGGATGTGTTGGGGCTGGCCCGAGAGCAGGTCCTCGAACGCGGTGAGGGGCTGAACCAGGAGCAGCTCCTGCAGGTGCTGCAGCTGCCAGACGACCAGCTGGACGAACTGCTCGCGCTGGCTCACGACGTCCGGATGAAGTGGTGTGGGCCCGAGGTCGAGGTCGAGGGCATCATCAGCCTCAAGACCGGCGGCTGCCCTGAGGACTGCCACTTCTGCTCGCAGTCGGGGCTTTTCGCGTCACCGGTGCGCAGCGCGTGGCTCGACGTTCCCAGCCTGGTCGAGGCCGCGAAGCAGACCGCGAAGTCCGGTGCCACCGAGTTCTGCATCGTCGCCGCTGTGCGGGGCCCCGACGAACGGCTGTTGGCTCAGGTCGCGGCCGGCATCGAGGCGATCCGCAACGAGGTCGACATCCAGATCGCCTGCTCGCTCGGCATGCTCACCCAGGAGCAGGTCGACCGGCTCGCAGCGATGGGCGTGCACCGCTACAACCACAATCTCGAGACCGCGCGTTCCTTCTTCACGAACGTCGTCACCACCCATACCTGGGAGGAGCGGTGGGAAACGCTTGAGATGGTGCGTGAAGCGGGCATGGAGGTCTGCTGCGGCGGCATCCTCGGGATGGGGGAGACGCTGGAGCAGCGCGCCGAGTTCGCGGCCAACCTGGCCGAGCTCAACCCGCACGAGGTGCCGCTAAACTTCCTCAATCCTCGTCCAGGGACGCCGTTCGGTGACCTCGACGTGTTGCCTGCCGCGGAAGCGCTCAAGGCGGTCGCCGCCTTTCGATTGGCGTTGCCGCGCACCATGCTTCGCTTCGCTGGGGGCCGCGAGATCACCCTCGGAGACCTCGGTGCCAAGCAAGGCATCCTCGGTGGAATCAACGCCGTCATCGTCGGCAACTATCTGACTACCCTCGGCCGTCCCGCGGAGGCCGATCTCGAGTTGCTCACCGATCTGCAAATGCCGATCAAGGCGCTCAACGCCACCATCTAGCGATGGATCCGAAGTTCAACGTATATACGGGCGAACCCGCGGGCGGAGTGGTTCCGGCCGCGGCTCAGCTGGGCCTCGAGCCGCCCAGGTTCTGCTCAGAGTGTGGCCGGAGGATGATCGTCCAGGTGCGCCCAGACGGTTGGGCAGCCAAGTGTTCGAGGCATGGCGAGTTGGATTCGAAGGACCTGGAGGAAAAGCGATGAGCGCTTGCGCGAAGAGCAGAGTGAGCCGATGAGCGCGTCGGACGAGGCATTGACTGCGCCGGAAGTGCATTCGACCGTTGCGGAAGCTCAGACGACAGAATCGGGCGCACCGATTCCACCTGTCGCACCAACCAATGCCCTTGATTCACCGTATGTTTCGAACCTGACGGCCGCTGTTCGCGTCGTCGTCGGACTGACCCTTGCCGGGGTGCTCGTCGGCGCCATGTGGGCGTGGCTAGCGCCATCGGTACAGACCGTCGTCGCTTTGGCCCGTGACGGTGACCGGGTGCGCGGATACGTCGGCGACGAGGCCGACCACCTGTTCATCGCCGCGTTCGAGATGGTGGGCTTCCTGTTCGTACTTGCGGTGGTGTCGGCGGTGCTGGTGTGGAAGTGGCGTCCCCACCGCGGCCCGCTCATGGTTGCCGCCTTGTCGCTGGGGCTGACTGCGGCTGCCGGGGTGGCCGCTGGAGTGGGTGCGGTGCTCGTGCACTGGCGCTACGGAACGGTCGACGTCGCTGGGGCGCCGATATCTCCCGAACATCGGGTGCATTACGTGTTCGAGGCGCCAGGGGTGTTCTTCGGGCACTCGTCCTGGCAGATCGCGACGACGATCCTGTTCCCGGCTGGGATCGCGGCCCTGGTGTACGCAGTATGTGCGCTCTCGGCCAAGCGCGACGACCTCGGTGCGTGGCCGCCGATCGAGCCGACCTTCTTCGGGGCTATTGATCCAGTTCCGACAGCGGCCGGCGCTCTACCCGTCGACCCGTCATCACCTTCGCAGTGATCAGACCCAGTCGCAGCAGCCCTCGGTAGGTCGACGGATTGAGCAGCGTCGGCCACTTCGTGCGCGCCAGGTGATCGGTGAGCGGCCGTTCTGCGAAACGATCGCGCAACCACCGCAGCGTCATCGGCGCGGACAGCGGATGCAGCAGTAGGTGCTCGCTCAGCGCGTCGCGGTGGTAGGTGACGTCGGTTCCGCCGGCGATGTATGCGGCGGCGAGTTCGTCGATTACCTCGACGGATATCAGCTCGTCGTGTACCGCCTGCACGATGAGGACGGGAATGCTTGGCGCCTTGGTACCGAGCTTGATGCTGTCGAAGACGTGCTGCACCTCTGGTGTGTCGAGAATCTGCTGCAACGGCCAGTCGACGAGGTCGTCCATGTCCTTGCGTACCATCCGCACCATGGCTTCCACGGTGGTCATCTGCTCGATGCTCTTCAGCATCGTCTTGCCGTCCTCGGTGGCGTGCTCGGAGATGATCCGTTCCAGCCCCGGGTAGACGTGCGAGAGCGCCGCCACGACCATCGCGGGCAGTCCGGAGAACAACGTGCCGTTGAGCCTGCGGAAGGTGTGTCCGAGGTCGCCGACCGGTGAGCCGAGCACCGCGCCGACGAGGTTGAGGTCCGGCGCATAGTCGGCTTGTACCTCGGCGGCCCAGGCGGTCGCCAATCCACCGCCGGAGTAGCCCCAGAGTCCCACTGGCGCTTCGCGAGAGAGGTTGAGCGGCTTGTGGTTCAGCGCTGCGCGCAGCCCGTCTAGGACGTGGTAGCCGGGCTCGTACGGCGCGCCCCAGCTGCCCTGGAGGCCTTCGTGGTCGGGCACCGAAACCGCCCAGCCCTCCGCAAGCGCCGCAGCCATGAGCAGGAACTCGAACTGTGCGACTGCCCCCACCGCCTTGGCGCTGCGTCGGAGCGCATACGACGGGAAGCACCGCGCGGCGACGGCGTCGATCGCGCACTGGTACGACACGATCGGGCAGGGCCGTTCGGTGGTGCGTTCGGTGGGAGCGATCACCGTCGTGACGGTCGCCTGGGGCAACCCGTTGAGATCGGTGGTGCGGTAGAGCAGCTGAGTGGCTACGAGTTTCTGCGGGACGAGGCCCAGGAACGCCAGTTCGACGCCGCGGGAACGCAGCACCGTGCCAGGCCGCGCATGCTCGAACCCGGGGGGCGGTGGATAGAACGGATCAGCGTGGGGCAATACCGGCCGTGACTTGCGCCGCAACTCCTCGTGGGGCGCCTGGCCGATCCATTCGGGATCGGCCGACATGGCCGCATTGCCAACATCCATCCCGGCATTGTCTCTTAGCGAAACCTTAAAAACCAATTTGGGGTCACGTTAGGTCGGCGGGCGTAGCGCGGCGAACTCGTCGGTGACGCGGTAGGTGTTCTCGGCGAATCGGTACAGCGCGGCCGGACGGCCGCCGCTGCGACCCGATCTGGCCGTGGTTCCGGTCGGCATGATCACGCCGCGACGGGCGAGCACGCGCTGCAGGTTGGTGGCGTCGACCGGGTGCCCCAAGGCGGCACTGTAGATGTCGCGCAAGGTCGAGAGCGCGAATTCCTTTGGTGCAAGAGCGAATCCGATGTTGGTGTACGACAGCTTTGCGACGAGCCGGGCGTGGGCGTTGATCACCATCGGACGGTGGTCGAACGCCATCGGGGGCAACGCGTCCACCGGATGCCAGCGGGTGTCGGGCGGAAGCTCGGGGATGGCGGGGGAGGGCAACAGTCCAAGGAACGTCGACGCGATCACGCGCGCTCCGGGCACCCGCTCCGGTTCGGAGAACACCGCGAGCTGCTCGAGGTGGGTCACCTGGCGCAGGTCGACCTTCTCGGCGAGTTGACGCCGAACTGAACTCGTCATGTCTTCGTCGTGACGCAGCTGGCCGCCTGGCAGCGACCATGCACCACGTTCCGGCTCCATCGCGCGCTCCCACAACAGCACGCTCAGCTGCGGGTTTCGGGTCGCGAGCTGCCGAACTTGGAAGACGACGGCGAGCACTTCGTGGTCAGTGCTACGATTGGGCATGTTTTCGATCATAAGTCGAAAACCTCGTCGGATCAAAGGAGACGGCAATGACGGTGTTGGACCGCACCGCGGAGTCACGACATGGATGGGCCGCGCAGATCACTGACGGTCCCACCGGCTACGGCGGCGTGATCGCCGACGAGGAGTGGGCCGCCGAGGTTCGTCGGCTCGCCACGCAGCGTGGTGCGACACTGCTCGCGCACAACTACCAGCTGCCCGCGATTCAGGACGTGGCCGACCACGTCGGTGACTCGCTCGCCCTGTCCCGCATCGCAGCAGGGGCGCCTGAAGACACCATCGTGTTCTGCGGGGTCCACTTCATGGCCGAGACTGCCAAGATCCTGAGCCCCCACAAGACCGTGCTGATTCCCGACCAACGCGCTGGATGCTCGTTGGCGGACTCGATCGCCGCCGATGAACTGCAGGCCTGGAAGAACGACCATCCCGACGCCGTCGTCGTCTCCTACGTCAACACCACGGCCGCGGTGAAGGCTCTGACCGACATCTGCTGCACGTCGTCCAACGCCGTCGAGGTGGTGGCGTCGATACCCGCCGATCGCGAGGTGTTGTTCTGCCCGGATCAGTTCCTCGGCGCACACGTCCGGCGGATCACCGGTCGCAAGAACCTGCACGTGTGGGCTGGCGAATGCCACGTACACGCGGGCATCAACGGTGACGAGCTCGCCGAGAAGGCCCGCAGGCATCCCGGAGCCGACCTGTTCGTACACCCCGAATGTGGTTGCGCCACCTCGGCGCTCTACCTCGCGGGCGAAGGTGCGGTACCAAAGGAGCGGGTGAAGATCCTGTCCACGGGCGGCATGCTGGACGCCGCGCGCGAGACCACCGCCAGTCAGGTGCTGGTGGCCACCGAGGTCGGGATGCTGCACCAATTGCGCAGGGCCGCACCCGACGTCGAGTTCCTGGCCGTCAACGACCGGGCGTCGTGCAAGTACATGAAGATGATCACCCCGGCGGCGCTGCTGCGCTGCCTCATCGAGGGGGCCGACGAGGTGCACGTCGATCTGGACACGGCGCGGTTGGCGCGCGCCAGCGTGCAACGCATGATCGAGATCGGTCAGCCTGGCGGCGGAGAATGACACGCTCGGCGCCGGAGGGCAGGAGCGCAGCGACTCGGGATATGACGCCGGAGGGCAGGAGCGCAGCGACTCGGGATATGACGTCAGCTTGCGGCGGGGCCGCCTACTGGCAGCAGCGCGCGGACGTCGTCGTCGTCGGTACTGGTGTCGCGGGACTGGTGGCCGCCCTCGCCGTGCACCGTCGCGGGCATCGGGTAATCGTGCTCAGCAAGGCCGCAGAGACGGCGACCTTCTATGCGCAGGGCGGCATTGCCGTCGTCGTACCCGACACCGATGACACCATCGAGACGCACGTCGCCGACACGTTGGCGGCCGGCGGCGGGTTGTGCGATCCCGAGGCCGTGACGTCGATCGTCGCCAACGGTTACGCAGCAGTCGCCGAATTGGTCAACGACGGAGCGCGATTCGACGAATCGGCACCAGGGCAGTGGGCGCTGACCCGCGAGGGCGGCCATTCGCGGCGGCGCATCATTCATGCCGGCGGCGACGCCACCGGCGCAGAGGTCCAGCGGGCGCTGGACCGGGCTGCGGCGACACTCGACATTCGGCGTAATCACGTTGCGCTGCAACTGCTTCACGAATCGGGCGCGGTCACCGGGGTGTTGGTGCGCAACGAGGACGGACTCGGCGTCGTGCACGCGCCTTCGGTGATCCTCGCCACCGGCGGCCTCGGCCACCTCTATTCGGCGACCACCAATCCGGAGGGCTCGACGGGTGACGGGATCGCGTTGGCGCTCTGGGCGGGCGTCGGGGTCAGCGACGTCGAGTTCATCCAGTTCCATCCGACGATGCTGTTCGACGGCAACGCCGGAGGCCGGCGGCCACTGATCACCGAGGCCATCCGCGGCGAGGGCGCGGTGCTGGTCGACGCTCACGGTGAGTCGGTCACGGCGGGCGTTCATCCGATGGGTGACCTGGCCCCACGCGACGTGGTGGCCGCGGCCATCGATGCCCGGCTGACGCAGACCGGGGATCCGTGCGTCTACCTGGACGCTCGTTCGATCCCCGGCTTCGCGGCGCGCTTCCCGACGGTGACCGCCGCATGTCTGGCCGCAGGCATCGACCCGACCCGGCAACTGATTCCGGTCGTCCCCGGCGCGCACTACAGCTGCGGTGGCGTCGTCACCGACGTGCACGGTCGCACGGAGCTGTCGGGGTTGTTCGCCGCAGGAGAGGTTGCGCGCACGGGCATGCACGGCGCCAATCGGCTCGCGTCGAACAGCCTGCTCGAAGGCCTGGTGGTGGGCAACCGGGCCGGGGTGGCCGCCGCCCAGCACGCTGTCGACGCAGGCCCGTCCCGCGCGGTGGCGGTCGAGGCACCGGTTCGGCGCGCTCTGCCACGTGCCGAGCTACAGCGGGCGATGTCACGCGACGTTTCCGTGGTACGCGACGCGGAGGGCTTGCGCCGCTTGGAGGACCTGCTGGCGCAGGCCACGGATCGGCGACTGGCCAGCCGCACCGATCTAGAGGACGTGGCGCTGACCGCCGCGGCGGGTGTTGTCGCCGCTGCGGCGTTGGCCCGCACCGAAAGCCGCGGATGTCATCACCGTTCGGATTACCTCGACACCGATCCCGATCAGGCGCGCAGCGTGGTGTCGGTGGCGTCCGTGGCTTCGTTGGCGGCGACCTGCTGATGAAACTCACTGACGACGAGCTTGCAGAGGCCCGCGAGGTCATCGCTCGGGGCTTGGACGAAGACCAGCGCTACGGCCCCGACGTGACGACGCTGGCGACTGTGCCCGCCCACGCCACGGTCACTGCTGCGTTGGTCACCAGGGAGCACGGGGTAGTGGCTGGCATCGACATCGGGTTGCTGGTGCTCGACGAAGTGCTTGGGTCCGAGAACTATTCGGTGGTCGATCGGGTCGACGACGGCACGCGGCTCGAGCCGGGCGAGGCGCTGCTGACGGTTCGCGCGGACACGCGAGGCCTGCTGACCGCCGAGCGCACCATGCTCAACCTGGTCTGCCACCTGTCCGGTATCGCGTCGGCGACCGCACTGTGGGTCGAGGCCGTACACGGCACGAAGGCGGCAATCCGGGATACCCGCAAAACACTGCCCGGGCTGCGGGCCCTGCAGAAGTATGCGGTTCGGGTGGGCGGCGGCGTGAACCATCGGATGGGGCTCGGCGATGCGGCGCTGATCAAGGACAACCACGTGGCCGCGGCTGGTTCGGTGGTGGCCGCGTTGCGTGCGGTCCGCGAGGTGGCGCCGGAGCTGCCGTGCGAGGTGGAGGTCGATTCGCTCGAGCAACTCGACGAGGTGCTGGCCGAAGACGTCGAACTGGTGCTGTTGGACAACTTCCCGGTGTGGCAGACCCAGATCGCCGTACAGCGTCGAGACGCGAAGTCCCCTGCGACGAAACTCGAGTCGTCAGGCGGTCTTTCATTGGAATCCGCTGCAGACTACGCGGGCACCGGTGTCGACTATTTGGCTGTCGGCGCACTGACGCATTCCGTCCGCGTACTCGACATTGGGCTCGACATCTAATCGGCCGACGCTTGCGTCGCCCGTTGAACACTTGGCCCCTTCCCGGAAAGCGCTAGCGCATCCGCGCTCGGATTGGCCCACTCAGACATGGCGGATTGCCGACACTCCTGAACGGGTCGGCGGATGCGCTTACAGTCCCGATATGTCGGAGCCGAGGCACGGACGAGCGGACGAGTTTGCAGCTACTCCCGAGGACGCTGCGCGCGCCAAAGCGCGGATGGTGGCTGCCTTCGACACCGTCCGCAGGGCCGTGTCGTTGCAGACCCATGCCAGTGGCGGTGACGACCCGGTGGCGGTCGCGGCGGTAGCAGCCAATGCGCGGCTGGCGATGTCGGCCGGCAGTACGTATCTACTGCGTCGCCTAAGCCCGGCCACGCCACCACGTCTGGCCGAGGCGGTCCGCGCATTCGCCGAGTTGTTGGAAGACATCGCGATGAGCGCTCTTGCGGGGGTCGGCAACGATCACCCGGAGCAGGCCGCCCGGCTACAGCAAGCGGAGTTGGCCAGCGAACGGGTTGCAGTGCTCTGTAATTGACTTGCACCCGAGGTGATATGCGGTTGCCGTTCCTTCCGACCGTGCGCTTGATCGTGGTTAGGATTTGCGTTGGGCGATGCGGACCGTGGCGTTGCCAACAATCTGATCGACATCGGGGCCAATGCGATCGCCGGCATCCCGAACACGGATCCGGCTCAGGGGGCACGTCTTCGCGAGGCGGACGGTCAGAACGGTGCCATCGAAGGATTGTGTAAGTAAGACGGACACAGCGTCATCGATCAATTTGCGCGTCGGGCAAGGTTCGGGCACCGGCTAGCATCCTGCGCATGTCGACCAACGAGGATCAACCGACCCAGGCCTTGCCGACCGCCAATTCACCGCGTGCACAGCGGCGGGTAGGGGTGGTGCCCGTCGTCGCGTTGATCGTTGCGCTTGCGGCGCTCGGGCTGGCGGGGTGGGCGGCGTTCCGGCCTTTCCTGAAGCCCGCCGCCGAAGCCGGCTACAGCGCGGGCCAACAGGCCGATGCGAAGGCCGCGACTTGTGCTGCGACGGAGTTGGTTCGCAAGGGTGTCTCGTTGAACACCAACCTCCAGAGTCCCGGTGGTGATGCCGACGTCACGGGGTCGCTTGCCGTCGCGGCGAACGCCCGCCTGGCGTTGTCAAACGGTGGGCAGTACCTGATCAGTCGATTGGATGCGGCGACGCCGACCGAACTGGCCACCGACGTCCGGGACTTCGGCAACACCCTTATGGACATCGGTGCGGCCTCGATTGCGGGCGCGTTGAACACCGACCCCGATCAAGCGGCCCGGTTGAGCCACGCCGACGCCTTGAACGTGAGGATCACCGAAGCCTGCAAATAGCCGGGCGGTCAGCTGCCGGTCGGCGCCTGATTGAGCAGCGTGCGCGCCGCGCCCTTCGCCGCATCGAGTGCGGCGCGGTCACCGGCGATCCTGGACAGGATCAGCGAGCCCTCGATCAGGGCGATGACCGCCTGCGCGGTCCCCATGGCCGAGTCGCTTGACCATCCGTCGGCGGTCAGTCGCTCGGCGACCACTGCGCACCACCCCTCGAACGCACGCGCCGAGGCCGCTCGCACGACGGGGCTGGCGTGAACGGACTCCGTTGCGATCGGCTCGATCGGGCAGCCGTCGCGTTGATCGCCCTGCAGTCCGTCGGCCGATAGGTCGATCCAGCGGCAGACGATGTCGGAGGGGGATGCGTCGGAGGACAGGAAAGTGCGGAGCGCCGACGCGGGGCGCCTCGCCATCGCCGAGAAGTTGGGCGCGGCCGTCCACGACCGGTCCAAGCCCGACAGGTCCTGGGGCCCGTACCCGGTCACCGTCCACACCACGGCCGATCCCGACCTGCTGTCGGCGACCCTGCGCGCCACGTGGGCGGACGGCGTGTGCACCGACACCGGGCTCTACCTGCAGCCGGTCGAGCTCCCGCTGCTCGCGATGTACACCAGGGGCGTGCGGTTCGTCACCAGCCGGGTGAACGCACGGAACGTGATCCCCGAGATCCTCGAATTGCTCTCGACGACAAGCGATCTCGGACCCGTCGTCGAGCGCGTCGTGCCGTGGGAGGAAGCCGACACCGCATGGCCGGCGATGACCGGCAAGGCGGTGTTCACTCGCAGCGAGTGATGCTCACGCGGTCGCGGCGCGGCGCACCAACGACAGCACCACCGCGGCGGTGGCGAACAGGCCGGAGAAGGTGCGGTTGACGACCGTCTGCTGCCGCGGAGTGTGCATCCAGCGCAGCAGCCGCACCGCCAGGGCGGTGTAGAGCCCCATCACCACCATGTCGACGACCACCATCGTCGCGCCGATCGCCAGGTACTGGGGGAGCAGCGGTGTGGTCGGTACCACGAACTGCGGCACCACGGCGAGGAAGAACACCAGGCCCTTCGGGTTGGTGGCATTGACGAGAAAGCCGCGTACGACGAGCGCGGCACGTCCACCGTCGGCGGAGGTGTCGAGCTGCTCCCGGAGGTCGCGCGGCGCGGTTCGCCACTGCCGTACGGCGAGATACAGGAGGTAGGCGACGCCCACCCACTTGACGACGTTGAACGCCACGATCGAGCCGGTCACGATTGCGCCCAAGCCCAGCGCAACCAGCGCGAGTTGAAGCATCAGGCCGAGCTCGAGGCCCAGGATGCTCCAATAGCCGCGACGCACGCCGTGAGTCAGGCCGGTGGCCATCGACTGGATTGCGCCAGCACCAGGGGACACCGCGATCAGGACGGCCGCTCCGATGAACGTCAGCCACACTTCCCACGCCATGGCCCACAGTCTCGCAGCTGACGGAAGGTCAGCTCAAACGAGTTTCACGCGATGTCGGCGACGAAGGTGCCTTGGCGCTTGGCGAGCATCTGAGGAACCCGCGGCAACGTCGGATCGACGGTGCCCGCGGGCAGCACGCGGGGGTTGGTGAGGTGCAGGTCCTTGCGCCCAACGTGGATGTCGGCCTCGCCTGCAGCCAGCACGTTCTTGACCCAGTTGGTCTTGCCGTGAACCAGCCCGATCGCCAGCACGCTGTCCTTGCGGTACGCGGTGACGATGGTCTCGAATTCCTTGCCCGACGTGCGGCCACGGTGCTTGATCACCGCGAAGCCCGGCATCCGTTTCGACAACGGGCGGAGCATCGGGTTCACGTACTTGATCTGGAAGCGCTCCAGCCATACCGGAATGATCATGGGCACGCCTGGGGCGTTGTTTGGGTGGTCTTGCCTCGACGATGACGTGGACATGGCGGCTCCCGAATTCGATTTGTACTGCTCTGGGACAATAGACGGCGTGAATGCCTCGTCTGCTGGTAGGGATGTCGCGATGGCCCGCATCGATCTCCGGGGCCAACAGCTGTCGACGGCGGCCCTTCGAGCCGTGCTGCCGCGCGGCGGTGTCGACGTCGACTCCGTCCTCCCCAAGGTACGTCCCATCGTCGATGCAGTCATGGCCCGTGGTGCCGTCGCCGCCCTTGAATACGGCGAGACGTTCGACGGCGTGCGGCCGGCTACCGTCCGCGTCCCCGTGGCCAAGCTAGCCGCTGCGCTCGCCGAACTCGGGCCCGACGTGCGTGCGGCGCTAGAGGTTGCCATCGACCGCACCAGGCGGGTGCACGCCGATCAGCGGCGCACGGACACCACCACGACGCTTGCCCCCGGTGCGACGGTCACCGAGCGTTGGGTACCCGTCGAACGCGTGGGCCTCTACGTGCCGGGCGGCAATGCCGTATACCCGTCGAGCGTCGTGATGAACGTGGTGCCAGCGCAAACCGCTGGAGTGGATTCCCTGGTGATCGCCAGCCCACCTCAGGTCGAGTTCGGCGGACTGCCGCACCCCACGATTCTCGCGGCCGCCGCGCTGCTCGGCGTCGACGAGGTTTGGGCGGTCGGCGGGGCTCAGGCCGTCGCGCTGCTCGCCTTCGGTGGCACTGACACCGACGGCGTTGGGGCAAGCGGAGCGCCGGGAAATGGCACTGGGGCAAGCGGAGCGCCGGGTGATGGCACTGGGGCAAGCGGAGCGCCGGGTGAGGGCACTGGGGAAAGCGGAGCGCCGGGAAATGGCACCGAGCTTGCGCCGGTCGACATGATCACCGGTCCGGGCAACATCTACGTGACGGCGGCGAAGCGGATCTGCCGCTCGCAGGTCGGCATCGACGCCGAGGCGGGTCCCACCGAGATCGCGATCCTCGCCGACCATTCCGCCGACCCGGTACACATCGCGGCGGACCTCATCAGCCAGGCCGAACACGACGAAATGGCTGCCAGCGTGCTCGTCACGACGAGTGAGGTACTCGCCGACGCCACCGACGTCGAGGTCGCCGCTCAGCTGCAGACCACTCTGCACCGCGAGCGGGTCACCGCGGCGCTGACGGGACGCCAGTCGGCCATCGTGCTCGTCGACGACGTCGAAGCCGGGATCCGGACGGTAAACGCTTACGCCGCCGAGCATCTCGAGATACAGACCCTTGACGCACCCGCGGTCGCCAACCAGATCCGCGCTGCCGGTGCGATCTTCGTGGGGGCGTGGTCGCCGGTGAGCCTCGGTGACTACTGTGCGGGTTCCAATCACGTGCTCCCAACGGCCGGATGCGCGCGCCACTCCAGCGGGTTGTCCGTGCAGACGTTCCTGCGGGGAATCCACGTCGTCGACTACACGGAGGCGGCGCTGAAGGACGTCTCCGGCTATGTGATCACGCTGGCGAAGGCCGAGAACCTGCCTGCCCACGGCGAGGCCGTCCGTCGGAGGTTCGAAAGGTGACCAACACGAGAGTCACCCTCGACGATCTTCCGTTACGCACCAACCTGCGTGGAAAGTCGCCCTACGGCGCGCCTCAGCTCACGGTTCCGGTGCGGCTCAACACCAACGAGAACCCGCACCCGCCCACACAGGCTCTGGTCGACGACGTCGCGGCCTCGGTCCGCGATGCGGCCGCCGACCTGCACCGCTACCCGGACCGGGATGCGGTCCAGCTGCGCGCCGACCTGGCTGACTACATGAGCGGCCAGACGGGTGTCGCACTCGCTACCGAGAATCTGTGGGCGGCGAACGGTTCCAACGAGATCCTGCAGCAGTTGCTACAGGCCTTTGGCGGCCCCGGCCGCAGCGCCATTGGGTTCGTGCCCTCGTACTCGATGCACCCGATCATCTCGGACGGCACACAGACCGATTGGCTCGAGGCTGCGCGGGCAACCGACTTCGGCCTCGACGTCGACGTGGCGGTCACGGCGATCAACGACCGGCGCCCGGACGTGGTGTTCCTCGCCAGCCCCAACAACCCTTCCGGACAGAGCGTTTCGATCGACGACTTGCGCCGGGTGCTGGAGGCCGCGCCGGGCATCGTCATCGTCGACGAGGCCTACGGCGAGTTCTCGTCGCAACCCAGCGCCGTGCACTTGCTCGCCGACCATCCGACCAAGCTGGTCGTCACCCGAACCATGAGCAAGGCGTTCGCCTTCGCCGGCGGCCGGCTCGGCTACCTGGTGGCCGATCCCGCCGTCATCGACGCACTGCTGCTCGTGCGTCTGCCGTACCACCTCTCTTCCCTGACCCAGGCCGCCGCCAGGGCCGCGCTCCGGCACGCCGACGACACCCTCGGCAGCGTCGCGTTGCTCATCGCCGAACGCAACCGGGTGACGAACGCGTTGGCGGACATGGGCTTCCACGTCATTCCCAGCGACGCCAACTTCGTGTTGTTCGGCGAGTTCGCCGATGCCCCCGCGTCGTGGCAGCGCTACCTGGACGACGGCGTGTTGATTCGCGACGTCGGCATCCCCGGGTTCCTGCGTGCCACCACCGGCCTGGCGGAGGAGAACGACGCGCTGCTCGACGTCAGCTCCCGGCTGGCTGACACCGATCTCGACCCGTCCATCCTGGACGCCGCCCAGCACCTCCGAGGAGCATCGTGACCCGCCGTGCCCGCGTCGAACGCAAGACCAAGGAATCCGACATCGTCGTCGAAATCGACCTCGACGGCACCGGAAAGACCGACATCAGCACGGGCGTCCCGTTCTACGACCACATGCTGAACGCGCTGGGCAGCCACGCCAGCTTCGATCTGACGGTGCACGCCAAGGGCGACGTCGAGATCGAAGGGCACCACACCATCGAGGACACTGCGATCGTGTTGGGCCAGGCGCTCGGTCAGGCGCTGGGCGACAAAAAGGGCATCCGCCGGTTCGGCGACGCCTTCATCCCAATGGACGAGACCCTTGCGCACGCCGCTGTCGACGTGTCCGGGCGCCCTTACTGCGTGCACACCGGCGAGCCGGATCACATGCTGCACAGCACGATTGCGGGCAGCGAGGTGCCGTACCACACGGTGATCAACCGGCACGTGTTCGAGTCGCTTGCCATGAACGCCCGCATCGCGCTGCACGTGCGCACGCTCTACGGCCGCGACCCGCATCACATCACCGAGGCTCAGTACAAGGCCGTCGCGCGTGCGCTGCGACAGGCCGTCGAACCCGACCCTCGCGTGACGGGCGTGCCGTCCACCAAAGGCAGCCTGTGACCAAGAAGTCGCTGGTTGTCCTGGACTACGGCTCGGGCAACCTCCGCTCGGCGCAGCGTGCCCTCGAGCGGGTCGGTGCCCGGGTCGAGGTGACGGCAGATCCAGCGGCCGCGGCGGCCGCGGACGGTCTCGTGGTGCCGGGAGTCGGCGCCTACGAGGCCTGCATGGCGGGGCTGCGTGCAGTGGGTGGTGACCAGATCATCGCCGACCGATTGGCGAACGGCCGTCCGGTGCTTGGCATTTGCGTCGGCATGCAGATCCTGTTCGCCAGGGGGGTGGAATTCGGTGTTGAGAGCACGGGCTGCGGTCAGTGGCCGGGTTCGGTGGTGCGGATCGACGCGCCGGTGATCCCGCACATGGGCTGGAACGTCGTCGACGCGGCGCCGGGCAGCGAGTTGTTCAAGGGACTCGACCCCGGCACCCGGTTCTACTTCGTGCACTCGTACGCCGCACAGCAGTGGGAAGGTGACGCGGACGCGCTGCTGACCTGGGCGACGCACCACGTGCCGTTCCTGGCCGCCGTCGAGGATGGCGCGCTTTCAGCCACACAGTTTCATCCGGAGAAGAGCGGCGACGCAGGCGCGACGCTGCTCGCCAATTGGGTTGAGGGGCTCTGATAGTGAGTAACGCACCATTGATACTTCTGCCGGCCGTCGACGTGGTCGACGGCAAGGCCGTGCGCCTCGTTCAGGGCGTGGCAGGCAGCGAGACCGACTACGGCTCCGCGCTGGACGCAGCCCTGGGCTGGCAGAACGACGGGGCCGAGTGGATTCACCTCGTCGATCTGGATGCCGCGTTCGGGCGTGGGTCCAACCATGACCTGCTGGCCGAGGTGATCGGCAAACTCGACGTCGCGGTCGAACTGTCGGGCGGCATCCGAGATGACGCGTCGCTGACGGCTGCGCTTTCCATCGGGTGTGCGAGGGTCAACCTCGGCACCGCCGCGCTGGAGAACCCGCAGTGGTGCGCGCAGATGATCGCCGCACACGGAGACAAGGTGGCAGTTGGGCTGGACGTGAAGATCGACCCTTCTGTGCCAGGGGCCGAGTACCGCCTCCGTGGTCGCGGCTGGGAGACAGACGGTGGAAACCTCTGGCCGGTACTGGAACGCCTTGACGCCGAAGGCTGCTCGCGGTTCGTCGTCACCGACGTGACGAAGGACGGCACCCTCAACGGGCCCAACCTCGAGCTGCTGGTGGGTGTCGCCGAACGCACGGCGGCCCCCGTGATCGCATCCGGTGGAGTGTCGAGCCTCGACGACCTGCGGGCCATCGCCACGCTGACCGACCGCGGGGTCGAGGGTGCGATCGTCGGTAAGGCCCTGTACGCGGGACGGTTCACGCTGCCCGAGGCGCTCGCCGCAGTGAGCCAGTAGGTCTGATGGCACTGGACGACGCCGACCTCGACGCATTGGTCACGGTGGCCTCCGCGATCCTGGACGACGCGGCCAAGCCATTCATCTTGGGTCATCGGGCGAAGTCGGCGGTGACCAAGCGCGGCAACGACTTTGCCACCGAGGTGGACCTGGCCATCGAACGCCAGGTGGTCGAGGCATTGCAGACCGCGACGGGGATCGGAGTTCACGGCGAGGAGTTCGGCGGTGCCCCGGTCGATTCGGAGCTCGTCTGGATTCTCGATCCCATCGACGGCACGTTCAATTACGCGGCGGGGCTGCCGATGGCGGCGATTCTGCTTGGGCTGCTACGGGCGGGTGAACCCGTGCTCGGGCTGACCTGGTTGCCGTTCACCGATCAGCGTTACACCGCCGTAGTGGGAAAATCACTGTACGCCAACGGCATTGCATGTCCGACCCTGACCGCGCGGAAGCTGTCGGAGTCCGTCGTCGGAATCGGCACGTTCAACATCGAATCGCGGGGTGAGTTCCCTGGCCGCTACCGATTGGCCACGCTGGAACGGCTGAGTCGCAGATGTTCCCGAATGCGCATGCACGGCTCCACCGGTATCGACATGGCCTACGCCGCGGCGGGAGCGCTCGGTGGCGCGATCAGCTTCGGCCACCACGTCTGGGACCACGCGGCGGGCGTTGCGCTGGTGCGGGCAGCCGGTGGCGTCGTCACCGATCTGGTCGGTGACCCGTGGACCCCGTCGTCGCGGTCCGCCCTCGCAGGATCACCCGGCGTGCACGCCGAGCTTCTCGAGATCGTCAATTCGGTGGGCAACCCGGACGACTACCGATGAATCACCACGAGGGCCTCGCCGTTCGGGTCATTCCCTGCCTCGACGTCGATGACGGCCGGGTGGTCAAGGGCGTCAACTTCGAGAACTTGAGGGACGCCGGGGATCCCGTCGAACTAGCGGCTGCATATGACGCAGCGGGCGCCGACGAGCTGACCTTCCTCGACGTGACGGCGTCGTCGTCGGGCCGCGCCACGATGCTCGAGGTCGTGCGCCGCACTGCCGAGCAGGTGTTCATTCCGTTGACCGTCGGGGGCGGAGTGCGGTCGGTGGCCGACGTCGACACGCTGTTGCGGGCGGGGGCCGACAAGGTTTCGGTGAACACCGCGGCCATCGCCCGGCCGGAGCTACTCGCGGAACTCTCCCGCCAGTTCGGCTCGCAGTGCATCGTGCTGTCGGTCGATGCGCGCACCGTTCCCGTGGGTTCGGCACCGACTTCGTCGGGGTGGGAGGTCACCACCCACGGTGGACGCCGGGGGACCGGCGTCGACGCGGTCGAATGGGCCGCTCGCGGAGCCGAACTGGGGGTCGGCGAGATCCTGCTCAACTCGATGGACGCCGACGGCACCAAGGCGGGCTTCGACCTCGCGATGCTGCGTGCGGTACGCGCGGCGGTCAGCGTGCCCGTCATCGCCAGCGGAGGCGCAGGCGGGGTGGCTGACTTCGCCCCTGCGGTCGACGCGGGCGCTGATGCGGTGTTGGCTGCCAGCGTCTTTCATTTCGGCGAGCTTACGATCGGTGAGGTGAAGGCGGCGATGGCAGCAGAAGGGATCGTGGTGCGATGAGCGCTTGTGCGAAAAGCAGAGGGCACAGATGAGCGCTTCGTTGGACCCCACGATCGCAACGCGACTCAAGCGCGACGCCAATGGACTGTTCGTCGCGGTGGCGCAAGAGCGGGCCAGCGGCCAGGTGCTGATGGTGGCGTGGATGGACGACGAAGCCCTTGCGCGCACGTTGGCGACCCGCAAGGCGACGTACTACTCGCGTTCGCGCGCCGCGTACTGGGTCAAGGGCGAGACGTCTGGGCATACGCAACACGTGCATTCGGTGCGATTGGACTGCGACGGCGACACGGTGCTGCTCGAGGTGGACCAGGTCGGCGCGGCGTGCCATACCGGAGCCCATGCCTGTTTCGATGCCGACCTGCTGCTTGGGCCGGAGTATTAGGCTCGCGCCCAGCTCTAGCGCGTCGAGCTACACGTCGATGCGGGTCGCCTTGGCGCGGGCAGTCCAGCGCCCGTCGGAGTATCCGACTTGAACGGGATGCGCGAACGCCGCGCTCACGTGCTCGGTGGTGACGACGTCACGCGCAGCCCCGGATGCGACGGTGCGACCCTCGGCGATCAGCAACGCGTGTGTCGTGGTCGTCGGCAGTTCCTCGAGGTGGTGGGTGACCAGAATCGACGCCACGTCGGGGTGAGTGTCGTCCAACGAGTCCATCGTCTCCAGGAACTGCTCGCGGGCGGCCACGTCCAAACCCGTGGTGGGCTCGTCGAGCAGCAGCAGTCGAGGGCCCGAGATCAGGGCCCGCGCAATGAGTGTGCGGCCGCGCTCGCCCTGCGACAGGGTGGTCCATTGATCATCGGCCCGACGGGTCAGACCGACTGACCCGACCATGGCGTCCGCACGGTCCAGGTCAGCCGTGCTCGGCGTCCATCGCATGGGGAGGTCGATGGTGGCGGTGATACCGGTGAGCACGACCTCGCGCACGGTCAGAGAGTACTGCAAACGGTGCCGTGGGTTGACGTGGCCGATGGAGTGACGCAGTCGGGCCAGGTCGACACGACCCATCTGCTGACCGAGTACGCGCACGGTACCCGACGTCGGAAAGGTCACGGCCGCACAGAAACCCAGCAGTGTGCTCTTACCCGCGCCATTGGGACCGAGCAGCGTCCAGTGCTCGCCCGCGTGCACCGTCAGCGAGATCCCGTCGATGATCTGCTTGCCGTCGCGACGGAACGTGACGTCCGCCAGTTCCAGTACGGGCTGCGTCATGCGCGATCCAGCTTCGCTTCTCGCTGGGCCGTCATGCGCGCTGACGCTGGCGCAGCACCTCCAACGCCTTGTCGGCGTGGGAGTCCATGCTGAGCTCGCTCGCAATGACGTCGAGCACCTTGCGATCGGTGTCGATGACGAACGTGGTCCGCTTGACGGGCATCAGCTTGCCCAACAGCCCACGCTTGACGCCGAACTGTGTCGCAACGGTGCCGTCGGCGTCCGAGAGCAGCGGGTAGTCGAACTTCTGCAGATCGGCGAACTTGGCCTGCTTTTCGACGGCGTCGGTCGAGATGCCGACGCGACTGGCCCCGACGGCGGCGAATTCGGAGGCCAGGTCGCGGAAGTGGCACGCTTCCTTGGTGCACCCCGCCGTCATGGCCGCGGGATAGAAGAACAATACGATCGGCCCGTCGGCGAGCAGGCTGGTCAGGCTGCGTTGCGCACCCGCCTGATCTGGCAGTTCGAACTCGGCAACCTGGTCACCACGTCTCATTGGTGTCACGCTACCCCTGACGGACTGTGGGTCGGCAGCCACCGGTCTGGGAGGATTGATCCGTGGAAGAACGATCCCCGGTCACTGCGCTCCAGCCCGCCGTCCCGACCTCCAACCTCGCAGGCGTCACCTCGCGTGAGGAGTTCCGCACGCTGGCCGCCGAGCACCGCGTGGTGCCGGTGACGCGAAAGGTGCTCGCCGACAGCGAGACCCCACTATCGGCGTACCGCAAGTTGGCGGCCAACCGTCCTGGCACGTTCCTGCTGGAATCGGCAGAGAACGGGCGCTCTTGGTCGCGGTGGTCGTTCATTGGGGCGGGTGCGCCTTCGGCGTTGACGGTGCGCGACGGGCACGCCGACTGGCTGGGCACGACGCCCCAGGATGCGCCGCGCGGTGGTGATCCGTTGGAGGCCCTGCGGAAGACGCTCGACGTGTTGGAAACGGCCACGCTGCCTGGTCTGCCGCCGTTGTCGAGCGGGCTCGTCGGATTCTTCGCGTATGACATGGTGCGCAGGCTGGAACGGCTGCCCGAGCGGGTGGTCGACGATCTCGGGTTGCCCGACATGTTGCTGCTGCTGGCCACCGACATCGCCGCGGTCGACCACCACGAGGGCACTATCACGTTGATCGCCAACGCGGTCAACTGGAACGCGACCGACGAACACGTCGACCGAGCGTATGACGATGCGATCGCCAGGCTGGATGTCATGACCACGGCCCTCGGGGAGCCGCTGCCCTCGACGGTCGCGACGTTCAGCAGGCCCGAACCGCGGCACCGCGCGCAGCGCACCGTCGAGGAGTACAGCGCCATCGTCGACAAGCTCGTCGGCGACATCGAAGCCGGTGAGGCCTTTCAGGTGGTTCCTTCACAGCGTTTCGAGTTGGACACCGCCGCCGATCCCTTCGACGTGTACCGCATGCTGCGCGTGACCAATCCCAGTCCGTACATGTATCTGTTGAACGTGCCGAATGACGTTGGGGAGCTTGACTTCTCGATCGTCGGGTCGAGCCCCGAGGCGCTTGTGACGGTGCAGGACGGCAAGGCGACGACCCACCCCATCGCAGGGACTCGGTGGCGCGGCGCGAGCGAGGACGAGGACGTCCTGCTCGAGAAGGAACTGTTGGCCGACGAAAAGGAGCGCGCCGAGCACCTGATGCTCGTCGACCTCGGTCGCAACGACCTGGGCCGGGTGTGCGTGCCCGGCACTGTCCGGGTCGAGGACTACAGCCACATCGAGCGGTACAGCCACGTGATGCACATGGTGTCGACCGTGACGGGTCAGCTGGCCGACGGCAAGACCGCGCTGGACGCGGTCACCGCCTGCTTCCCGGCGGGCACGCTGACAGGGGCGCCGAAGGTGCGGGCCATGGAGCTCATCGAGGAAGTCGAGAAGACCCGCCGCGGCGTGTACGGCGGCGTGCTCGGGTATCTCGACTTCGCTGGGAACGCCGACTTCGCGATCGCCATCCGCACCACGCTCATGCGGGACGGCACCGCGTATGTCCAGGCTGGTGGTGGAGTCGTGGCGGACTCGAACGGGCCATACGAGTACAACGAGGCGGCCAACAAGGCCAAGGCGGTGCTCAACGCCATCGCCGCGGCCGAGACTCTGACGGAGCCATGACCCGGCTCGCTCAGGGCTTGCTGCTCGTGGCCGCGCTGGCCTTGTGGGCAGGCTCCCGGATGGCCTGGGTCGACGTGGCCTCATCCGACGGCCTTGGGCAACCCAAGACGACGACCCTGACGGGGGCCTCGTGGTCGGAGGCACTGGTGCCGCTCGCGCTGCTCGTGCTTGCCGCGGCGGTAGCCGTCCTCGCGGTTCGCGGTTGGCCGCTGCGCCTGCTTGCGGTTCTCGTCGCGGTTTCCAGCGCGGGCATGGCCTATCCCGCCATCGGGCTGTGGGTCATCCCCGATGCCGCCGTCCGGGCGGCTGCGGCTGAGTTGGCACAGCTCCCCGTGGCCGCCCTCGTCGACACCCAGCGCCACTACTGGGGTGCCACGCTCAGCCTGATCGCTGCGCTCTGCACACTCGCCGCCGCCGTGCTGCTCATCCGCGCCGCGAGGAAGGCCGGCTCGGCCGTCGATGCTGGGACGAAGTACGTCGCACCTGCGGTGAGGCGCGAGGCCGCGCGGACGGACGAGACCAGCGACGTCATGTCCGAAAGGATGATCTGGGATGCACTCGACGAAGGACGTGACCCGACCGGTGGGGGAGAGCGAAGCGACCGGGGATTCGACCACGATTCCGACAACGAGGGGCGGTGACGGCCCGTGAGGCACTGGCGACTACCCTTCGTGAAAGATCATCCGGGACGGTCCGGATGCTCGGAAACAGCCCGAAACGCCTCGAAGGGAATCGACGACTCATGAGTTCGGGGACCGTGCTCGACTCCATCATCGAAGGAGTCCGCGTCGACGTCGCCGCTCGCGAGGCACTCGTCGACTTCGCCGATATCAAGGAGCGGGCTGCGAAAGCCGTTCCGCCCCGAGACGTGATGGCCGCATTGCGCGAACCGGGTATCGGGGTGATCGCGGAGGTCAAGCGAGCCAGCCCATCCCGTGGCGAACTCGCATCCATCGTCGATCCGGCCAAGTTGGCCCGCGCCTATGCCGATGGTGGGGCGCGGATCATCAGTGTGCTCACCGAGGAGCGCCGCTTCAACGGTTCGTTGGACGATCTTGACGCGGTGCGCGCCGCGGTGTCGATTCCCGTGCTGCGCAAGGACTTCATCGTCGGGCCATATCAGATTCACGAGGCCCGCGCGCACGGCGCAGACATGCTGCTGCTGATCGTCGCCGCGCTCGAACAGTCGGCGCTGGCCTCCATGATCGACCGCACGGAATCGTTGGGCATGACCGCACTGGTCGAAGTGCACACCGAGGAAGAGGCGGACCGTGCGTTGCAGGCTGGTGCGCGGGTGATCGGGGTCAACGCACGCGACCTCAAGACGTTGGAGGTGGACCGCGACTGCTTCGCGCGGATCGCACCTGGCCTGCCGTCCAACGTCATCCGGGTGGCCGAATCCGGTGTCCGCGGCACCGCCGACCTGCTGGCATATGCAGGCGCAGGCGCCGATGCGGTGCTGGTGGGTGAGGGGTTGGTCACCAGCGGTGACCCCCGTAGTGCGGTCGCCGATCTCGTTACGGCGGGCACTCATCCTTCCTGCCCGAAACCCGCCCGCTAAGCGCGATGAGTCGCCTGCGCGAAGAGGTGTGTTGATGGCGGATTTTGCAGGCTCGGAGCTGCCGCAGGCCAGCGCGGCGGTCGCAGAGCCCACTTCGCACGACCCCGACGCCAAGGGCCACTTCGGCACCTACGGCGGACGACTGGTACCCGAAGCGTTGATGGCAGTGATCGAGGACGTCACCGCCGCCTACGAGAAGGCCAGGTCCGACCAAACGTTCCTCGACGAGTTGGATCGCCTCCAACGCCATTACACGGGGCGCCCGTCACCGCTTTACGAGGCCACCCGACTGAGTGAGCACGCCGGCGGTGCACGGCTCTTCCTGAAGCGAGAAGACCTCAACCACACCGGATCTCACAAGATCAACAACGTGCTCGGGCAGGCCCTGCTCGCGCAGCAGATGGGCAAGACGCGCATCATCGCCGAGACCGGGGCTGGTCAGCACGGGGTGGCTACCGCGACTGCGTGTGCGCTGCTCGGCATCGACTGCGTCATCTACATGGGTGCCGTCGATACCGCGCGGCAGGCCTTGAACGTGGCGCGGATGCGACTGCTCGGCGCAGAGGTCGTTTCGGTGGAATCGGGTTCGAAGACCCTCAAAGACGCCATCAACGAGACGTTCCGCGACTGGGTCGCCAACGCTGACGACACGTACTACTGCTTCGGGACCGCGGCGGGACCTCATCCGTTCCCGACCATGGTGCGCGACTTCCAGCGCATCATCGGGATGGAGGCGCGGGTCCAGATTCAGGAGCAGGCCGGTCGCCTGCCCGACGCGGTGACGGCCTGCATCGGCGGCGGGTCGAACGCGATCGGCGTGTTCCATGCCTTCATCGACGACCCCGGTGTCCGGTTGGTGGGCTACGAAGCAGCGGGCGACGGGGTCGAGACCGGGCGTCACGCGGCCACGTTCACCGGCGGTTCGCCAGGAGCGTTCCAGGGCTCGTTCTCCTACCTGCTGCAGGACGAGGACGGCCAGACCATCGAATCGCATTCGATCTCAGCGGGTTTGGACTACCCGGGCGTAGGACCTGAGCACGCCTACCTCAAGGACGTCGGCCGTGCGGAGTACGCGCCCATCACCGACGCCGAGGCCATGGATGCATTCGGGCTGCTGTGTCGCACCGAAGGCATCATTCCGGCCATCGAATCGGCTCACGCGGTCGCGGGTGCGTTGAAGCTGGGCGTTGAGCTCGGAGCGGGTGCGGTGATCGTGGTCAACCTGTCGGGCCGAGGTGACAAGGACGTCGAGACGGCCGCCAAGTGGTTCGGGCTGATGGACGACAAGGGTGCGGACTCGTGACGGATCGGCTGGCCGGGCTTTTCGAGACTTGTCGTGCCGAGCGGCGCTCGGCGTTGATCGGTTACCTGCCAACGGGATTCCCGGACGTCGAGACTTCGATCGCGGCGATGACGGCGCTGGTTGAATCCGGCTGCGACATCGTCGAGGTCGGCATTGCGTACTCGGACCCGGGAATGGACGGCCCGACGATCGCGGCGGCCACCGAAGCGGCGCTGCGCGGCGGGGTGCGCGTGCGCGACGCGTTGAAGGCGGTCGAGGCCATCAGCCACGCCGGAGGCCGCGCCGTCGTCATGTCCTACTGGAATCCGGTATTGCGTTGGGGTGTCGAGGCTTTCGCGCGCGACCTGGCGGCCGCCGGCGGGCTGGGCATGATTACGCCTGACCTGATTCCTGACGAGGCGGACGAATGGATCGCCGTTTCGGATGCCCATCAGTTGGACCGGATCTTCCTGGTCGCGCCGTCGTCGACCCATCAGCGACTCGCCGCGACGGTCGAGGCGTCCCGTGGATTCGTCTATGCCGCGTCGACGATGGGCGTGACGGGAGCCCGCGACGCCGTGTCGACCGCGGCTCCGGAACTGGTGAGGCGAGTGAAGGAAGTGTCCGACATTCCCGTCGGTGTCGGGCTCGGCGTGCGATCGCGTGAGCAGGCCGCGCAGATCGGCGCGTATGCCGACGGGGTGATCGTCGGGTCGGCACTGGTGACAGCATTGGCCGAAGGCATTCCCGCCATCAGGTCGTTGACCGAAGAACTCGCCGAAGGCGTGCGACAGAGGATCCAAGCGTGACCACGACGATTCTGGCCAGTTTCCCGAGTCCATCCCAGGGTGTCTGGCATCTCTGGATCCTGCCGATTCGAGCGTATGCGTTGTGCATCATCGCCGGCATCGTCGCTGCATTGATCATCGGAGATCGGCGCTGGGTGGCCCGAGGTGGCGATCGTGGCCTGATCTACGACGTGGCCCTTTGGGCAGTCCCGTTCGGACTGGTCGGCGGTCGGCTGTATCACGTGATGACCGACTGGAAGACGTATTTCGGTCACGACGGGTTGGGCTTCTTTGCGGCCCTGAAGATTTGGGATGGTGGCCTCGGCATCTGGGGCGCCGTCGCGCTCGGTGGCGTCGGTGCGTGGATCGCTTGTCGGCGTCATGGCGTTCCATTGCCTGCCTTCGGCGACGCGGTTGCCCCTGGAATCATCTTGGCGCAGGCCATCGGCCGGTTGGGCAACTACTTCAACCAGGAGCTTTACGGCCGCGAAACGACGCTGCCCTGGGGGTTGGAGATCTTCGAGCGTCGGAATGCCAGCGGCCAGTTGGACATGTTGAACGGCGTCTCGACCGGAGTGCCGTTGTATGACCATCCCGTTCATCCGACCTTTCTCTACGAGTTGCTCTGGAACCTCCTGATCTTCGGGCTGCTGATCTCGGCCGACCGCCGCTTCAAGCTGGGCCACGGGCGGCTGTTCGCGCTGTATGTCGCTGGGTACTGCGTTGGCCGGTTCTGGGTCGAACTGATGCGCAACGACTATGCCACGCTCATCGCCGGGATCCGCGTCAACACGTTCACGTCGACGTTCGTCTTCCTCGGCGCGGTGATCTACATCATGGTTGCGCCCAAGGGGCGCGAGGATCCGAAGACATTGCGCAGCAAGGTTTACGCGAAGTCCGATGACGAGAAGTTGGACAGCTGGGTAGACGACCTCTCCGCGGTCGAGGCCACCAGTGGCGTCGTCGCGGCGGCGAAGGTCGCGGGTGCCAAAGACGAGGCCGAATCAGCCGAACCAGCTGACGAACCGAAACCAGACAAACAGTCCGAAGCTGCGGCGGAGGCAGAGGAACTTGCCGAGGGCGTCGAAACGGCCTCGTCCGAGGACATCGCCGAGGCAGAAGAGTTCGCCGCCGCGGGTGCCGACGCGGAGAAGGAAACCGACGGGGTCGGTGCCGTAGGTGATGACGAGATGGCTGAGGCTGTCGCGGAGGCGCCGGAGGTGCACGAGGCCGCGGTTGAGGCGGCTGACGATGCCGAGGTGGTCGCTGGCGAGGTAGCGCAACCGGAGTCCGAGCCGACTGATGACGCCGAGGACCTTGGTGCTGTCGAGGGTGACGAGGTGGTCGAGGCTGTCGCGGAGGCGCCGGAGGTGCACGAGGCCGCGGTTGAGGCTGCTGATGATGCCGAGGTGGTCGCTGGCGAGGTAGCGCAACCGGAGTCCGAGCCGGAGCCTGAGTCGGAGCCGGCTGATGACTCCGAGGATGCCGAGGGCCTTGGTGCTGTCGAGGGTGACGAGGTGGTTGAGGCTGTCGCGGAGGCGCCGGAGGTGCACGAGGCCGCGGTTGAGGCGGCTGACGATGCCGAGGTAGTC
>JAOPVI010000149.1 GCA_025966225.1 Mycobacterium sp. | reverse complement strand
GATCGTGCGCTGGCCCGGGCCGATCCTGGTGTCGACGATCGCTATCGCCCTCATCGGCCTGCTGGCCCTGCCGGAATACAAGACGAGTTACGACGCCCGGCCCTACATGCCGGCCAGTGCCCCGGCCAATGTCGGCTACGCGGCCGCCGAACGCCACTTTTCGCAGGCGCGCCTGAATCCCGAACTGTTGATGGTCGAAGCCGACCATGATCTTCGCAATCCCACCGACATGATCTTGCTGGAACGCGTCGCCAAGGCGGTCTTCCACACCGACGGCATCGCACAGGTGCAATCGATCACCCGTCCGTTGGGCACACCCCTGGACCACACGTCGATACCGTTCCAGATCAGCGCAGGCAGCGCGTCTCAGATCAACAATCTGCCCTTTCAGCAGGCCCGCGCCGCCGATCTGCTCAATCAGGTCAATGTGATCGACAAGTCCATCGACGTCCTGCGGCAACAGTATGCGCTGCAACAACAGTCCGGCGCCGTAACCGACGAGCAGACCAGGGCGTTCCAGCAGACGGTCGCCACGGCCCAAGACCTGCGCGACAAGATTGCCAACTTCGACGACTTCTTCCGGCCGCTGCGGAACTACTTCTATTGGGAACCACACTGTTTCGACATCCCGGCCTGCGCGGCGCTGCGGTCGCTGTTCGACGCCCTCGACGGCATCGATGCGCTGACCGACCAACTAGCCGACGTCGCGGGGAGTATCGCCAAGCTGGATGCGTTGCAGCCCAAGCTGCTTGCGTTGATTCCTCCTCAGATTGCGACCCAGCAGACCAACCGCGACCTGACGATGACGAACTACGCCACCACCTCGGGCATCTACGACCAGACCGCGGCGGCTCTGCAGAACTCCACCGCGCTTGGCAAGGCGTACGACGCGTCGAAGACCGATGACTCCTTCTATCTACCGCCGGAGGCGTTCACCAACCCCGAGTTCCTACGCGGGCTGAAGCTGTTCCTCTCGCCGGATGGCAAGGCCGCCCGCATGATCATCACCCACGATGGCGATCCCGCCACCCCCCAAGGCATTTCGCACATCGCCGCCATCAGGCACGCTGCGCAAGAGGCCATCAAGGGCACGCCGTTGGCCGGGTCCAATATCTATATCGCCGGCACCGCGGCCACCTACAAGGACATCCAGGACGGCGCCAAGTACGACCTCATGATCGCGGGCATCGCGGCGCTCAGCCTGATTCTGCTCGTCATGATGTTCATCACCAGAAGCATCATGGCCGCGATCGTCATCGTAGGCACCGTGGCGCTGTCGCTGGGCGCCTCATTCGGGCTTTCCGTGCTGATTTGGCAGGACCTTCTTGGTATCGACCTGTACTGGATCGTGCTGGCGCTGGCCGTCATCTTGCTGCTTGCCGTGGGGTCGGACTACAACCTGCTGCTGATCTCCCGATTCAAGGAGGAGATCGGGGCCGGCTTGAATACCGGCATCATCCGTGCGATGGCAGGCTCCGGCGCGGTGGTGACGGCCGCCGGCCTGGTATTCGCGGCCACCATGGCCTCCTTCGTGTTCGCCGATTTGCGGATTCTCGGTCAGATCGGGACCACCATCGCACTCGGTCTGCTGTTCGACACGTTGATCGTGCGATCGTTCATGACACCGTCCATCGCGGCCTTGATGGGGCGGTGGTTCTGGTGGCCACTGAAGGTGCGCAACCGTCCGGTCCCCCGGTCGTTCGGCTCCGACGACCCCGAGAAACGACAACTCTCCCTGTTCTAGGGGGATCCCACTGGGACTGTGTCGTCCGCATCAGATGACTTGGGCAACGTCAACGAAACTGTCTGCAGACGCCCTTTCAAGCGCGCGACCCTGCGCAGCTGAGCAACGATGTTCATGGAGGTCAACATGGGGATCCCACCGATAAAAGTTCGAAAGGACGGGGCGCCGCCATATACGTGTAGCTCGTAGAGGCAGCCGACGACATAAAAGAATCCGATGGTGAAGAGGGTGGCGGGTATCGCGTACGCGAGCGGTGATCGAGCGTCAGAAATCAGTTCGGTCGCGTAATCTACTTCGTCCTGCGACATCGATTCGCTCTTACGCAACTTGGCCAGAATCGTCTTATGGGCGCCCACTTCTTCGCCCAATGGAGCGGGTGTGCGATTCTCCAACCGCCTTACGTACACGAATACGCAAGCGGCGAACACCAATCCCATCGCTGCAGCAAGTACCGTGAGATCACCCCATAGACCGAGATTCACCAGCCCGCTCCTTTGCTCCCCCGGTCGACATTGCGTCACGCCTGAAATGCGAGCGCCCTCGTGGTCGCCTACCGAGAGCCTCGCCAAAAACGCTACCTAACCACGTGACGCTACGGTGCCGCCAGCAGTGCGTACTCCGCGGCCACGCGGGAGCCGCTCGTCTCCGATTGGGCCGTCCAGCTCACCAAGCCGCTCGCCCGACAACGAGCGGATGGACGATGGCCGGCATGCCGCGCCACACGCCTTCGTCGGCCGAGATGGTGAACCCGCAGGCACGCATCAGGTCCTGGGTCGGGTAGTTGCACCGGCAGCCACCTGCGAAGCGGCGCCACGGTTGGAGCAGCTTGTCCTGGCACGCCGCGAGCCACCGCGAGCTCGCACGCACGTGTTCGATGAACAGCAGCTGCCCATCCGGGCGGAGCACGCGTGCGATCTCCCGCAAAGTACGTTCGGGGTCGTCGACGGTACACAGGACGAGCGTCGATACGACGGTGTCCACTGACGCATCGGCCAGCGGTAAGCACTCCGCCGGCGCATCGAGGATCCGCGCGACGCGACCGTGCTGACGCAGCCGGCGCGCGAGTCGTCGGCGCATCGCCGCTTCGGGCTCGGTGAGCACGAGCTCGGCGATCCCGTCGGGATAGTGCGCAACGTTGAGGCCGGTTCCGGCGCCGATCTCGACAACGCGTCCGCGGGCGTTGCTCAGAAGCGCGCTTCGTCGGCTGCGCATGCCTGCGAGTTCACCCAGCCAGAGAAACGGGTCGTACGCCAGGGCGAGAATCGGCAGCCAGGCCCCAGACGCTGGGCTCGCCTGACGTTCGGTGCTGGTGGTTTCTGTCATGCCGCAAACGTACGATCGCCGGCATCCTGCCCGCATCGCTCGGATCGGCCATCCCTCGCAGATGGCCCCTTCCGGCTATCTCATAGGAGTCCCAGACGCGCGGCCTCGGCGACAGCGGCCGTCCGCGAGGTGCGGCCCAGCTTGCGACGGATGTTCGCGACGTGGCGGTGAACGGTATGCGAGCTCAGCACCAGCTGCTCTGCGATCTCACGATCGCTCAGACCCCCCGCGACGCAGCCGAGAATCTCGCGCTCACGCTTGGACAGCAGGACCTGCTCCGGTTCGTCTGCATCGCGCGGCGATGACTGCACCGGTGCCAGCGCTTGGCGGCACGCGCGGACGACGGAATCGGCGTCACCGTGCCAAGGGAAGTGTGCGCTCCCCTGCAGCGGGACAAACGTCGCGCCTGGAATGGCGGCCGCGACCTCACGCCCCAGCCGGTAAGGCACGGCGCGGTCGTCGCGACGATGCACGACCACCGTCGGTCGGCGAACGAGGGGAAGGTGCACGCGTACGTCAAGGCGATAGACCAAATCCAACAACGCGGCAGCGGTCTCGGCCGTCGCCGCCTCCCGCTGCAACCGTGCAAAGCGCTCGTGCTCCGCCGCGTCGGCCCCACCGAGGAACATGTCGCTGAGCAGGCGCGAGCCGAGCCCCCAATGCGCGCGCACCGCTGCGAGAATTGCATCCGCCACACCCGGCGGCGTAATCGCCGCGCCATCGGGGTACGACCCGTACAGCACCAGGCGCTCCACGCGCTCCGGATACGCTGCAGCATAGGCGATTGCGGTGCAGCTCCCGCTCGAGCCGCCGAGGAGTGACACACGCTCGAGCCCAAGTTCGTCGAGGAGCGCACGCAGCGTAGCGACTTCCGCGTCGATGGTCAGATCCGACTCTCGCACCGTGCGGTCCGACATCCCGACGCCGAGCCTGTCGTAGCGGATCAGTGTGTACCCGTCCGCCACGCCCTCCCAGAACCGCCGATAGCCTGGGCTCTGCCAGTCCAGTTCGAGGTGGCTCAACCACCACGCCGGAGCAACGAGCGCTGGACCATCCCCACGAACCTCGTACGCCACGCGACGGGCGCCGAGGGGAAGGAACCGGATCTCAGACTTCTCCAGCATCGCCATGAGCCTACGACGGCCTCCCTGGTCGGTCGCGCATTCGGTGGGCGTGCGGATTGCGTAAAAAAACTGCACCACTGCCCGCCTGCCCGGGGCGAGCAGCATTCGCCGGTCGGCGCGACCGATGACATTCGGTCACGTCCGGTCGCCCCGGAAGGTCGGCCATTCGCGCAGTGGTGGGCCCTGGTGCTGGACGGCCAGCATGGTTGGGGTTCCCTCGACATCTCACCTACCAGGCCGGGCGCAGATTGTAGGCACCCGGCGCAGGTGAGCCGCTGACGACCGCGACTCCCTGCGGACTCCGCCACACAAGCGGGTGGGTGTTACCTCAAGCTGCCACGGCCATTGTGTCTCCGACCATCAACGGCGCAAACGTCACCGCGGGTCGTGGCAGTTGCCATCGTTCACACCCTTCCCGCAATGCGTCGTCGACTGCGCGCACTATCGACGTCAATCGCGACGCCGGGCTGTTCAACCAGAGCTCGGTTGATCCTCCGCTGAGCATGATCCGTTTTACCGGCGATCCACAGGTCTTTAGCAACGCCGTTCGGCACAGCAGCCGCTCGGCCACGGACGCCCATTCCACTGCACCACCGGTGTCGTCGACGTCGCCGTGCAGTCCGACGACCTTCAAATGGCGGTCTCCGATCACCAGCGGCGAACGGTCATCGAGGTAGACGTATTTGGTCCGCTGCGTGCATCTGCCCAAGTGGACGATCTGTTGTTCGGTGCAGAGGGTGAAACGGGAAACGCCAAGGCTCACTGCTCGGTGAATGGAGTCGGTCGCCGTACCGCACCGGAACACGATCTGAGCGGGCCGGATGCCGCTGTCCCGTGACAGCTCCAGTTCACCGCCATCGTGTGCAATGACAGTGACGCCATGGGCCCGAACCCAGGCCGCCAACGTAGCGTCGTTCAGTACCGCCGCCGGCACTCCGCATCCAGCGCTCGAGATCACGCCCCGCACGAGGTGAATCGAAGTGTCCAGCCGCGGGGCGACATCCGTTGTATCTAGAGCAGGTGTCATTCCTTCAGATGTACGCCCCTCGGGACCCGTCGACCTGCTCCATACGGATTTCTTACACAGACCGCAGCAATGCTTATGCAATATGTTCTGCCCGGGCAGTTACCGGTTGCCATCCGGACCGCCCCTGCCGGTCCGTCAGCCCATATCAGATGAGCCCGAGCAGGCCCATCACCATCCGAGGCAATCCTGGCTGTGGGTGCTCCTCCGTTAGGGAACGCGTGTACGCCGTAAGCGGTCCGTCAAGACCGTGGCGATCATTGAATTGCCGCACGCAATCTTGAAAGATGTCAATGCTGCATCACCTGGCCACCCTGCGCCACGTCCGCCCCGATCGGACCGGTCGCTCCGTCTGGCCATCGACGACAGTCGTGGATCACGCCGGACGGCTCCGCGTCGGCGGTGTCCCACTGACCGACATCGCCGACGCAGTCGGCACCCCGTCCTATGTCCTCGACGAAGCCGACTTCCGCAGCCGAATCCGCCACTACCAATCGTCACTGCCCGGGGTTCGCGTGGTGTACGCCGGAAAGGCACTCCTGACCACAACGGTGGCGCAGTGGGTAGTCGAGGAAGGCCTGGGCCTCGACGTGTGTTCGCCCGGTGAGTTGGCCATCGCGTTAGCTGCCGGGGTCGACCCCGCTCGGATCGTGCTGCACGGCAACGTGAAAACGACCCACGATCTGCTCTACGCGACGGCGGCCGGGGTTGGCCGGATCGTCGTGGACTCCCTGACCGAACTCTCCGTACTCGGATCGCTGCTGCAGCGCCCTCAAGAGGTGCTGCTTCGGGTGACACCCGACATCGACATTCAC
The DNA here is from genome assembly GCA_025966225.1 of Mycobacterium sp. GTDB lineage: Bacteria > Actinomycetota > Actinomycetes > Mycobacteriales > Mycobacteriaceae > Mycobacterium. The sequence continues at coordinate 5,394 of JAOPVI010000149.1, read as the reverse complement.
GGCCACCGCGCCGTGAACACCGGTGTGTCGGACCAAAAGTTCGGCTTCACCTTGAACGACGGCCACTTCAACGAAGCGGTCCATCGGATATCGCAGCACCAACTGCTCACGTTGGTCGGCCTGCACTGCCATCTCGGCTCGCAGATCACCGACGCGACGCCCTACGGTGAAGCGATTCGACGGCTCGTGCCCGCGATGGCCGACATCCAGGCCCGCCACCGCGTGACACTCGGCGAGCTGAACATCGGCGGGGGGCACGGCGTGCCCTACCTGCCAGGCGATCCCGAGCTGGACCTGCGTGCCCTGGCGGCCACGATCAACGACGCACTGGACGAATCCTGCGCCAAGGCGCGTTTCCCGCGTCCTACCATCGTCGTCGAACCGGGTCGGGCCATTAGCGCACGCGCCGGTGTCACGGTGTACCGCGTGGTGACGCTGAAGAGCCGCCCCCGTGGCCGGACCTTCGTCGCGGTCGACGGCGGGATGAGTGACAATCCGCGGGTCGCCCTGTACGACGCGAGGTACATGGTCGCGCTGGCGAATCGCCCGGCGCTCGGCCCAGTCAAATCGGTGACCATCGTGGGACGCCATTGCGAGGCCGGTGACGAGCTGGCACGCGAAGTGCTGTTGCCGGCCGACCTTCGTCCCGGCGATGTGCTGGCTTTTGCGTGCACTGGGGCGTACCACCATGGCTTGGCGTCGTCCTACAACGCGGTGGGCAGACCACCGCTGGTCGCCGTCCACGGCGGACGGTTTCGCGAGCTGGTGCGACGCGAAACGATCGCCGACCTACTGGCCCGAGATCACGGCGCACCAGACGTAGTTCCCCCGATGCCGCACCCGCGCAGCAGGATTGGATGGGAAGCCCTGCTGCATGGTGAGTGAGCCACGCTGCTTGAAGTCGCCGATGACCACTCGAGTTTCACCCTCATCGGTGACGCCGTCAACGTGGCAGCCCGCGTCGAGCAACTCACGAAAACCATTGGCGACGCAATCCTTCTCACCCACCAAACCGTCGACGCATTGGCGTCTGCACCGCCCGGACTCACCTACCGGGGATTCCATGTCCTGAAAGGAAAGTCAGCCACCGTGCAGGTCTTCGGCCGTGGCCAAGAAACCGTTGACCTCACGAGCTAAGGGATGGGTTCAAGCCTTTGTCGTGATCACCTTCGCGACCCGATACTTTTCGTTGCGGCTTTCGAGAAACCCACAACGCTAGTTTTGCGACGGGAGTGTATATCCGGGGCACTTCGACCTGGCCGCTTTGGTTGAGTCGAGCAGAATCCGCATGGCTGCATCGGCGGATGCGCCCTTCGGTGTCGTCGGCCAACCCGAATCAGTTTGTAGGTTCGTCGCCGTTCTCGTGCCACGAGCCTGGTCTATCGGGTTGCACGGTGGTATAGCTGAAAGCAGGATCAACGATTCTCAGCTGGTATTGCTTCACCCTCGACGTACCGCAACTCGCGGATCGGCGACCCGAATGCGGGAGCCTCATACCGTCGGCGCCCCCCACATCGGCCCCGTCAGCGCCAAGGTGCCAGCCCGGACGAGGGAGCGCAATCTTGAGCACCACCACACACACATTGATGTCCATCCGGTTGATGACGGCAGCTGCGCTGGTGGTCGCATCGGTGGTGGCGTGCGGCTCGAGTTCGACGAAATCGAGTTCGACGCAACCGTCGACGGCCCCGGCCCCCACCACCGGGGTGACCGCTTCCCCGGTCACCGTCCCCCTCGGCAACCAACCGTCGGGCACGGTCGCACTGAGCTGGGACCCCCAAACCAAGAATTTCAGCGCCAAACTGCAGATGGCCGGCTTCACCCCAGGCAGCAGTCACGCGATGCACATCCACCAGGGCAGCTGCGCAGAACAAGGAGCTGTCCTGGTCCCGTTCCCCGACGTGATTGCCAACGGCACTGGGGCGATCGACACCACCGTCACCAGCTCGCAGCCAGCCGCCGCCGGGCTGGCCGTCGGCACTTTCCTCAACATCCATCTGGCTCCGGCCGCGCAACTGGGCGCCCCAGGGTCCGTCGGATACACGCCCATCGCCTGTGCGGACATCACCCCTTCCGCATCGACGCTGACCATGGCGCCCCCGCCACAGCCCGGCCAGGCCCCCCAAGGTTCGGCGACATTCACCTACGATCCGTCGAAGAAGACGCTGACCGTGGCCGCCACCGCGAGCGGCCTCGTCCCCGGAAGCGACCACGCCGAACACATCCACCTCGGCTCGTGCGACGCTCAGGGGGCGGTCCAGTACCCCCTCAACGATCTGGTGGCCTCGCCCGCCGGTACCGCCGAGACGACGACAGTCGTCCAGAATGTCGAACAGGCCCCACCGGCGTCGGGCTGGTACCTCAACGTCCACCTCGGGTCATCCAGCCAGATCGAACAGAATGGGCAGCCCACGCTCTACTTCCAACCCATTATCTGCGGCAACATCGGCAGATAGCGTTCAACACCAGCCCCCCAGGAGGACCGCTATCCGGCGGGCACGCCCGTTGAGGAAGTCGTCGATGTTTGCCTTCTTGCGAGCCATCTGAATGTCCTTCCGAACGTCGGTATTTGAATTCAGATCCCACGTGAAACCTGTTGGTTCAATCCTGTCAGAGCGAGCGAGTCCCATTCAGGGACCAGTCATGCACGGATTACCAGTCCCCCTTTGAATGCGGCCGAACTCGGCGCCAACCTAGACCGCGGTGACGGAGCGGAACGCGAGTGGGCGCGCGGGATCGCAAGGGTCACGTCGCTGATCTCGCTGCAAACTGACTTGGCGCTAACTCCGTTGCGGGAGTTGAGAAGTAGGTGATCCTCGGGATCGCTCTTGTCGTACCCAGACGGCCGGTCGCCCGACATCGTCGACCGGGCGCATGACGGTTGACCTCTTCGTCCCGAACGACACACCAGCGGGTTTGGCGATGATGACTGCGCTTGAGAGATTGGAAGTTCGAGGCCAGAACGTTGATTCCGTTGGATATGTGCGCCTCGACGGCACCAATGCGGACTGCCTACCCGAATTGGCCCTAACCCCTTGGCCTTAGCCGGTTAGCCTTAACCCTTAGCTTTCGTCCCGTCGGCATTCGGACCGGAGAGAGCGCGGGCGCTGTAGCGTGCGAGGCGTCCTGTTTCGCGTCGGAAGGGTCACCCCCCAACCCCCTGGCACTCGACTTTCGAAGATCAGGACGTCAAACCTTCGGAGGGCGGAGGCACTGGACGACCCGCGGCATTCCTACTCGATTCACACCAAAGTCTCCGGTTTGCAACAGGATTCATCTGGTAAGACGGCGGACATGAAATCCATTGCACGTGTCGCAGCGTCAACAGTCGTAATGACCGCCAGCTTGGGGCTCGCCAGTTTGGGCGCAGCTACCGTCGCCCAGGCTTTGCCCGCGCCTGTGCCGGATTATCACTGGTGCCCCGGCCAGTTTTTTGATCCGGGGTGGGGTTTCAACTGGGACGGGAACCGCTGCCACGACGACTTCTATTACGACGGCGAACCCCGCGACCAGTTCCATTGGCACGGCCAGGGCCCCTGGCACCGCTGAGGTGGTGCATCAGGTCCGGTCGATCGGCGACCCTGATCGGCACGACCCGAACCTGGCGTGAGGGAGTCGACGCCGAGGTAGCGGCCCCCCTCGATCCGCGGATCGACCCGTCGGCACCAAATGGGTCCGCCTTTGCGCGGCAAGGTTCACACCTCCATCGGGCGCGTGTTCGGAACCTGGTGGGTGTCTACTCGTCGCCGTTCTTGACCAAAACGCGGTAGACCGTCGCACGCGAGACACCGAGAGTGGACGCAATCGTGTTCGCGGACTCACCGCTGGCGTGCATGCGCCGCGCCAACGCGGTCTTGGAAGGGTCGAGAGCCTTCGGGCGACCGATGGAAGGTCCACGCGCCCGTCGAGCGTTCCGCGCTGTTGTACTGCGTTCGCGACCAAGTTCCAGTTCAAGTGCGGCCAGTGAGGCGAGGACTCCAGCTCGTCTAGAAAGTCTCAGAACATGTCAATATGAGACAACACTTTTGATGCATGCTTTGAGACGGCATGACCTGGGATAAGTTGTTGCTTAGCCTGTCCCGCTGGACTAGTCGCAAATCGTTAGTAACGAGACATCGACCGGGTCATCGGATGACGCGGTAGCGGAGGTGGGCCACGCCAGGGGCATCGAGCACGCGGACGAGCTCAAGCATGGGCCTGCCCGCCTTGAAGCCGTCTAGTAGGCGCTCACCGGACCCGAGGATCACCGCGTTCACTTGGAGGTCGATCTCGTCGACGAGTCCAGCCTCGATTGCTTGCTGGGCGCACGAGGCTCCTCCCGCGATAGAGATGGCCCGGTCGCCCGCGGCCGCCTTGGCCTGGGCGTACGCAGACTCGATCCCGTCGGTGACGAAGTGAAATGTAGTCCCACCCTGCATCTCGATCGCGTCGCGCGCGTGGTGGGTCAGGACAAAGACCGGGCAGCGGTACGGCGGGACGGCACCCCACCACCCCTTCCAGTCTGAGTTCCCCCACTCGCCGCGAATCGGGCCGAACATGTTGCGGCCCATGATCGTCGCCCCGATGCCGTCCATCATGTCCGAGATCACCTGCCGGTTGACCGGATGGTCCTTGGCGGGACCGAGGTGCCACTCGTGAAGGGCCCTGCCGCCGACGCCGAGCGGGTCGTCCTCGCTTTGGTTGGGCCCCGCGACGTAGCCGTCGGCGGAGATGGACATTGAAAGATTGGATCTGGTCACGGGGACTTCCATTCGGGGGGCGATTTCGTTGGGTACGTCTAGAGAAGACTGCGGCGGCTAGGGAAACTCATCGATGACGGGATCTGACATGGGTCATGTGACGCTCATCGCCTGAGTCCTCCCCTCCGAGACAGGATGTGATCGCCGCCGAATCTCTAGAACTGAGCCGTCCCGGTGCCTTGGCGCGGGATGGTAGAGCGCAGCATAAGCGGTGAGCACCTGATCACCGAACTGGATTGCCTGGCTGCCGAGCGGGGCAGTTATCCGGCGGTGCTGCGGTGTGACAACGGGCCGAATTCGCTTGCAGTGCAGCGGCGTCGGACGAGGAAACGTCGGCGTTCTGGTGGGCTGGACGTCTGGGCTAAGACACCGTGGTATCCAGGTTGACCCGGAAGGAGTTGAGCGCATTGATGATCGGTGGCGCCAGCTCGATCGACGGGTCCAGTGTCCGGGCTGACTGCAGGGTCACCGCCAGCGTGGCGGCGGCCAGCTCGACGAGGACCTCGCGGTCGACGTCGCCGGTGTTGATGCGGTCGATCATCATCTCGTCGAGGTAACCGACCCAGCCGTGCATCGCGGTGCGCAGGACGGGGGAGATCGGTTCGGTAATGCCGACGGCCAGCAGGGTTCGTTGGGCTCCCCGCCAGCGCAGCTC
>JAOPVI010000141.1 GCA_025966225.1 Mycobacterium sp. | reverse complement strand
TTCGCGTTCGTCCTCGATGCGCCTCAGTCGTTCCGCAAGGGCGGCCAGTTCGACCTTGTGGTCCTCAGTCACGGGTGTCACTCCTCGGTGTCGTCGGCCAGCGCACGAAGCGCTGCAAGTTGGTCGCCGTAGTGATCCGGGCAGTCCGGTGCGAGCACCATGTCGAATTCCCTTCGGAAGCTCAAGGTGACATGCATCCTGGCGATCTCCAACGGTCCGGCTGAAGTCGCTGTGCCACAACGAACGTGGCTACGGACCGGATGCCAGGGCGATATCGTGGGGTGCGGGCGATGCCTGCCGCCACCCGGGTGGGCCTTCGCCTGCCAGCCGAGAGCGTCGGCCTCGCGTCGGTTGCGGCAGCCGCCGATACGCGTGCCACCATTGTAAGGGTTTGCCCGACAACGTATCTGGTGATCGCACTCTACCGCCGGCGCTCGATGCGGCGGATTACCTCCGACGCGTGCTGGAGTAGCGGGCGCCGAGGGCTGTCCACGGTCGCGAGTTGGTCCACAGGCGGCGGCCGCCTCGGAGCAAGGAGAAGCCCGAGACCGCGTCTAGGTAATCCCAGCGCGCAGATGGGGTGAAATTGCAGTGGTGCACTACTGACCTCCTTCGCACCCCACGCGAGGAACATCACATCCCGGAACTCGACCCGACCGGTGGCCATCGTTCTGTCACGACATGGACGGAGGAACGACGATGCGTAACGCCAAGCACTTCGGTCACATCGGGGCATTGGCGGCTGCACCGGGACTGAGGGCTGCTCGTCACGCCGTCACGCAGATGACGATGTCGATCGGCGTCGGAGTGCTGGTGGTGGTGGCCACGGTGGCGCCGGTCTCGACGGTGTCACCGGCCGCGAAACTGTCTGCCGACTCGACCGCCTTGGTCGTGTGCGGGACCACCTGCCCGACGCCCGACGCAGCCTTGATCGCGAAGGTCAGAAACCAGTTCGTCGCGCCGACTCATCCGGGCCAGGACATCGACTACGTCCCGGTGACCACGCCCGAGGAGTATTGGCCCGTCACCGGGGTCCTGCGCCTTCTGGGGCTCGCGGTCGGGGATCCGAGCCTCTTCGGGCCTGGTGGCCCAGCGTGGCCGGATGAGCCGTGGTGGAAACTCTCGGGCCTTTTCGACCTCACCATCGATCAGTCGCTCCGGGCCGGGGTCGCCGATCTCGAGACGGCGATGACGAAGTATGGGAACGACCATCTGGTCATCTACGGTTACTCGCAAGGCGCTGCGGTCGTGGTCATGGAGAAGCGCAAGCTCGCCGAACAGTATCCGGCGGGAACCACAGCCCCCGATATCGAGTTCGTGCTCGGCGGTGACACGAATCTCCCCAACGGCGGCCTGAATTCCCGGTTCCCTGGCCTATACGTCCCGGTCCTCGATCTATCGTTCAACGGCCCCGAGCCGACCGACACCCAATTCCACACCGACGTCATCACCCGCCAGTACGACGGCGCTGCCGACTTCCCGCTGTATCCGCTCAACGTCGTCGCCGACCTGAACGCCGTCCTGGGCTTCGTGTACCTGCACACGCACGGGTTCGACGTCAGCCTGGCTCCCGATGCGTCGACGTCGTCCGCTTTCCAGGGCACCCACGGCGACACCAGCTACTACTTCTTCGCGACGCAGGACCTGCCGTTGTTCGCTCCGCTGCGCACCTTGGGGGTGCCCGAGGCGTTGATCGACGTGGCGGAGCCGTTCTTCCGGGCCATCGTGGAACTGGGCTATGACCGCAGCATCCCGGCGTGGGAGCCTACGCCGGCACGGCTGATCCCACCGCTCAATCCTGTCAGGGTGGCCACCGATCTCGTCGCAGCGATCGGCGAGGGCATCAACAACGCTCTTGTCGCCATCGGCTCCCCACCGCCGCTGAGCATTCCCGCGCCTGTCACTCTCGCGGCACCGGCCACCGACACGCCAACGGAGACGCCGACCAAAACCGAGCAGGTGACGCTGACAGGAGAGGCGATGCGAAACCAGCAGATGTCGACGGACTCGGCGCCCCCAACGAGGAAGGTGACCGAAACCGTAGAGGCGGACGTCTCCCGGCAGGTGACGCCGACCGAAACGGTGACGGAAACCGGCCAGGTGACGTCGGCGAAGAAGCCAGCCGAAACCGCCAAGGCCAACCGAGCGTCGACGGGACCGAGGGCAGCGCGCGAAGCTTCGGCCAACGCCTCGGCGCCCACGCCGACACCGCCTGCCGCTCAGCCGGCGACGCGTCGGCCCATGGTGCGCGGATCCCATGGGGTGGGGGAGCAGTTGCGCGATCTGGCACACCGCGGCAATGGCGGCCGCCCGACCACTCGGACCGGCGGTGCCGACCCTGGGGCGGCGACTCATCCGGCGGCGCCGGCGGTTCCCAACTGACTGACTGTTCTCATCCTCGACCGTTGCCTCGGCCCACGCGATGTGTCCTTCGAAGCCAACCGACGCCGACCTCCAGTTGGCGTGCCGGTCACTGATCGGTCACGGATTCGGCGCGGCGGCGGACTATCGATGGCGATCTTCCTAGGCTCGCTGACGTGAACGATCGATACGGCTCCGACGTCCTTGCCCGAAACCCGCACACGCCAAAACGGGTGCGGTCCACCGAGATGGCAGCCGAGATCGGTCTCGTCGTCGAGGATGTTCAGACCGGATACGTCGGCGCGATCGTGCGCGTCGAGTACGGACGCATGGAGCTCGAGGACTTCGACGGCCACCGGCGCCCGTTCACCGTCGGTCCCGGCTATCTCGTCGACGGGAAGCCGGTGA
>JAOPVI010000122.1 GCA_025966225.1 Mycobacterium sp. | reverse complement strand
GCGTTGTCGTTCTGTAGCGGTGGGGGGGCTCGATCCCCCGACCTCACGATTATGAGTCGTGCGCTCTAACCAGCTGAGCTACACCGCCATGCCGGGTGCCTATGAGCCAGGCTCAGCTTCTCCCGTCGCTTTGCTCGCCCAGGTGCCCACCGAGCCCCCTAACGGAATCGAACCGTTGACCTTTTCCTTACCATGGAAACGCTCTACCGACTGAGCTAAGGGGGCCTGCACTACTTCTTCGGGCCCCGGCGAGAAGTCTCGTCCATGCCGTGGGCCTTAAAGAGGGTACATTCCCGGCGTTTAGGTCGCCAAACCGTTCACAGCGCGACGGCTACGCCCTCGGCGAATCGGGCGTCGCGGAGCACTATCGCATCCGGGTTCGCGCCCTTGGGCACGTCGAACACGACGGCCGCCTCGATCGACTTGCCTGGGTCGACGTCCTTGGCGGCGTCGCCGACGTAACGCCACGCTGCGTCGTCGACCTGATATTCGGTGCTGCCGTCGGCCAGCGTGTCGAACGCCGTGCGGAAGGTCTGCCTGCCGCCGGAGAGATTGGTGGCGGTCAGTTTGACGACGACGAACTGCCCGGCTGCGGTGATGTTGTGTTCCGGATATTCCGGATCGGCGATGACGTCGGTGGTCTCGACGCGGCGGACGACGTAGGCGAAGCTGCCTGCCTGCGCCACATTCTGATTGGCGACCGCCGTTCCGTCGCCGGTCACCGTGACGACCACTCCGGCGACGCAGCCCAGGAGCACCAACGCGGCTACGGCGACGAGCGCAAGGACACCCCGTCTGCCTGCTGCCGAGGCCGCGTCCGCCGTCGTCACGTCGCCGCTCTTCCTGTGAGGTGTCTGGATAATTCCTGCTAACCACGATAAACCCCCGACCCATCAGCAGCAACGGAGCCTCGGTCGGTAGGCCTGGCGCCAGCACCTAGTCTTGGGCCATGGCTACTACAGACGATCAAGACCGCCTGTACTTCCGACAGCTGTTGTCCGGACGCGACTTTGCGGCGAACGACATGATCGCCCAGCAGATGCGCAATTTCGCCTACTTGATCGGCGACCGCGACACCGGTGATTGCGTCGTCGTCGACCCGGCCTACGCGGCCAACGACCTGCTCGACATCCTCGAGAACGACGGCATGCACCTCAGCGGCGTACTCGTCAGCCACCATCACCCGGATCACGTCGGGGGTTCGATGATGGGCTTCGAACTCAAGGGGCTGGCCGAGCTGCTGGAGCGGGTCAGCGTGCCCGTACACGTGAACAACAATGAGGCGGACTGGGTTTCGCGGGTCACCGGCATTCCGCTGAGCGAACTGACGGGCCACGACCACGGGGACGAGGTCGACGTCGGCGCGGTCGAGATCGAGCTGCTGCACACCCCGGGCCACACGCCGGGCAGCCAGTGCTTCCTGCTCGACGGCAAGCTGGTCGCGGGCGACACCCTGTTCCTCGAGGGCTGCGGCCGCACCGACTTCCCCGGCGGCAACGTCGACGACATGTTCCGCAGCCTTCAGGCGCTTGCTGGGCTGCCGGGTGATCCGACGGTGTTCCCCGGGCACTGGTATTCGGAGGAGCCCAGCGCGACGCTGTCGGAGGTGCGCCAGAACAACTACGTGTACCGGGCCGGCAATCTGGACCAGTGGCGCGCCGTCATGGGAGCTTGATCCTCCGATTCGCGTGAAGGGAATTAGCGCGGCTGTTACTGGCCTGCGCTATTGTCCGAACTTCACAGCGCCCGAAGGGCGCGTGATGGGGAGGACCCGCGATGACGACACCGCCGACGCCCGCCGACTGGTATCCCGACCCAGAAGTACCAGGTGGCCTGCGGTATTGGGACGGCACCAGCTGGACCGAGCATCGCACTCCGCCCGCGGACCCCGCCGCCCCTGCGGAACCCGCTGCGCCTGCGGAACCCGCTGTGGAGCTCCCCGCGAGCGAACAGCCGACATCCGTCGTGTCACTGTCGAATCTGCCGACCGGTGTCGCGCCGCTTCAGCCGGCCGAGGAGCCCGCCGCCGAGGCCCCTGCGGTCGAGCCGCCTGCGGTCGAGACGACCCCGAGCTACGAGCCCCCCGCGGCGCCGCCCAGTTGGGAAACGCCGCCCATGCCGTCCTGGGATACCCCTTCGACGCCGAGCTACCAGGCCCCGGCCACGCCGTCCTACGGCACCCCGGCGTACGAGCCGCCCGCCACTCCGTCGTACGGCACCCCGTACGACGCATGGCCCCCCCAGGCCTACGGCACGCCGCCGTACGAGAACGCGCAGTTCGCCCCGCCGCCAGGAAGCCCGCCCGGCGGCCAGTTCGGTGGCGCGCCGGGTGGAGGCGGCGGCAACAACAAGATGGTGCTCGGGATTCTCGGCGCGGTGGCGGCGGTGGTGCTGATCGCGGCGCTGGTGCTGGTCTACTTCTTCGTCATCAAGGACGACGGCAAGTCGACCACCTCGGCGAGCAGTTCCAGCTCGCAGACGAAGTCCAAGTCGAGCTCGACCAGGACTTCGACGCCTGCGGCCAGTGGCGCCGAGGTCACCGACGGCGACCTGGCGATCACGTTCTCGAGAACCGACACGGGTGACACCATCACGTCATCGATCAGCGACTCCCTCGAGGTGACGGCCAAGGGCATGTACCTGGTGGTGTACTTCAACGTCACGAACAATGGCACGTCCTCGAGCACGCTCCTGCTGGCCCAGCAGAAGCTCAACGCAGGCGGCCAGACGTACGACGCCGACCCGGAAGCGAACTTCTACCTCAGCGGCGCCGCGACCGTCGACATCCAGCCAGGCGCCACGGAGGAGGTGGGCGTCGTTTTCGACGTGCCCGTCGACACCGAACCCGAATCGCTGCAGGTCTTCGGCAGCGTGACGAGTTCGGGCGTGGAACTGCCGCTGTCGTGACGGCAAGGACGCGGATGTTTGCGCCGTGGCCGCGCTTGAGTAACCCACCCTGCGCCCAGCAGGCCCCCGCGGTAGCGTGTTAGCGTTTGCTAGCAACTGCAGAGCGACGTGTTTACGCGATTCGCCAGCCGAGGCTAATGTCGGGGGGATAGGACCGACCACGTGAGGGCGCAGTGGACTGGATTAAGGATCGTTGGGACGACCTGGCCCACCTGGGTTCGGGCGGATGGCTCGCCATCGCAGCATGGGCGGCGCTGGCGCTTGGCGTCGTCGTCCTGCTCTACACACACCGCCAGGTGAAGAAGAATCGCCAGCTTAAGACCGCGCAGGTGCGGCCACAGGTGGCGATGTACATGGAGCCGCACCCCTCCGACTGGCACGTGATCGAACTCGTCGTGCGGAACTTCGGCTCGACGGCGGCCTATGACATCAAGCTCGACTTCGTGAACCCGCCGACCGTCGCGGCATACGAGGACAGCGAGTTCGACGGGCCACCGGACGTCGCGGAACTGGACCTTCCCAGCGAACTCACCTTTCTCGCCCCTGGACAAGAGTGGCGAACGGTGTGGGACTCGGCGATCAGCCGTGAGGAACTCGGCGGCAACATCCGGTCGCGGTTCGACGGCACGTTGACGTACTACGACAAGCCACGGCCCGATCGCGAAGCAGGCGTGTCGAAGTCCTGGAACAAGCGCCAGGAGTTCGAGACCAAGGCGGTGCTGGACTGGGCGACGTTGCAGCCGGTTCAGCGCCTGGAGATGTTGACGACGCACGATCTGGCCAAGCGGGAGAAGCAGAAGCTGGAGCTGCTGCGCACCGTGCTGACGTACTTCCACTACGCGTCCAAGGAGACCAGGCCCGAGATGTTCCGGGCCGAGATCGACCGCATGAACCGTGCGATCAAGGAAACCCAGGATCGTTGGCGCACAACGCAGTTCGACCAGACCAACGAACTGGACTTTCCCTGGATCAAAGAGGGCGTGGCGGGCAGGCACCACACGGGTGCGAACTAGCCGACGGCCCCGAAGGCTGGCTTAACGGCGGTAAGTAGCATCGGGCTCATGACCGTGAATTACGAGCAGTCAGAGTCCGTTGCGACGATCACGCTCGACGACGGCAAGGTCAACGTGCTGTCGCCTGCGATGCAGCAGAACCTCAACGAGGCGCTCGACCGCGCCGAGCAGGCCGCTGCAGCCGGTGAAGTCAAGGCCGTCGTGCTGGCAGGCAACCAGAAGGTGCTGAGCGCAGGCTTCGACCTCGCGATCTTCAACTCCGGTGACGCGGCCGCGGCGTTGGGCATGTTGTCGGGCGGGTTCGAGTTGTCGATCCGGCTGTTGACGTTTCCGGTGCCGATCATCATTGCGGCGACCGGGCCGGCGATCGCGATGGGCTCGTTCATGTTGTTGAGCGGCGACCACCGGGTGGGCTCGGCAAAGACGAAGTGCCAGGCGAATGAGGTTGCGATCGGCATGGTGCTGCCGATTTCGGCGATCGAGATCATGCGGATGCGACTGACGCGGGCGACGTATCAGCGCGCCGTCTCGATGGCGGCGACGTTCGTCGGCGACGACGCGGTGGCAGCTGGGTGGCTCGACGAGCTGGTCGAGCCGGAGCAGGTGCTGGCGCGCGCGCAACAGGTGGCAGCGGAGGCGGCGGCGACGCTGCACGTCAAGGCGCACCGGGCCAGCAAGTTGAAGGCGCGGGCCGACGCGATCAAGGCAATCCAGGCCGGAATCGACGGGCTCCCAGCGGAATTCAGCAGCGGGAGCTAGCCGGCGTGTCGCGTCGCCGGGCGTGTTGCCCTGGCCCCCAACGGAACCGGAGGCGTCGAGCAGCATCGCTCGCTAGCCCCCCGTCGTTTGAGTGATCGACTCCTCCAACGTAGTAATCACGCGGTCGAGCTCGTCGACCAGCCATGTCTGGTTCCGATCCTTGAAGACCTCGAGCAGCGACCGGTAGTACCAGAGGTGCTCCTTCGGGTCGTTGACGCTGAACCGCTGCCACAGTTCGGCTCCGACGATGCGGTAATCGCGGAGCAGAGCACGGGCGTTGTCGAGCTTGTCGGCCAGCGACACCAGGATCGTGTCGTCGGAAGCGGTGTCCAGATGGGCGATGTACGCCTCCTTGCGCGCCTTCCACGGCGGCTTGGGCACGACGTCGGTGTCGCTGCACTGGTCGACGATGGTGGCGACGTCGTCCCCGAACTTTGCCCTGATCTCGGCGAGAATCGGCGCGCCGCCCTGGTCTTCCACGGCGTCGTGCAGCAGGCCTGCGATGGCCTGGGGCTCGGTACCACCGCCCTCGATGACCAGGCTGGACACCGACAGCAAATGCCCGAGATACGGGATGTCGCCGCCCTTGCGCAGCTGCGTCCGGTGGAGGTGTGCGACGTACGCGAGCGCCTCGTCGAACCGTTCAGTCAGGATGGGGGTGGTGGTTTGTTGGGGCATCGAGCTCCTTTCGTTGCCACCCTCACTGTGGCACAGCGGTATGACGTTTCACCGCGAGTGAGCAAACCCCGTCGGGTCACGCGATCGATGTCGGAGGCACGCCCTAGGCTGGCGTTGATGGGCCTTCACCTCCACCGTGCGGATCGCACGGACGTGCTCGCCGCCAGCCTTGGCGAGCTGTTGTCCAAGCCGCTGTCCGACCCGTTCGCCATGGAATTGGTCCTCGTGCCCGCGCGCGGCGTCGAGCGGTGGCTGTCCCAACGACTCTCGCACGTGCTGGGTCGCGGTCACGGCGGCGACGGAGTCTGTGCGGGTGTCGATTTCAGAAATCCGCACTCACTGATTGCCGAGCTCGACGGCACCGGCCACGACGATCCGTGGGCGCCCGACACCATGGTGTGGCCGCTACTGGAGGTCATCGACCAGAGCCTTGACGAGTCCT
>JAOPVI010000099.1 GCA_025966225.1 Mycobacterium sp. | reverse complement strand
CGCCGTGAAAGACCGCCGCGCCGGACGGCTGGCTCGTCGTGGGCTGGCCGACGTCGCCAGAATCGCACGCGCAGGCCGCCACCAACGATGCGGTGAACGCCACCACGATGAGCCCTAGAAAGACAGCGCGCATCGACCGCGACCCTTTAAACGGGCTCGCAGACGACGATCGGGATGACCCGGTCGGTGTAGGTCCGGTAGTTCTTGAAGTCCTCGTAGAACGCGTCGAGCTTCGGCCAGTATTCGTCACGCTCGGCCTCGGTGGCGTCGCGTGCGGTCAGGTTGAGCACCTCGTCCTTGATCTGAAAGGTGATCTGCGGGTTGGCCTTGAGGTTCAGGTACCACATCGGATTGTTGGCGCGCCCACCGCTGGAGGCCACCAGGATCACCTGTTGGCCCTCGCGCAGGTACAACAACGGACTCTCCCTGGGCTCACCAGTCTTGCGGCCGATCGTGGTCAGGATGCCGACCGGTGCGCCGCGCAGGAACTTGTCCCCGAACTTGCCGTTCGTCTTCTTGATGACCCAGGTCTGGGCGCGCGACATCAACTTGATGGCGACGTCGGTCTGCGTGGAGTTGAGTCCGCGCGGCGGATTGGCCATGTCGTGACCCTATCTGGTGAGAAACGGGCGGACGATGGCGCGGATGTGGTGAATCTGACCATCCGCGGCGGGGATCAGAAAGGTCTCGTCGACGTGCGCACCGACCCGCCGACCGGCGATGGACGGCTTCGTCGCCAGGTCGAATCTTGCCCTGACTCGATCACCCTCGACCGTGAACTCTGGCTGGGTCGCCGAGCGGATCACCAGGTACTGCGGACCGCCGTTCAGGCTGCGGCGCAAGTGATTTCCCGAGAAGCCGGTCTTGAGGCCGAATTCGATGCGCGTGCAGCCGCTGGCGAACGGAACGCCGCTCGCATCATGGCTGACCAAGGCGTCGATGTAGGCCTGCGCGGCAGCGATGCGGTCGGTCTCGGTGGCTTGGGGAGCCAAAACTGATTCCCCTGTCGCTTCGCTCCTGCCCTCCGGAACCATCAAATCCGCTCGATGATGGTGCCGGTCGACAGCGCGCCGCCCGCACACATCGTGATGAGCGCCGTGCTCTTGTCGGTGCGCTCCAACTCGTGCAACGCCGTGGTGATCAGCCGGCTGCCGGTGCTGCCGACGGGATGGCCAAGCGCGATCGCCCCACCGTTGACGTTGACCGTGTCCATGTCGGGCTCATGAACCCGCGCCCAGGACAACACGACCGACGCGAAGGCCTCGTTGATCTCGGTGATGTCGATGTCGCCCATCTTCATGCCGGCCTTCTCGAGCACCTTGGCCGTCGACTGCACTGGCCCGTCGAGGTGGTAGTACGGCTCGGAGCCGACGAGTGCCTGGCTGACGATGCGAGCGCGGGGCTTCAGGCCGAGCGCCTTGGCCTTGTCCTCGTCCATCCACAGCACCGCCGCGGCGCCGTCCGAGATCTGCGATGACGTGCCCGCGGTGTGTATTCCACCCTCTATCACCGGCTTCAGCGCCGCCAAGCCCTCCAGCGTGGTTTCGCGCAGGCCCTGGTCCCTGGTGACGGGGGCACGCTCGGAGGTCGGCTTCTTGTTCTCGTCGAGCACGGGCGCGACGATTGCACTGAGCTCGCGGTCGAACCGGCCCTCGGCCCAGGCCTGCGCGGCCTTGCGCTGCGAGTCGAAGCCGAACTGGTCGATGTCCTCCCGGCTGATGCCGCGGCGCTTGGCGATCCGCTCGGCGGCGGTGAACTGATCGGGCAGGTCGATGTCCCACGACTCGGGCCGCAGGATTCCGCGGTTGGGGCCTGCATTGGCGCCGAGGCCGACGCGGCTCATGGCCTCGATGCCGCACGCGATGCCGACGTCGATGGCGCCTGCCGCGATCAGACCCGCGATCAATCCGTTGGCCTGCTGACCGCTACCGCACTGGCAGTCCACCGTCATGGCGCCGACGTGTTCCGGCAGCCCGGCGACCAGCCAACCCACCCTGGTGATGTTGTTGGACTGCTCGCCGTACTGCGTGACGCAACCGCCGATGACCTGCTCGACCATGTCTGCTTCAAAGCCAGAGTCGAGCCGTGCCTTCTCGACGAGCGCCTTCTGCGTCAGCCCCAGTAACTCCGTGGCGTGCAGGCCGGACAACCATCCGTTCCGCCGGCCGATGGGGCTGCGGGTGGCTTCAACGATGACAGGGTTACCCATTCCGCCAGGCTAGAACACGTTTCATAAGTCTGACAAGCTGCGATGCTGCCACGCCTTTGATCTGCGGTGAAGGCATGTTTTACTGACACTAGAACACGTTGCAATTAGGAGTGCACATTTATGGCCCCCCTCAATTTTCCCGCTGACTTCGACTTCCTGGATCCCGACGTCAACCTGGTCGGGCTGCCCGTAGCCGAGCTGGCCGAGCTGCGGAAGTCCGAGCCGATCCACTGGGTCGACATCCCGGGCGGCGCCGGTGGTTTCGACGACCACGGCTACTGGCTCGTTTCCAAGCACGCCGACGTCAAGGAAGTCTCCCGACGTAGCGACGTCTTCTCCAGCTGGGAGAACGGCGCCATCCCGACCTGGCCGAAGGAGATGACGCGCGAGTCGGTCGAGATGCAGCGCGCCGTCATGCTCAACATGGACGCGCCGCACCACACCCGGCTGCGCAAGATCATCTCCCGCGGATTCACTCCACGCGCCATCGGACGCCTTGAGGAGGAACTCGCGCAGCGCGCCCAGAACATCGCCAAGTCGGCCGCCGCCGAGGGCTCCGGCGACTTCGTGGAGCGGGTGTCGTGCGAGTTGCCGCTGCAGGCCATCGCCGGCCTGCTCGGAGTTCCCCAGGACGATCGCGACAAGCTGTTCCGCTGGTCCAACGAGATGACGGGCGGCGAGGATCCCGAATTCGCCGACGTCGACCCGGCGCAGTCGTCGATGGAATTGATCATGTACGCCATGGCCATGGCCGACGAGCGGGGCAAGAACCCGACCGACGACATCGTCACGACGCTCATCCAGGCCGACGTCGACGGGGAGAAGCTCTCGGACGACGAGTTCGGCTTCTTCGTGATCATGCTCGCCGTCGCGGGCAACGAGACCACCCGCAACTCGATCACGCACGGCATGATCGCCTTGGCGAGCAACCCGGATCAGTGGGAGCTCTTCAAGAAGGAGCGCCCGTCCACCACGGCCGACGAGATCATCCGATGGGCCACTCCGGTGTCGGCGTTCCAGCGCACCGCCAACGAGGACACCGAGCTGGCGGGTGTGCAGATCAAGAAGGGCCAGCGGTTGGTGATGTCCTACCGCTCGGCCAACTTCGACGAAGAGGTCTTCGAGGAACCGCACTCGTTCGACATCCTTCGCGATCCGAACCCGCACGTCGGGTTCGGCGGCACGGGCGCCCACTTCTGCATCGGCGCCAACCTCGCCAGGATGACCATCAACCTGATCTTCAACGCGGTTGCCGATCACATGCCCGATCTCAGGCCCATCGGCGAGCCGGAGCGGCTACGGTCGGGTTGGCTCAACGGAATCAAGCACTGGCAGGTCGACTACACGGGCGCCGGCGCTTAAGCGCTCACGGAGCGCTCAAACTTCCCAGGATCAAGGAGGATTCGGGTGGACTTCAGTCCGGACGAAGGACAGCAGGCCGTCGCCGACGTGGTGACTTCTGCACTCGGGCGGGACAACAGCTGGGATGCACTCGTCGACGGCGGCGTCGTCGCGTTCGGCGTCCCGGAGCGGCTGGGCGGTGACGGGCTGGGACTGCCGGAGATCACCACGGCGCTC